>CAJUOE010000310.1 GCA_910587895.1 uncultured Lachnospiraceae bacterium
ATATCAGTGAAGTTTCAAATAATTTTGTCAAAGATATCCATGATGTGTTGACAGTAGGGGATAAAGTAACGGTCAAAGTGCTTTCGGTCGGTGAATATGAACCATATCATTTTGTGGATACAGAGCAGGCTCGACAAAAACGGTGTAGAAATATTCAGACAGTTCTTGCTTCTTATTGGGAACATGTGTTTATATTGATAGTATGTTTGTGTTGTGAAAAAGAGGTATGTCGTGTATACTGTTAGTAGGTTAAGTTTGCTGAGTAGTCTCGGAAACTCACTGAAGATGCAACAGAAAAACAGGCCATATAAACGGATTCAACAAGTGGGAGAGAAAAATGTTCATTTTAAAATTGTTCAGGGGAACTTTCCCGAAAAAAGGGCATAAAGTAGTAAGCCTGTTAGAAATGCGTTTTTTAACAGGATAAATGGCTGGTTATAGAGTTCGAGTGTATTCATAATAGATCAGACAACGTACAAATGTGCCACTTTATATCTCGCATCAAGATGTATGCAGATGCCAATGAGCATACTCCAGAATGAGAAATGATCCCTGCCCCGTATTTTCAGGCTCTGCAGGCAGTAGTCATTGAGAACGCGGTCGTTGACGCGTTCACAGGCGGTACGTTCCTTGTAAATATCCTTATATTGCTGGGAATCCCTGGGGATGCGCGGCTGGAAACGGAGCTCTCCTTTATTCTTTATGTAGACCGTGCGCCCATAGCTGCCAGGGGAGCATTCGGCGGCGTAAGGGCATTCCTTAATACGACCGCATTTCCAGGGACATCGGTATTTATGAGCATCCTTGACTGGATCATTTCCCCAGGGGCACATTTCATGCCCAGCCTTGCAGACAGGATGTCCTTCCTTGTTGAAAGTGACATCCGCAGGGGCGTTTTCTGATGACTTTGCCCTGCCGTTGATGTCAATCAGCGCATTGATATCCCAGTGTTCCAGCAGTTCATAGGTTGGGATGTTGTCGTGTGCGGAGTCAAGGCAGACATTTTTCGGTGAAATGCCAAAGGCATTGCGCCCGAAATCATCTATGGCATAAAGGAAGTTTTTGCTGTCATGGCGTTTGGCATCGGTAAATTTTATTAACAGCGGGAGTTCGATTTTCAACGCATTGTTCCTGGTGCACAGCATATAAAGAGTATGTCCGAAGAACCATGTTTTGTTATCGCTGTCCCATCCCCATGAGGCATCCGGGTCAGAATAATGGCGTCCGCAGCCATCCCGGAACGGGCAGTCCCTGCCGCAGGAGTGAAGATGCCTGCCGTAAGGGGAGGAATGGGAAACCACAGCGGTGCCGTCACCGGAGAGGGTAAGGTTTTGCGCATCAATCAGCCCAAGGCGGACAGACGGCAGTACAGCAAGAATGGAAAAGATTTTCTGGAGTGCGGCTTGTGGATTGTCAGCGGCAGGCTTTCCGTCCAGGATATCATTTGCGATATCCCTGCAGGTAACCGTGCAGGGGTCTTGCGGTTCCTCCAGTTTTCCATCGGCGCCAATCAGTTTTTTTGGTTTTTTGCCGTTTCTGCCTGCCGGAAGAAGCGCCGTGCGGGAATACAGGTTCCTCGTGCCCATCCAGAAGCGGTTCATGAAATCATAATAAGAGCCGAGGGGCGGCAGTTCATCCAGAGAGGAGCAGCCAATAAGAACAGCCAGGGAAATGGAGTTGGGAAGGACTTCACGTACCCATAAAGTAAGGCTTGTGCGTGCTTTGGTTTTATTAAAAAGCAGGACAAAAAGGATCAGGGAGCGCAGGATCTGTGCCTGGTGTTTTGCAGGGCGTCCGCTCTGGGAATAAAAACCATGGATATAATCCAAAAGCGGGTCAAGATTGAGGTTTAAGAGTTTCTGGCGTTCCGCATCATATTCGTTAAAGGAATATTTAGGGTTGTTACGGGAAAGCCTGCGACCAATCGTAGTGATGATGGTTCTATACTCGTCATGGCTCTGCCATAATTCGGGTTTGAACATAAAATGTGACCTCCTTTGTTTTATAAGAGAAAGAGTGAAGATACTTATAAAACAAAGGGTCGTTTTCGCTGGCATTATCAGCGAAAACGACCGCACATTTCGGGGTATTTGTCAAGCTGTTTTTTGAAAAAATAAGAAATATTTTTAGAGAGCAGGAAGTTATTTAAAAGCGGAAATGTTACAAAATGAAGGTAAAAAATAGAGGTGAAAATGAGATTTCGGAAATTTCTGAAGCCTTATAAAACAAGGGGTTCGAG
>CAJUOE010000311.1 GCA_910587895.1 uncultured Lachnospiraceae bacterium
CAATACCGCGTCCTTCCCTGCATTCACGGATTACGCCCGAAGCCCTGAATGCATTTGTGGACAAAATCGTAGTCCATGAGCGTGAGAAAAAGGACGGGAAACTATGTAGCGCACCAAACGTCAAACCGCCTAAATACAGGCGTGGCAGGAGAAAATCTATGCTCCTGCCGATACATATCTATTTTTATCCCTATCTGGTTTAACCTATCACTGTCAAATATACAAAAGGAAAATTTTTGCTGGGGCAATCATGAGTTTAGTGGTGATTGCCCTGTTTTTTTGTGCAATGCTTTTTCACCGGAGGATAGGGATTCTTGCAGTCTGTCCTGTTCAGGAGGTAATCTACGCTGGTCTGGTAGAAATCAGCGAGGGTACACAGGCTGGAAAGCGGAATGGCGCGTTCTCCATTTTCATATCTGGAATAGGTGCGTTGGGTAACATTTAAGAGATGTGCGAGGTATTCCTGCGTATAATCTGCGTCTTCTCTTAAATCTCTAAGTCGTATTAAAATCATTTTTTTCCTTTCGATATCACAATATTATAGTATTGCCTATGTCATACGCAAAAATGCGCATGGTAAGTTGTGGTTACTGTTTACAAATTGTCAACTAAAATTATATTAAGACCGAAATGGTCTATTGACATTTAGACCGATTTGGTCTAAAATGTGAAAATATAATGTCGAATATTAAGGAAAATGGAGGGGACAGGGGATGCTGTTCAATTCGATAAACTTTATCTGCTTTTTTCCGGTTGTGGTATTGCTTTACTTTGCGATGCCCAAAAAAGTTCGTTACCTGTGGCTGCTTGTCGCAAGCTATTTCTTTTATATGTGCTGGAATGCAAAGTATGCGTTGCTGCTCTTGTATTCGACGATAGTTACTTATCTCAGCGGGATTCTGATTGACTGGTGTGATGGGAAACCGCAGGGAGAGCGTGGAAGGAAGCTGTTCGTGGCGGCGAGTTTCTTTCTCAACCTGTCGGTGCTCTTTTTGTTTAAGTATTTTGATTTTGCGGTTGATAACATCAACCTCGTGCTTGCGAAATGCGGGGCCAAGCTGCTGGAGCCGGGGTTTGACCTGCTGCTGCCGGTGGGGATTTCCTTCTACATTTTCCAGGCGTTGAGCTATACGATGGACGTGTACCGGAAGGAAATCTACGTGGAGCGGAATTTCTTCAAGTATGCGCTGTTCGTGTCGTTCTTCCCGCAGCTGGTCGCGGGGCCGATCGAGCGTTCCAAGAACCTCCTGCGGCAGATTGGCAGCGAAAAAGCCTTTTCGTTTGAAAATATGCGCAGGGGGCTGCTCTTGATGCTCTGGGGCTATTTCCAGAAGATTGTGGTTGCGGACAGGATAGCCATGCTGGTGGACACGGTCTACGGGAACGTGGGCGCATACCGGGGATGCCAGTACCTTCTGGCAAGCGTGCTGTTTGCCGTGCAGATTTACTGCGACTTCTGTGGCTACTCCACGATTGCGGTGGGCGCGGCAAAGGTCATGGGGTTTGGGCTGATGGAGAACTTCGACTGCCCCTACTTTGCAAAATCAGTGGCGGAGTTCTGGAGGCGGTGGCACATCTCCCTGACATCGTGGTTTAGGGACTACCTGTACATTCCGCTGGGCGGCAACCGCAGGGGGACGGCGAGGAAATATGTGAATATCATGGTTGTGTTCCTGGTGAGCGGGCTGTGGCATGGCGCGCAGTGGACGTTCGTGGTCTGGGGCGGCTTAAACGGAGCCTTTCAGGTCATCGGGAGCCTGCTTGCACCCCTGAAGGAGAAGGCCGGGAAACTCCTGCAGGTGAAGGAGGGCAGTTTTGGGAACCGCGCCATCAGGACAGTCGTGACGTTCGTGCTCGTGGACTTTACGTGGATCTTTTTTCGCGCGGACAACATGCATGATGCGTTGCACATGATAAAGAGCATCCTTACGGTGCATAACCCATGGATTTTCTTTGATGGCTCGGTATACAGCCTCGGGCTGAATCAGAAACAGTTTCACCTGTTGCTGTTCTCGCTGCTGATCTTGCTTGTGGCGGACTGGCTCAAATACAGGAATGTGAACCTGCTGGACAAGCTGCTTGCGCAGGATATCTGGTGCCGCTGGCTGGTATATATTGGCGGAATCCTCTTCGTGCTGATATTCGGCATATGGGGGAGCGCGTATGACGCGCAGGCTTTCGTGTACTTTCAATTTTAAGGCGAGAGGTGGAGAGGAAGGAACGCAAATGCGCAGCATAGGAGGAGGGCAAATGATGAAAATGAATAAGATGAAGAAACTGGCATCGTCCCTGTGCTTTGTTTTGCTGCTGGGTGTGCTGCTGAATGATGCGTCGCAAATACTGAGTGCGAAAGAAAGCACGGAGAGGTATTCTGAGTTCTGGGAAAATCCGGGTGAGTATGACGTCTGGTTTCTGGGAACAAGCCATATGTATAATGCTATTCATCCTATGGAGTTGTGGGATAAATATGGAATCCGTTCCTATAATCTCGGGGCATCGTCAAGCTGTATGCCACAGACATACTGGACGCTGATGTGTGCATTGGAATATAGCAAACCGAAGGTAATCGTATTGGATGCCTATAAAGTCCATTTAGATAAGAAATATCAGAATCAGCAACTTATTCATCTGGGAATGGACAGCATACCGTTCTCAGGTGTTAAAATAAAAGGAATATGTGACCTGTTTGATAACTGGAATGAACGGTTTGAGCATATCTGTGGATTTTCTGTTTATCATAATCGTTGGGAAGGACTGGCGGAAAGGGATTTTAACTGGCAGAGATCCTCAATGAAGGGAGCGAGTCTGAACAATAATATTGAAGATAAGTCAAAATATCAGATAATTGATAAGGCAGTTAAAATGGATGATATGGATGTGGTAGGTCTTGTCTATTTTAAGAAGATACTGGAAGAATGCAAAGAACGTGAAATTAATGTGGTGTTGACAGCGATTCCATTTTGCAGTAACAGGAAACAGCAGCGCGCAATGAACGTAATACCGGAAATTGCGAAGAAATATGATGTTCCATATTTAAATATGATATATGAGGATATGATGGACTATGATATAGATTTTGCAGATGACAATCATGCAAACCTGTTCGGTGCAAAAAAAATTACCCTCTATATAGGGGATTATCTGACAGGGCATTACAACTTAATGGACTACCGGGATTCCGGCGAAATATCAAAACAATGGAACAAGGATTATGAACGCTATCTCAATGAAAAACTGGAAAGGATGCGTGGTAGTACAGAACTTAGATTGTATGTCCAATGGCTTTTGGACGAACGCTATACCTGTTACCTGTACCGAAAGGAGGAGCCAGAGGGACTGCTGGCAAAGGAGTTTGCGCAATTGGATAACATTACCCTTATCTCGGAGGAAGAGGCCGGGGCGAGGCTGGGAGATGAGATAAAGGGGGATTACGCTTTTTTTGTGGAAAATGAAAATGGACAGGTCGTGGATACCGCCGTGTTTCAAAATGGGCAGAGGCAGTCATAAAAAGTAGTGACATCTGCCCTTCTTTTTGTTATGATAAAAAGAACAGTGAAATCGGTAATGAAAGGAATGAGATACGGAAATGGAAAAGATATTAGACGCGATTAGCAGGGAAGTTGTAAATGCATTTCAGGACAACGGGTACGATGGAAAATACGGAAAGGTAACGCTTTCCAACCGTCCGGATTTGTGCGAATACCAGTGCAACGGCGCGATGGCGGCGGCAAAGGAATACAAGTGCGCGCCTTTTATGATATCGGATAAGGTTGCGGACAGCTTGAAGGATAATCCGATGTTTGAGGCCGTCGATTCTGTGAAACCGGGATTTCTGAATTTGAAATTGCATCCGGGATATCTGGCAGGTTATTTACAGGAGATGGCAGAGGATTCCGAGCGTCTGGGCTGCACAAAATGTGAGAATCCCAGGACGATTATGATTGATTACGGCGGACCGAACGTGGCGAAACCGCTCCATGTGGGACATCTGCGTTCCGCGATTATCGGGGAGAGCGTGAAACGAATTGGGAAGTTCATGGGGCATACGATGATTGGAGACGTCCATCTGGGCGACTGGGGCTTGCAGATGGGATTGATTATCACCGAATTGAAAGAGCGCAAGCCAGAGCTTATATATTTTAAGGAGGATTACGAAGGGGAATATCCGCAGGAAGCGCCTTTTACGATCGGGGAACTTGAGGAAATCTACCCCATGGCGAGTGCAAAGTCGAAAGAAGACGACGATTACAAGGAAATGGCAATGCAGGCGACGTATGAATTGCAGCATGGACGGAAAGGATATCAGGCCTTGCTGGGACATATCTTAGATGTGTCCGTCAGTGATTTGAAACGTAATTATGAGAACCTGAACGTTTCCTTTGAGCTGTGGAAAGGGGAATCGGATGCACAGCCTTTTATACCGGACATGGTGCAGAAGATGAAAGACGACGGATATGCCCATATCAGCGAGGGCGCCCTGGTGGTAGATGTGAAAGAAGAATCCGATACGAAAGAGGTACCGCCTTGCATGATTCTCAAGTCAGACGGCGCATCACTCTACAATACGACCGATTTGGCGACCATCGTATGGCGTATGCGGGATTATCAGCCGGACGAGATCATCTATGTGGTGGACAAGCGTCAGGAGCTGTATTTTACGCAGGTATTCCGCTGCGCAAGGAAGACCGGACTGGTAAAACCGGAGACAGAACTGAAATTTCTGGGATTTGGCACGATGAACGGCAAGGACGGCAAGCCTTTTAAGACGCGCGAGGGTGGCGTTATGCGCCTGGAATATCTCGTGGACGAAATCAACGAAGAAATGTATAAAAAGATTACGGATAATCATACCGTGGAGGAAGAGGAAGGACGCAAGACCGCTAAAATGGTAGCGCTTTCCGCCATCAAATACGGTGATTTATCGAATCAGGCGTCCAAAGACTATATCTTTGACGTGGATCGCTTTACCTCTTTTGAGGGAAATACCGGACCATATATCCTGTATACGATAGTCAGGATCAAATCCATCCTCAAGAAATATCAGGCCAAGAAGAGCTTGCCGGAAATGGCAAAGATACTTCCGGCACAGTCGCAGAGCGAGAAAGCCTTGATGCTGGAGATCAGCAAATTCAACAGCATGATGGAATCTGCGTTTGCGGATACCGCGCCCCATAAGGTTTGCGCGTACATTTACGACCTCTCCAATGCCTTCAACCATTTTTATCATGAGACGAAAATCCTTGCCGAGCAGGATGAAATGGTGCAGGCCGGTTACATCTGCCTGCTGGAGCTTACCAGGCGCGCGCTGGAAATCTGTATTGACGTGCTGGGATTTGAGGCGCCGGAGCGGATGTAAAACTTTGCTGGAGGGACGTGTCGTTGAACAGGACCGTGTAGAGTATAAAACAGGCTGGAACCCCAATGATATTATTCATTCTATTTGTGCTTTTGCAAATGACTATGATAACACGAATGGCGGATATATCGTCATAGGGGTAAAAGAGAGCAATGGTATGCCGGTATTTCCGTTAGAAGGTGTTCCGAAGGAAAAGTTAGATTCCATACAGCAGGAAATATTTCAGTATTGTAATCAGATTATTCCAAGGTACATTCCAAGAATAGAAGTGGTTGATTATAAGAATGAAGGAATTTATTTGATATATCTATGGTGTTCGGCAGGTGATAGCGGCCCTATCAAGCGCCGAAATCAGTGTATGTTGAAAATGGTGAAAAAGTTGATAAAAGTTTGAAATATTGGATTAGGCCGGCATCGCTTACGACAGATGCGAAACAGGATGAAATATCCGAATTGTTTGATAAATTTAATTCCGTGCCATTTGATGACCGTGTCAATAGAAAGGCAAAAATTGATAATATCAGGAGAGGCTATCTTGAAGATTTTATTAGGAAGAGCAACAGTAGTCTGGTAAGAGAATTGGACAGCAGTTCATTAGAGGAACTGCTGCTTGCACAGGAAGTTGCAAATGAGACAGATACAGAATTGGATATCAGGAATATCGGTGTATTGATGTTTGCGGAAAATCCAGAGAAACTGATTCCGGGGGCATATATTGAGCTGATTAGATTTCATTCAGAAGAAGCAGAGGCATCTGATGATTTTACAGAAAAAATATTTACAGGACCAATTTGGAGACAAGTTCAGGATGCTTTGGATTATATAAAGACAACTGTGATTGAGCAAAAAGTTGTAAAAGTGCAAGGTCAGGCAGAAGCAGAACGATATTTTAATTATCCATATAATGCATTAGAAGAAACATTGGTAAATGCAGTATTTCATAAGTCCTATCGCGAGCCGGAGCCAGTGGAAATCCGTATATATGTAGATAGCATTCAGATACTTAATTATCCTGGACTTGCGAAATGGATTAATCTTGAGCGCTTTGCATCAGGTAAAGTGAAAGGAAGGAAATACCGTAACAGAAGAATTGGGGAATTATTTAAGGAAATTGACTTATCTGAAAAAAAGGGAACAGGTATTCCTAAAATATTAAGAGAGCTGAAACAAAATGGTTCACCAGAGCCTTATAAGAATTTAGAAAAATTTGGAGATATTTTAAAAAGTATATTGACATCCGGAATCTATGGTGCTACAATCCTTCTCATAAGAGCAAAGTATCTCCCGAATTTCTTCCAGCTGTAGCCGTTCCAGCACATCCAGCATAGCAATTGTTGTTATTTCATACATAACTGAAACGGATTCCGTCATCCACGAACATTCCTTATCATATACATCCAGCATTACCCCTCTAAAAAGGATATCCATTTTCGGGAACAGGTTGAAATAGATATTAGCAGCCATTTTTTCTGCCGCCTCATAGTCATGAAGGCTTCCAAACATGGAGTCATTTTTCATATTGTGGCCGTAAAGTACGGTGTGTACTGCCGAAAAATCCTTCGGATGAACCCGCTCGCTATAGATG
>CAJUOE010000312.1 GCA_910587895.1 uncultured Lachnospiraceae bacterium
AAATTCGGGCAGAGCTGTTGGAGAAGGGAATCCTTTTGGAAGATACCCGCGAGGGCGTGAAATGGAAGAGATCGAGGATGTGGATATGCGTTACAAGAATCCGCGGAATCTGTGCAGTGGTTCTGTGCGCCAGCTGAATAATGAGATTACAGCCAGGCGGAATGTGAACTTTGAGGCCTTCATGCTGGTGAGGGCCGAAGGGGTTGACTTTCATAATTCCCGGAAAGAACAGTGGGAATGGCTGCGCCGGCAGGGATTTGATGTGGTGGATTACCGGGAGGTGACGAGGGAGACGCTTCCCTCGGCAGTGGAGGCATTTTCCAGGGAGGTTTCTTCCAGTGACCTGCCCTCAGACGGTTTGGTATTACTGATGGATGATATTGCGTATGGAGAGTCTCTAGGACGGACAGCCAGTTCTTATCCGATGACATGGGGAATACCGCAGAGGGCGTGATTAAAGCGGTATTCAGTTCCCTGATGTTTGAGGAAAACAGGGCTTCCAGACCGGACATAAAGCGGATTCTGAACAGTAAAAAGGTGACAGACCACCACGCCATTATCCCCACAATGGAGATAGCGAAAGCTGACCTTGCGGCACTGCCGGAAACGGAGCGTAATATCCTGTCTTTGGTTGCGAACCGCCTGTTATGCGCCACCGGGGAAAAACATCTGTATGAAACAGTCAAAGCGGAGTTTTCCTGCAATGGTCATACTTTTGCGATTTCCGGGAAGTCCGTCACGCATAACGGGTGGAAGTCCTTTGAGGATGCCTTTAAGCGTTCCTTTAAAATCTCCGGGAATCAGGAGGAAGAAAAAGAGGAAAAGAAGCTGCCGGAACTGTCAGAGGGACAGGCATTTGACGGTGTGCAGACGAAAGTCAGCGAGCATTTCACTTCCCCGCCGAAACACTTTACGGAAGATTTATTATTATCGGCAATGGAACGTGCCGGGGCGGAAGATATGGGCGATGACGTGGAACGGAAAGGATTGGGTACGCCTGCGACAAGGGCGGACATCATTGAGAAGTTAGTCAAGGACGGGTTCGTGAAACGTGAGAAGAAGCAGATCATACCGACAGAGGACGGAATGAAGCTGATTACGGTGCTGCCGGACGTGGTGAAGTCCCCGAAACTTACCGCCGATTGGGAAAATGCCCTGACGCTGGTAGCGAAAGGGGAGCTTCCTATGGAGGACTTTATGGAGGACATTGAAAACATGGTGTCGGAACTGATACACACTTACCATGAGGTCAGTGATGAGCAGAAAAAGATGTTCGCACAGGAGCAGGCGGCTCTTGGGGTATGCCCGAACTGCGGCGGTCAGGTGGTAAAGGGAAAATTCGGCGCTTACTGTGTGAAAAAATGCGGTATGAACGTGAGCCGGGTAATGGGAGCTGCCCTTACCGATGCACAGGTGAAGGATATGCTTGCCGGGAAGAAAATCCTGTTAAAAGGGTTAAAAAGCAAGGCGGGCAAGCCCTATGATGCCTATATCATTCCGAGTGGGACGGAAGAATACCGTTACACCAAAGACGGGGCAGAAAGAAGCGGGGTACAGTTTAAGTTTGTCATGGAGTTTCCGAAAAAGAAACCAGACAAACAGCTTGTTCGATATCTGTAAAAACGCGATCCTCAAAGGTTGTAATTTCAATGGTGTTAAATTTTTTCTCTAAAAAAATTCGGAGTTTCTCTGCATATTGGACTTGAAGGAATTCAAAAGGTAAAACAAAAAAAATTGCACCTGTGGGCGACAGCAACTTGATCGATGCTAATAGAAACGATACCCACATATTTTGAAAAAGAGAGGCATTTAAAGAAAATAAACAAAGAAGCTGAAAATACAGTATTAGATTTGCAAAAA
>CAJUOE010000313.1 GCA_910587895.1 uncultured Lachnospiraceae bacterium
CAAGTCCCATGCCTGCAATTGCAGACGTCGGGTTCAGCATTTCACGCATACCCGGACCGCCTTTGGGACCCTCATAGCGGATAACGACCACGTCGCCCGCAACGATCTTTCCGCCCTTGATGGCCGCAATGGCGTCCTCCTCACAGTCAAATACGCGTGCGGGGCCTTCATGCACCATCATTTCCGGTGCGACTGCGGAGCGTTTTACCACACTGCCCTCCGGCGCAAGGTTTCCTTTTAATACAGCGAGTCCGCCGGTGGCGCTGTATGGATTGTCAAGCGGACGGATAACCTCAGGATTCTTATTCGCGCATCCCTTAATATTTTCTCCTATCGTGTTCCCGGTTACGGTCATGCAGTCCAGATTCAGCAGATTCAGCTCGGCAAGCTCGTTCATGACTGCATAAACGCCGCCCGCCTCATTCAGGTCTTCCATATAAGTGGGGCCTGCCGGTGCAAGATGACAGAGGTTCGGCGTCTTCTCACTGATTTCATTGGCAAATCCGATGTCAAAGTCAAATCCTATCTCATGTGCGATTGCCGGCAAGTGCAGCATACTGTTGGTTGAACAGCCGAGAGCCATATCTACCGTCAATGCATTCAAAACTGCCTCTTTTGTCATGATGTCCCTGGGACGGATATTTTTGCGCAGCATCTCCATCACTGCCATGCCTGCATGTTTGGCAAGGCGCAGACGGTCGGAATAGACAGCCGGAATCGTACCATTTCCCTGAAGACCCATACCCAATGCCTCAGTCAGGCAGTTCATAGAGTTTGCCGTGTACATGCCGGAACAGGAACCGCAGGTCGGACATGCCTTCTGCTCAAATTCACACACATCTTCCTCCGTCATCGTACCTGCCGCGTAGGATCCAACCGCCTCAAACATGGAAGACAGGCTGGTCTTTCTTCCCTTGACGTGCCCTGCAAGCATGGGGCCGCCGGAGACAAATACGGTCGGCACATTGACCCTTGCCGCTGCCATCAGAAGTCCCGGCACGTTCTTGTCACAGTTCGGCACCATCACCAGCGCGTCAAACTGGTGTGCCAGCGCCATACACTCTGTGGAATCTGCAATCAAATCCCTGGTTACCAGCGAATACTTCATTCCGGTATGTCCCATGGCAATTCCGTCACAGACTGCGATTGCCGGAAATACCACCGGAACTCCCCCTGCCTCTGCAACTCCCATCTTTACGGCATTTACAATCTTATCCAGGTTCATATGCCCTGGAACAATCTCATTATAGGAACTTACGATTCCCACCAGAGGTTTCTCCATCTCCTCCTTTGTGAATCCAAGCGCATTGAACAGGGAACGGTGCGGCGCCTGCTGCATTCCTTTTTTTACATTGTCACTTCTCATCTTCTCATCTCTCCTTTTTTTATTTTCATCATACCACGCACGTTGTATGCTGTCAATAGTGTTGTATGATATCTTTTGGCAATTTCTTCAGGCATCTTACACATTTTTAGAATTATATGGGTGAAATCAATGACAGGACAGCCATTTTATGGTAAAATTATTAAAAATGAATTCAGAGGGAATGATATCATGAATGAATCGTTATTGGACCACAACTTAATTGAATATGTACTGACTCTGTTGGAAATCCCGGAAAACGCTTCCATGAATATTGACTATATGCAAAAAGAAGGCGAACATCCTGACACACCATTTCCGCTGACTTCCTCGGATATCCGCAGGGCTCATGAAATTATTAAATTCATGGACGAAATGCCTGGCGGTTTTCTGATCTACCATGCCGACGGTGATGAGGAAATTATCTATGCCAACACGGCTCTTTTGCGGATTTTTCGCTGTGACACGCTCAAAGAATTCAAGGAACTTACGGGCAACTCCTTTAAGGGCATCGTACACCCCTACGATCTGGATGCAGTGGAAGAAAGCATCCGCAAGCAGATTACTGACAGCCAGTATGACCTGGACTATGTGGAATACCGCTCCATTCGCAAGGACGGCTCCATCTGCTGGATCGAGGACTTCGGACATTATCTGGAAGTCAAAGGGCTTGGCGGAATTTTTTATGTCTTCCTCACGGATGCAACTGCCAAAAAGAACCAGTACCTGATCGAGCGCGCCGCCCTAATTGATAAGAAAGAAAAGAAAATGCAAAGCCTCATCGACGCATACGATAAGGAAAAGAAATTAATCCACCAGGAGCATTTACGGCGTCTGGAAGTTATCGAAGGACTCAGCATCAACTATGAATCCATCCTCTACGCCGATCTGGACAGCGACAAAATATTTCCCTACCGACTGAGCAGCAGAACCAGGAAACAGTTTGACAACCGATACCATATCGTCAATTTCAGCTGGTACATTTCCGACTATGTGAACACCTGGGTCCACCCGGAAGACCGCGACCTGGTTTCCCGATTTACGAATGCAGATTATATCCGCGGAAAATTATCTGAAAAGAAAACATATTATATCAACTACCGCGTCATGCAGGATGAAGAACTGCAATACCTGCAGCTGCGTATTGTAAACGTAGGTAAAATTGACAAAGTCACACAGATTGTCATGGGTTACCGCCGTGTGGACGTGGAAATCCGCCGCGAGATGGAACAGAAACAACTGCTGGAAGACGCCCTGAACAAGGCGAACCTGGCAATCATTGCCAAGAATACATTCCTCTCCAATATGTCCCATGATCTGCGCACGCCCTTGAACGCCATTTTCGGCTTTACCGCGCTTGCCAAACAGAAAGCTATGGACAATGACGCTACCCTTGCCTATCTAAAAAGAATCGAGACAGCCGGCGGCCAGCTTTTGGATCTCATAGAGAAAGTGCTGGAGATTTCATGGAGTGAATCAAACGACATGAATATTACCGAGGACGAATGCAATCTGTGCGATATCGTCCAGAACGTACATAAGTCCCTGCTGGAGCAGGCAAAAAACAAAGACATCACCTTCACAGTGGATTGCCCGAACCTTGTGCATCCGGATGTTTGCAGCGATCCTGACAGGCTGCGACAGGTTCTGATGTATCTCGCCCACAATGCGATTACCTACACGGGCATCGGAGGCAATGTTGTATTAAGCGCCCGGGAGCTTGAGACCCGTCCCCATCACTATATTGTTTATCAGTTTAGCGTAAAAGACAACGGCATTGGCATCGGCGAAGAGTTTATGGAACATCTCTTTGAGCCTTTTGAGCGGGAAAAGAACACAACGTTCAGCGGCATCCACGGCACTGGCTTAAGCCTGGCCATCGCCAAAAACATCATTACCATGATGGGGGGACAGATAGACGTAGACAGCACGCCTGGCAAAGGAAGTACCTTCACAGTTACCCTGCGCCTGCGCGTACAGGAATCGTCTTCCACCGCAGAAGACAGCGTGGAAAACCTCACCAATCTGAAGATTTTGCTCGTGGAAGACAATATGATTAACCTGAGCATAGAGACAGAAATCCTGCGTGAGCTGGGATTTTCAATAGAAACTGCGGAAAACGGCAGCATCGCCGTAGAGAAACTGGCAAATTCCCAGCCCGGAGATTTTGATTTAATCCTCATGGATATTCAGATGCCGGTCATGGACGGGCGCCAGGCAACGGAGGAAATTCGCAGGCTGAAGAATCCTCTGCTTGCAAATATCCCGATTATTGCCCTGTCTGCCAATGCTTTTGAGAGCGACAAGCGCATGTCTATTGAAAGCGGCATGGACGCGCACCTGACCAAACCGATGGATGTTTCCCTGTTAATGGAAACAATCACCAAGACAATGAAAAAACACCATTTCCATAAAAACGAAGGTGGGAACAGCTGATTACAGCTATTCCCACCTCTGTTAATATCAACGTGCATCATCTCTTTTTTACTCTTACTGTGATACTCGCTTTTTTGCTGTTATAAGTCTTCACTGTGATTCTGGCCGTTCCTGCTTTCTTCGCCGTGACCTTTCCGTTAGCGGAAACAGAAACCACCGATCTCTTACTCGAGGTAAACGTTAATTTACGGCTGGCTGTCCCCGCAGGCAGTTTCACCTTCAGCGTCGCCTTCTTTCCCTTTTTCAGGGTGAGCGATTTCTTTCGGAAAGAAATTTTCTTCGGCGCTTTTTTGACGGTAATCTGGCAGGTTGCCTTTTTGCCATTGGCGGAAGTTACCGTAATCGTCGCTTTGCCCCTTTTCTTTGCCACGACCTTCCCCTTTTGGGATACCATGGCAATTTTCGGTTTCGAAGATGTAAAACGGTAAGTTGTCCTGGCATCGGCAGGCGTTTTTGAAACTTTTAGCTGCAACGGCTCGCCCACGCCGATGGCAGCCTTTTTCAGGTTGAGCGAGACACTTTTTACCGCAACCGGATCCGGCGTCGGTGGATTTATCGGTTTTTCCTCCACCGGAGCTTTCTCAATGATTGCCTCCATATCCAGCTTTGCCGTCGGCGCAGACTGTCCGATATACGCTCCCCGGTAAATTCTCACATCGTCAAGACACCCCTTGAGGTTGTCATCCTCTATGCTGAAAGACTGTCCCAACATCACCGAAAGCTTTTCTCCAATGTCTTTTGCCGAAACGGTTACCTCCGTATTCTCGGCAATCAGCTCTCCATCCTGATATAATTTTATGGAATCCGGGGAAACTTCCAACGCGACGGCATACCATTTATCCGACCAGGAATTTTCAAACTTCTTTTCTGCCGTAAATGCAACGCCATTTTTAACCATCCGTGACAAAAGGCTTCCTGCGCCCCCGGTAATATCCAGAAAACTTCTCTCACTGCTGCCATAGGAAAAGATTCTTCCGCCGTCTTCTGACGGTTTTACATACATACTGACCGTAAAATGCTCAACGCCCTCCAAAAGCTGCTGCGGCAACGTGGCGCACGTACCGTATACGCCGTCCAGGGACAGGACGTGCGACTGGCTCTCCTTATCAAAGACAACCTGCGCACTCCCGGACAGCGATAAGGCTCCCGTGCCAACAGCCTTGCTCTTAAGTTTCTCGCTGTCGCTGTTTCCCTCAAAGTCAAAATAATACATCAGATACTTTAAATTCTCAGCCGCCTTTATCAGGGCAGCCGTTTTCTCCCTGAACGCAGCAGATACACAGGAGATTTTTCCTTCTGCAAGCGCCTCCTTATATGCATTGTGAAATTGTTCTGCCGAGTCTTTTTCATAAGCTCCGCTGCCAACGTCCCGCACGCATTCCTCCAGCAAATCATACACGTTATCATAGACATAGACTTTCCTGCTGAAATAGGAAACCGCGCCGTTTTTCTTCGCCTGATAGCACAGGGTCACTTCCTTTCCCGCCAGCTCTGCACCCGGCGTCCACTGCAAGCTTCCCTCTGTCCGGTTGATCACAGCGTTCTGCGGCAATCCCTGCACATCATAGGCAACGCCCTCTGTCTGCTCTGCCAGCACAATCTGAGCCTGATATCTGTCTCCTGCGGCAATATATTCTCTTACCGTGCCGTCTTTCTGTGTTTGGCTAAGAACGCTGCCTTCATGGCTGATTTCCTGAATCTTCGGCACCGTCTGCGCCGGATCAAATTCCAGGTAATCCATGTCTACCTGCGTGGCGTCTCCGGTTATTGTATAGTACACCATGCTTGCCGCCGTATTCTGGGATTCGGACAGGTCATAGAGCACCGACTGCCATGTTCCATTGGTGTCATGCACTTCAAAAACCGCCGCCGCATCATGATCTGCCTCCTGGCATCCCAGGCGGATACGCGCATCGCCATTGCTCCTGACCTTAAGCGCCACCAGTCCTTTTTTCGGATAGCCAAAATGGTGGATGACAAACTCTGTCCCCTCCCCGGTGGCGTCCGCCCTCACAAAAGCAGTATCGCCCTCTTTCATGACCTGCGCGGATCCCCTGCGAAGGGCAGAGAAATACTCCGTCTGGCTGATAGTCTGCGTGTCGCCGCTGAAATCCTTCTTGCGGGAAATCCCGTCTGCCGCGGCCGCCTCCGGCGTAAACATAAGCGTGGACAGGCCGATAAAATCACCGGACGCCCCCTCCGGCATAATGCTCTCATAGGCATCCGCCACATAACGGTATTTTTCCTGGCTCATATCTGCCCCGGCGATATATTTATAATAATTGTAGACAATTCCATAATAATTCGAAAGATTTCCCTTCCAGGGATACCCATTGATGGACTTATAAATTCCATTCGGCGAAGAGGAACTTACGCCGCTGTCCGCCGGAATCCAGGTCACCTCGTACCCCAGATGGTATTTTGCCAGATAAGACGCCCCCGTCAGCAGGCGGTCATCCTGGAATTCAAAAGGATTGACTGCATTTTCTGCGGTAGAGATGGTTTCCTCCTCCGGATCCACCAGCGTCCCCTGCGCATAAATGCTTGCCACAAGCTCCGACAACCCACCCAGATTGCCGTAAGCGTGCCCCTGGTCGCGCCCCATCTCCATCAGCTGGATATTGGGCTCTTTCAATATCTCTCCGGTCAAATCATTTTTTGTGACTTTGCGGATTTGGTACTTGACGGAACCGTTTCTTCCTCCATGCTCGCCTTCCGTATTGACAAGGGTGCGCTCCACAGCCTTCCCATACATATCCGCATCGCTCGTAAACAGCGACTCGCCCATCATTCCGAGCACGTTAAAGCTGTGCTGATTCATCCAAAACCAGGTCGCGTCATAGAATTTATGCACAATATCCATAAACCCAACCAGCTTGTCCGTATCCTCCTGCGTCCACTGCAATTCTTCACTCTCACACTCGGTATAGCGCAGGATTTCAGCGGCAAAACAGAGGTTATAGACCACGTCCCCAAAACGGAAATCTGTATGGTCAACCGCTGATTCCACGAGGGCAAAATTATCAAGGATCGTGAACACGTTCCTGCGGTACTGCTCATTTCCCGTGATATACCACATCAATGCCTGATGCGCCGCCGTCAGGCTGTCCATCTGGCACCGCTGGGAAACGAACTCCCCGGGATTGCTGTAGCCCTCGATCGCCCATGGGCCCGGAATATGGATAAAGATATCATTATCCGGCTGGAAAAAGAGCCTGGGGGTCAAGGACGATTTGGCATTATTGTAGATCAGCGCGCCATAACCGCTGACCCACGGCTCATCCCCGGCGCGCACATGCCGCTGCATGGTCTCAAGCTGGTCCGCAGACATGCCGATGCCCGGATGCTTTATCCCGGAGGCAGCATCCGTCTCCCTGCGAATCTGCGGTATGTAATCGGTAATTCCCTCCGGCTCATGTTTCGTATTCTCATTCTCCGCATCATACGCAGCCCTTGCGGCCTCATACTGCGTCTGTATCTGTTCCTGCGCCAGCGCGCCGTCGTAAATATGCAAATCCTTCATGCAGCCTGCAAACGCCTTATCCCCTGCATATCCGGACCTGCCAAGATATACGAGAAGATTCGCCCCGAAATCCTCTGTTGTGCGCGATTTTGCAACAGTGCCCACCAGTTCCCCGTTCAGATAAGAGGAAATGCTGTCTGCCGTCAACACCATCGTGTACATAGCCCACTGGCGTTCCAGCCCCGTGGTATCTTTCTGCGTCACGCCAACTTCCGTTCGAAACGGCTCCTTCACGTTGATGCCATTTGTAAATACGTTCTTAAACAGCCCGTCTGGATTTGATGGCACAAACAGCCAGTAATTGGGGGAATTGCCGCTTTCCACCGGAGAACAAAAACTCATCGCCGCATAATTCCCCTTCCCGGTGCGGTTCTTCAGCCATACAGAAAATGTCAGCGTATTTCTGCCATCCAGCATTCCCTGCGGCAGCTTTGCATAATTCGTGCTGCTGTCGTCATTTCCAGGAAATGTAAGCCCATTGTAGTAGTGGAGATTTCCCACCGTTTCCCCGTCATACTCGTTTCCGGAGACGTCCTTCAAATCCGTAAGCAACGGATAATATGCAAGCAATTCCGGCAAATCTGCCTGCGCCGCCTCCACTTGTTTCAGACTTCCCCCCATAGGAAATGACAGTGCCAAACATGCCATACAAAGGCATATCAGCCAAGATAACATCCTGCTGATGCTGCTGTGTTTCTTCATAATCCTGCTCCTTCTACAACCATCCTCTTTCTGTTTCCGATACCATTCGTTTCTTTCTGTTTCTGCTGCCATTCGTCTCTTTTTGTTTGATGGCCTCTGATACAATTCGGCTATCACTGCATCCTGCTCACAAAATCCGCCATCGCCTCTGAAATCTTAATCTGCTGCGGGCAGACCGCCTCACAGCTTCTGCATCCCACGCAGGCGTCCGGTTTCTTGTCCTTTGGCATCGCCTGCAAGGCCATCGGCGCAATGAACCCGCCTTCCGTGTAACTGTGCTCATTGTAAAGCCCCAGCAGGGAAGGGATGTCCAGCCCCTGCGGGCAATGGCTTACACAGTAATGGCAAGACGTGCAGGGAACCGTCTTTGATTTCAGCATATCGGCGGCAATCTCCTGCAACGCGTCAAATTCCTGCTGATCCAGGGGCTGTTCGCTCTCAAACGTGTGGATATTTTCTTTGAGCTGTTCAAAATTGGACATACCCGAGAGCGTCACCACCACTTCCGGCAACGATTGCAGGAAACGAAATGCCATGCTGGCAGCAGTCTCCTGCGGCCGCAGCGCTTTTAATTTCTCCACTTCCTCCTGCTGCAAATTGCACAGCCTTCCGCCGCGCAAAGGCTCCATCACCCATACCGGTATCTTGTACTCCGAAAGCAATTCCACCTTCGCCTTTGCGTCCTGGAACGACCAGTCCAGCCAGTTCAGCTGTATCTGGCAAAACTCCATTTGCGCGCCGTACGCATCCAGGAACCGTTTCATCACCTCACAGCTTCCATGTGCGGAAAATCCCAGATGACGGATGCGGCCATTCTTTTTCTGCTCCATGAGATAATCATAAATATGGTATTTCTCATCGAGATACGCGTCAATGTTCATCTCACATACATTGTGGAACAGATAAAAGTCAAAATAGTCAACCCCCAGTTTTTCAAGCTGGCGTTCAAAAATCTCCTCCACCTTATCCATGTTCGTAAGGTCGTAACCCGGAAATTTAGTAGCAAGGTAAAACTTCTCCCTCGGATATTTCTTAAGGATCCTGCCCATCACAAGTTCCGAATTCCCACCGTGGTAACCCCACGCCGTATCATAGTAATTGATGCCTTGTTCCATGGCATAGGCAACCATCTCAGCAGTCTTGCCCTCATCAATCTCTGCATCGTTCCCATCAACAACCGGAAGACGCATCGCCCCCATTCCAAGCGCAGATAATTTTAAATCCTGAAACTCCTTATAAACCATACCAACCTACCTTACCCTTTCTCAGCTAAAATAAATGTACTCGTCCTCCGGTTTCTCCGCCGGCTCTATGTCCAGGGCATACAATACCGGACCCTTGCCCCTGTATTCCAGTGCAAATTCACTCTTCATCTCCGCCGTGACATTGACCCATGATTTGTGCGGAATCTCCGCCGCCTTGCCGTACTTGCATTTAAAGCCGATAAACGTCATGTCGTCCACGCAGCAGGTCATCGCAAAACGCCCCGGCACAAGCACATCCTTCTTCATCTTCTCCGGGCGGTAGACGTATGCTAGGAAACGCACTTTCCTGCCCTCATATTTCTTAGGATCCTCCAGCGCATCCATGTACCAGATGCCGTAATCCATATCCGTAATCTCTATGATATCCTGATTGAGATCATAGGGAAGCTCTTCCATATCATTCTCATCTATCGTACCGTCTTTTCGCTCATAGGCAATCTGCGCCCGACGGTTTACCACCTTGACTGCACGGCGGAATTTGCCCTTCGGCGTATCGTCATCGCAGCGGTTGAAAATGACGACGTCCGCCGCAAACAGCTGCTCCATAATCATCGTGCGCATATTTGCCTGGTACATCTCAAACGTCGTGGCGTCCACCGTGGCAAGCGCCTGCACTAAAATCCAGTCCTTCGGCAGCTCCGTCTCCAGGAATGTCGCCATCTGCCAGGTTCCATTGTACTCGATAAATACCTGGTTCGGCTGACAGGAAAGCTGCAGCTCTTTTAACTTTGCCACTGTAAATTCTTCTTCCTCTTCGATCATTACCATCCGGGCATTCACTTTCTCAAGTTCCGCCTCGTCAAACTCCACTTCCCCGTCTTCACAGAGAATTAAAAGTGTTTTTCCACCCTCGCCGAAATCGCCGTCTATCAGCGTTTCGCGAATCAGGGTGCTCTTTCCGCTGTCCATGAATCCGGAAAATAAATATACTGGAATTTCCATGTATTCACAACCTCCCTTCTAAATTCTAAGCCTGGCTGTCCCATTATAAGCCAAACAGCTCCATCAGTCTTGCATCTTCGATATCCGTGCCGATCACGCACAGCCGGCCGGTATAATCTGCCTCTCCCGTCCTAAGCTCATACTCGCCATCCACCATATCAAAATAAATCCACGTTCCGTCCTCACACGGCACAATGCCTTTCGCGCGCAGAATGCTGCCATAATCCTCTGTCTCACAAAACGCTTTTAACGCCTGTTCCACCGTCTCCCGCGCAAATACATGCGGCGTTTCCCTGCCCCAGCTCGTAAACACCTCATCCGCATGATGATGGTGGTGATCGTGCCCATGCTCATGATCGTGATGCTCATGGTCGTGATCGTGGCAGCCGCAGGTGCAGCCCTCTCCATGCTCATGGTCATGATCGTGATGTTCATGGTCGTGATCGTGATGTTCGTGATGCTCGTGCTCATGCTCATGATGCTCATGATCGTGATGGTGCTCATGCTCATGATGCTCATGATCGTGATGGTGCTCATGCTCATGATGCTCATGATCGTGATGGTGCTCATGGTGGTGGTGCTCATGCTCCTCCATCAATTCTTCTTCCATGGTTTTCTGCTGCTCAATCACCTTATAAATCTGTTTGCCATCTATCTCATCCCACGGCGTCGTGATGATTGCCGCCTTCGGGTTCTTCTCCCGGATGGCCTCTACGACGACCTCCGTCTGCTCCGGCTTAATATTCTGCGTGCGGCTCAACACAATCACCGTCGCATACTCAATCTGGTTATTGAAGAATTCCCCAAACGCCTTCATCTGCTTGGTGGCTTTCGGCGTATTGACTACCGTGATCCTGCCATTTAATTTTACTTCATTCTCCTCTTCCACTTCCCGGACAGACTTCATCACATCGGACAGCTTTCCCACGCCGGAAGGCTCAATCAGAATACGGTCCGGATGAAAACGTTCCATCACTTCCCTCAAATTCTTCCCAAAATCACCTACCAGAGAGCAGCAGATGCAGCCGGAATTCAATTCACTGATTTCAATTCCCGCATCTTTCAGGAAACCGCCGTCAATGCCAATCTCCCCGAACTCGTTTTCAATCAGCACAATCTTCTCTCCCTGAAAAACGTCCTCTAACATCTTCTTGATGAATGTCGTCTTTCCCGCTCCTAAAAATCCTGAAATAATATCAATCTTTGTCATCTCTCATTCCTCCTGATTTTTTCGCAATGTTACATTACCCTTTTCTACCAGAAATGCCGGGCGATAAGAAAGTTTCGCCTTGCGAAGCCCTTCCGCGCCGGTATCCTCCTCACGGTTCACATACGCATATCCCTGCGCCACATGTTCCACAAACTGCTGATTAATCATTGGATATGCACCCTGTATTTCGGCATATGCCTTCTCAATGTGAACCACATACGTATCCGGGTTCAAGGGCTCGCCAATCGTAAAAGCTATGACCTCGCCGCCCGGCTTCGCCCTCAGCAGCCCGCCCTGAAGCTCCAGTTCTTCCATCAGCCGCAATGCGTTCAACGTAACGCACATCTCATCCCGTTTCTCCACATCGTGCTCACACTGCATTTCCTCACGCCACCGAAGCGCCATCTGAAAACAGTCCTCCACGTTCTTTGGAGTAATCGGCTCGTACACCCAGTCCGGATTGCTCTCTTTAAAACGATTGATATGGTTGCGCTTGCCATGGAGCTTTTTCCCGGCAAGGCTCGTAAGTTTCTCCGTCTCATACACATAGTCCGCAGAATCCCGGTTATACGAAATCTGAAATTTCTGCGGATACCATGTCTCCAGCAATTCAAACTCTTTCTCCTGCACGATATACATATGAAATTCCGCGTTCTGTGCCTCAAACCACGCAAACATTTTATCCAGCGCCTTTTTTATCTGTTCCTGTCCGCCGATGGGAAATGTAATGCTTGGCTCCCCATTCTCCCGGGAACCACAAAATATCAGCGCATCTTCCACAATCGCAAATTCTGTGTGGTATTTCCTGCTCCAGAGATAAATATTGGCAAAAACCAAATCACAGCTGCGATATGGTTTTTGGTTCAGATATCCCTGAAGAAGTTCTCTGTCTTCCAATTCAATCCTGCGAAACGATATCTCCATAGTAGTCCTGTAATCTCCTATTCTGTCATTCTTGCGATGCCTGCACCATTTGCAGAACCGCCTGCATCATTTGCAGAACCGCCTACAAACTGTACGCTGTACAGTTTTGCATAAATGCCGTTTTTCTGTAATAATTCCTCATGCGTACCCTCTTCCTCAATCCCCATGTCGGTCAATACCAGAATCTTCTGCGCATTGCGGATGGTGGACAGCCTGTGGGCAATCACAAGCGTCGTACGGTTCTTTGCAAGTTTCTCCAACGATTCCTGCACGATGCGCTCACTCTCATTATCCAGCGACGACGTCGCCTCGTCAAATATAAGTATGGGCGGATTTTTCAAAAATACCCTGGCTATGGACAATCTTTGTTTCTGTCCGCCCGATAATTTTACGCCGCGCTGTCCGATGTCCGTATCATATCCATCCGGCAGCGACATAATAAATTCATGGGCGTTGGCATTCTTAGCCGCCTCGATAATTTCCTCCCGCGTAGCATCCGGCCGGCCGTAACGAATATTCTCCAGCACGGTTCCCACAAACAGATACACGTCCTGCTGCACAATCCCAATCTGGCTGCGCAGGCTCTTTAAGGTAAGGTCGCGGACGTCCATCCCGTCAATGCGCACCGCGCCGGAAGACACATCATAAAAACGTGGAATCAGATTGCACAGCGTACTCTTTCCCGCTCCGGAAGAGCCGACCAGCGCAACATAATCACCAGCCCGCACGGTAAGGTTGATGTGGTGAAGCACCGTCTCCGTATGATCCTCATAATGAAAGGACACATCGTCAAATGTAATGTCCCCTTTTACCGCCGTAAGCTCCACAGCCCCGGGACGATTCTCGATATCCGGCTGGATTTCCATCATCTCCACAAAACGCTCATAGCCGGTATATCCGTTCTGAAACTGCTCGGTAAATGTTATCAGCTTTTTCACCGGATCTGTAAAGGTGTTGATATAAAGCAGGAACGTCACAAGATCCGCTATGTCCACCTGCCCGTCTGTAATCATCATCGCTCCCACAATCAGCGCCGCAATCGTAATCAGCGTTGTCAGTGCGCCCAGCCCGGAATTATAGCCGCCCATATAATAGTAGCTGTTCTTCTTTGCCGCCAGAAATCCCCGGTTTCCTTCCTCAAACTTCTCAAGCTCCAGCTCCTCATTGGCAAATGATTTCACCACACGGATACCGGAAAGGTTATCCTCAATCCGGCTGTTGATATCCGCAATCTTCTCCCGGTTCCTTTTAAACGCGCGTTTCATCCGGGTGTTAAAATATGCGGCGTACACCAGCATCACCGGCACAAAGGCAAACGCAACCAGCGTCAGCCTCACATCAATCTGGATTAGAATGACAAAAGACCCGATGATCTTAATAAAAGAAATCACCAGATCCTCCGGTCCATGATGTAATAGTTCGCTGATGTCAAATAAATCACTCGTGATACGCGACAGGAGCTGCCCTACCTTCTGATTATTAAAAAAAGAAAAAGACAGTTTCTGATAATGTGCAAAAATTTCCGCGCGCATATCATACTCAATCCTGGCTCCCATCACATGGCCGTAATTTGCAATAAAATAATTACAGAAACACTCCACGGCAACCAGCGCCAGCATCACCACGCCAAGCCATACAATTTTGTCAAATGCCTGCCCGGAACCAAGCGCCAGCACTTCATTCGTAATGTATCGCACAATCAATGGGATCACCAGCGTGATTCCCGCGCCTACAATGGCAAAAAACATATCCGCAAGAAACAAAGGCATGTATGGTTTGTAATACGATGCCAGTTTCTTTAATACCTTTCTCATAAAATTGATTCCCTTCCAATTTGACTTCAACCCGACTACTGTCTGATTTTATTTATGTTTTATCTGTCTTCCGTCTGATTAATTTATCCTCATCCAATCTGCGCCAGTTTCTTTTCGAAATCGGTTACCGCCAGCGGCCGATCGAAATAGAATCCCTGCGCCAGAAAACAGTTGCTCTCCTTCAAAAGCTTGATCTGCTCGACATTCTCCACGCCTTCTACAATACATTCAATCTCCATATCCTGCGCCAGAGAGACAAGGTGACGGAACATCACGCGTTTGAGCCTGTCGTCATCCGACTTGTCAGGCAGAAAACTCTTATCAATCTTAATCACATTCCATGGAAGTTCCCGTATCAGGTTCATGGAAGAATAACCCGTGCCAAAATCATCCACCGAGGTACTGATTCCCTCCCTGCGCAGCCCTGAAACCAGAGATTTCAGATGTTCGAGTTCCACATCCGTTCCCGTCTCCGTCAGCTCAATCTCAATATACTTATGCGGAACCTGGTATTTGTCCACGATTGCAAGAATATTATTCAGCAAATCCATATCCCCCATGTGGACGCGCGAAAGGTTTACCGAAACGGTAACCACCTGCTTGCCCTCGTCCAGCCATCTGCGGATATCCCGACAGACATGCTCAAGCATATAGAAATCCAGCATACAGATCAGCTTGCTCTTCTCCAGGACAGGGATGAACTCTCCCGGCGCCACGACTTTTCCATTCTGGAACCAGCGGCACAACGCCTCTGCGCCGACAAGATGATAATTCTTTAGCTGAATTTTGGGCTGGTAATACACATGGAACTCCTCTTTCTCCAGGGCATCGGGAAGGTTCGCCTCTATCATCTTGCCAACCCGGATTCCCTGCATCAGTTCCGCGTCAAAAAATGCATATTCCGACTTACGCACATTCCGCGCCATATTGAGCGCCGTTCCCAGGCACTCCACAATGCTTGCCGCACTGTCACAGTTGGCGGGAATCATATAATAGCCGGCATGGGTCTTCACGCATACGTGCTTTCCCTCTTTCTCATCGTAGACAATCGACGTGCCCTTTAAATATTCCATCACTATGTTCAGGCTGCTCTTTAAAAACAACGCCACAAAAATGTCCCCGCTTACCCGGCAGACCATTTCCTTGCTGCCCAGCATAGCCTGAAACTGCCGTACAAACTTACCCAGTACCCGGCTTGCGCGTTCACGCCCAATCTGTTGGTTCACTACAGAAAAATGACGTATGTTAAACTGACATGCCGCATATTTGCCGATTTCTCCCTGCGATATGATCAGATTCGTCTTTTTCATAAACCAGGCCATATTGTACATGCCAAGCTCCTGGTCGCGGAACGTAAGCCGCTCCACCACCTGCTGCATACGAATACGCCCGTTAAACGTAAGTAATATCTTCAGAAATACCTGAATTTTCTCGCGCTCCGTCTCACTCCAGTCTTCCTCTCCCTGAAAAGGGTAGATTCCATACTGCATCATATTTCCTTCTTCGGTCCATTCCTTGAAGGTAATGCCTCTGTCCGTATCACACTCTCCCTCGTGGTAGAATACGGCGCGTCCACCCCATTTCTGTTCTTCGTAGCCCAGATTTTCATAGAAATCAGCCTCTACTTTTGCAATTCTGAGCACCTTGCATAAATTCTCCATCGCCCCTTGAATATCAGGATTGATGACATCCTGAATCTTTTCCATCTGAATGATGAACCTGTCAAGTGCCTGTGCATACTCTTTTACATCAAACGCCATGAGCCGTTCCCCCTTTAACCTCAAGCTGTGGTAAACTTATGGTTAATATTGTTCCTCCATCTGTTTTTTTGCTAACTTCAAACTCGCCTGACATCTGCTGAATAAGAAAATTCACAATCGCAAGCTCCATCTCCGGCTTCCCTTCCCATTCCTTCTCCTGAATGCTGCCATTGGCTATGTATTGTCTTATTCTTTCCACCTGCTCCTCTGTCAATTCCATAACAGAATCCTCGATGGATATTTGCAACATCACTGCATATGAAACTTTGCGGCTCATCGCCTGAATTGATATCTTTCCTCCACTGGAGCCGCTTATGCAGTTAAATAACAGTTTATTTAATATCTGACCAATACGCCCGGCGTCACCGAGCATGAATTCCGGAACATCACGCTCCACCCGAATCTCGATTTCTTTATTATTGTCCCCATAATGGTTGATTACATTCTCGACAATTTCCTCGAGCAACACACGAATCCGGTAATTGTTCTCACTCAGTTCTACCTTTCCCTCAGACATTTTAATATATTCCACGGCATCTTCCACCATAGAATATACCTCCGTCCCCTGCTTGAGCAACGCCCGCATATTATCTGCGGCAGGCATGTCCACCTGTTCAATCAGATCTCCGGCATGTTCCATCCATTCTTCCATATTCTGTTTCATATGAAGGCTGAGATTCATAACGAAATCTGACTGAGAACGCGCCGCCCGCTCCGCCTGCCTGCTCTCCTGTATCCTGAGAAAGCTCTGATAAGCTATGGCAGACAATGCTTCTGAGATTCTGGAAAGGAAGACCGCCGCTTTCTCCACGTCCTCCCTTTTCAGCATATTTGTCTTCTGAATCGTCTCTATGTATTGTTCCGGATCTAATCCTATCTCCTGCGCCTTAAAGCGCATTTCCTCTATGTCAAGTTCCTCGGTCCGAACCTGTCCTCCGACAAAGCTGCCCAGTATTTTGTCTTTCACCATGATAGGCGCTGCATAATCCGTAAGCCCCGCATGGCATTTATAAACGGATATCTCCCCTTTGCGCAAAGCCTTGAGGGCTCCATCCCTGTCGCACGCCTCACATCTCCTGTTGCCCATTTCTGATTTTCTCACCAACTCCTTGCAGAAAACCGTAAAACCGCTCCCCTTTGTCAGCGGAACCCCATCCGCATCTGTGATCAACGCCGCCATCCCTGTGTATTCAGAAAATCCGTCCTGTATTTTCTGTAAAATATCCACGTCAATCAGTTCTAATAAATGTACCTTCTCCATATTCCACACCCTCCACAAGCTGTGTCATTAATGATAGCACATTCTTCCAGAAATAGCAATCCGCGTTTCAACAATACCGTAACGTTCGAAATACCCTAACGGCAAATTTGTGTCCCTGGTGCAGATAAAATGAACGCATTATATCAGAAAGCCAAAACGGGGCAGTTTGTGTCATCCTGACGTACATCAAACTGCCCCGCTTTCTTATCCAAGGTAGCGGCACGCGACGCAACACGTCACCTGCCAAGCCGGCGGAAGGCATGAAAGAAATGCTGCGCATTTGCCTTCCTCCTATCCTTTGAACTTTTCCGATTGCTCCCTGATTAATTCCGCATCTGCAAAATAATTAATTTTCATGGCAGAGCGCACATCCTCCAAGGTCTGCGCCGCCACGCTCCTTGCCTCATCACTGCCCTTCTTCAATACCTCATATATATAAGGAATGTCCTTTTGCAGTTCTTTCCTGCGGGTGCGTATGGGTTCAAGTTCCTCCTGAAGCACATTGTTGAGGAATTTCTTGACTTTGACGTCCCCAAGGCCGCCACGTTCATAATGTGCCTTGAGCTCATCCAGATTCGCATAATCCGGCAGATAGCGTCCAAAATGTTCCTCCCTGCAAAACGCATCCAGATACGTAAATACCGTATTTCCTTCCAGGGAACCCGGATCCTCTATCCTCAGGTGATTGGGGTCGGTAAACATGCTCATGACTTTCTTCTTAATCTCATCGGCCTCTTCCGACAGGTAGATACAGTTCCCCAGGGACTTGCTCATCTTCGCCTTGCCGTCAATGCCGGGCAGGCGCAGGCACGCCTGATTATCCGGAAGCAAAATCTGCGGCTCCGTCAAAGTCTCGCCGTAGACCGTATTGAACTTGTGTACAATCTCCCTTGTCTGCTCCAGCATCGGCATCTGATCCTCGCCTACCGGAACCGTAGTCGCCTGAAACGCCGTAATGTCCGCCGCCTGGCTGATCGGATAAGTAAAAAATCCAACCGGGATGCTTGCCTCGAAATTGCGCATCTGAATCTCCGCCTTCACGGTCGGATTCCGCTGCAAACGCGAAACTGTTACCAGATTCATATAGTAAAAGGACAGCTCGCAAAGCTCCGGAATTTGGGACTGTATAAACAAGGTGGACTTTGCCGGATCCAATCCGCACGCCATATAATCCAGCGCCACCTCCACCACGTTCTGGCGCACTTTTTCCGGATTATCCGCATTGTCGGTCAATGCCTGCGCATCCGCAATCATAATAAATATTTTGTCGTACTCGCCTGAATTCTGCAGCTCTACCCTGCGTCTCAGCGAACCCACATAATGCCCTACATGAAGTTTCCCCGTAGGCCTGTCGCCTGTCAAAATAATTTTACTCATAATCTATCCTCACTGTTTTTTATTTTCTGAACCTTCTATGCTATCGCTCCCTACACTATAATATAAACTGTGATTTACTGTCAAGTTCCTTAGCGAATCGCCCCCGCCGGACAGGATTTTTTACATGCCCCGCAGCGAATGCATTCCGGATGGTTGGGATTTTGGGCAGGATTTACCTGCATCTTGCAGACCTTTGCACAGGCGCCGCAGTCCGTGCATTTCTCCTTATCCACCCGATAGCGGAATACGGCGATGGGATTAAATACGGAATAGACAGCCCCCAGCGGGCATATGTATTTGCAAAACGGACGGTAAATAAGGATGGCCAACATGCGAACTTACGATTGATTTCCCGAAGCGGAGAAGTAAAATAGAACTATGAATATTTTAATCGCCTGCGACTCATTCAAAGGATGTATGTCAAGCGAGCAGGCATGCGA
>CAJUOE010000314.1 GCA_910587895.1 uncultured Lachnospiraceae bacterium
AATAGTATGTAACCGGCCTCTCCATCTCATCATAAATAAGAACATCCCCGTTATCAGCCTGAATCCTACAGGTTTTCGTATCCTTATACCCACGTTTCAAATACATTTCTTTTGCTGCCAATCTTGAAAACAATACTGCACTTCTTTCAGCTTTCTGCCTCCGATATCGCTAATCAGATATCGTTCCGTCTGCACAAAACCAAATTTTTCATAAAAATTTCGTGCATTTTTGTTTTCTTCCAACACCCATAAAAACACCTTGTCAAACCCCATCTTTCGCAGTTCACCCATAACTGCCCGCAATAATTGCCTGCCATATCCCTTCCCCATATACGTGGGCAGCAGGTAAATCGAAATAATCTCGCCAAAATCTGTCATTTCTGCCATCCGCGACCTGCCAAACCCGGATGTGCCAACCATCACTCCATCCAAAACCATGACAAGATTCTTTCTGCCCTCCTGTTCAATATTGGCTGCCCATTGCCCTTCCGGAATGGCGTCAAGATAACCCTGCGGCACAATCCCCTTATAGGCATGTTTCCAGCTCTCTTCATAGATCCTGCTGATTGCAAGCCTGTTGTCTGACTCTGTGATATAGCGAATTTCCAAGCCTGTCCTTCCCCCTTCTATTAATAGTTTATCACTCAAAAATCTTGCCTGTGATTTCAATGGTATTTCCATCTGGATCCTCAATATTAAAATACCAGTATGGCATATGCACATTGACATACATCATCTCGGACATTCTACCGATATTAAGACCGCGCAGCCTCTCATATTCCTGTTTCAGGTCATCGACCTCAAAATTGAGAATCACAATATTATTCCTGATCTCTCCCCTATCCTTGAAGAAATCGTCAATGTATGCCTGGTTAAAACGCTCGCTCGGTTCCCTGCCTATAATCTTCTCATCATAATGCCTGTTGTAAAGCGACAACGTATTGCCACAGCCAAAGGTAATCCATCGGTCTTCATTTGCAAATAATGGCTCCTGCTGAAGTAATGATTTATAAAATTCCAATGATTTTGACATATCGTTTACACAAATATAAGTTGTTGCTAATTTCATAGTGACCTCCTTTTTCTGACGTATCACATATTTTCATCCTGTCCATGAAAATTTATTTCCAGGGACGCTTTTTTTCCGCCCAGCCTTTCTCTTTCCAATATGCCACATCGGCTTCATTCCAACCATGTTTCTGCATTAGCCTCATAATATTGAAAAATATCTTTGTCTTAACAGACGGCCTGGCATGTCCCTGCTTTCTCACGATTCTATACGCCAGCTTTTCGAGTCTGTTGTCAATTGCCTGTTTCTTTTTTGCGCTGACCTTTTCCCAGGAAGTTTCCATCACCGCAACGCCATATTTATATGTTCTGGCAATCCCCCAGAAGAACGTGCTGTGAGCCATATCTTTATTTGTGCTGCCCATCCCTGCGCCAGCCGCGGTAGAAATGCAGACAGCCTGTTTGGAAAACATTTTCTCCTCGGGACGATGCACCATCCACCGCCACCCATAATGATCAAGAAATGCTTTCATGGAACCCGTCACATGGTAAACATAGACAGGACTTGCCAATATAATAACATCCGCATCATCCATTGCATTTGTAATAGGCAATAACTTTTCAAAATGCGGACACAACTTTTCAGACTTCTCAAAACAAAGTGTACAGCCGGCACAAAATTCCCCAAAATCCCTCGGCAGAAAGAACTCTGTAATCTCGCCGTTTATTTTCTCTGCCAACATTCTTGCAATGTGGCAGGTGGAGCCTTCATGGCTCTGTCCATGGATGATTACTGTTTTCATGGTGTGATCCTCCTCATGATTCATAACTCCAGTTTCATATAAATCGAATTCTCCATCGGGCTGTCATTATATCTTTCAATTTCATAAAACCCAAATTTTCGATACATATGGGTCTGGCTCTGTGATAACTATTATTTTCAAATTTTCTGCTTCAACTAATGTTTCCTGTCTACACTTTGGACGGTAAAGAGAATAGTTTTCAAAACTGATCTTGTCTAATTCTGTCACGGGTTTTACTACCACAAACAGGACAATATATCCATTCTTCGGGTATCATTCTTTAACTCCTATCAAATATTGACAACATTTATACAGTTTCCATGTTCTTTTATAATGCTTTCTAAATCTTTCACTTTCATCCACACGGTTGCCGTATTATCGTTAGGATGAACGCCAATCAATTCAGGCTCTTCAAAGAAATCTTTATCAAGAAAGAAAATAACCTTTCTTTCTTCATCATTCAATATACCAAGGGGAGTTACCGAACCGGCAGTCAATTTCATAATACTCATGAGGTCATCTTCCGAAGCAAAGCTCAAAGGGCGAGTTTGATTTGCCTTCCGTAATTCCTTCAAGTTTACACGCTTATCGCCCTTAACTGTGATTAGATAATAATTCCGCTTTTTATCATCACGGACGAAGAGGTTTTTAGCGTCGGCTTCGGGATATGGAATTTCAATTTCAGATAATTCCGTCATATTGTAAACTGCTTTATGCTCGGTAATCTCGTGCCAAATAGCCTTTTCTCTTAAATAATTGTAAATATCCTGCTTGTTCATTTTTCTTACTCACTTTCCAATTTTAATCAAACTGTGTTTTCCAGTTATCCTCGAAATATGCATTGAAACACATTTGAATTTGCTGTGCAGTCGTCTTTTCGGTTGCTAAATTCGCCGGTAGTTCATCTCGACCGAAATAGCCAATTTCAGTTGTTTCAATGTTTTCTGCGAAAGATCCTCCAACCACCTTGCATAATACAAATATTTTTACAACTCCATAAGCGTAGTTTTGCACATTATGCAACCGCCAGTCCTGAACAGCAATCAGTCTTTCAGCCGATACATCAAGTCCCGTTTCTTCCTTAGATTCCTTTATCACATTAGAAGCCACCGATTGGTCTACATCACACCAACCGCCCGGCAACGACCAAGTGCCATTGTTTTCATGTACAAGCAAAATTTTTCTGTCCTTGAAAATTACTGCTCTTGTATCGACTTTCGGTGTTTGATAACCACTTTCATTACAGAACAAATCTTTAACCTTATCTAAGGGGACATCGGATATTTGGCTCATTATCTCTGCTGAAATTTCCCGAATGCGTGTATAGCGTTCCTTATCGTAAATATCTTTTCCATATGTTAATCCTGCTTGGGCAAGACTTTGTAATTCGATTGCCCATTGTACCCATTTATTATTTTCCATAGATTTCGTTTGATACTCTGGTGTAATCTCGTTATCAAAAGAACGAATTACCTTGCATGGATTTCCGACAGCGACGCAATTTGCAGGAATGGAATGTGTTACCACGCTTCCTGCACCGATGACACTGTTTTTGCCTATTGTTACGCCAGCTAATATGATACAACCGCCGCCAATCCAAACATTATCCTCGATTTCAACAGGGCGGGCATATGTACGAAAGAAAGTTGTATCCAACTCTTTCCAATTTGAAACCAATCTCTCTTGCGGCAAAACAGGGTGGGCAGCCGTGTAAATCTGAACATTAGAAGCAATCAATACATGGCTTCCAATCTTTATCGGTTTATTATCAACAAAAGTGCAATTCATATTGATGATAACATCATCACCTAAAAAAATATTTTTTCCATAGTCGCAGTGAAACGGTATATCAATGGCTACATTTTTTCCTATGCCGCCAAACAGCTCGCTTAAAATCTGATTTCTTTTCAGTTCATCTCCATAGTCAGTTAAATAATACGCTCTTGTCAATTCTCTTGCACGAGAAATAACAGATAGCGTTTCTGGGTTATCCGTTTCTAAAAAATCCTCCAGTGTATAATACATACCAAGCCTCCCGATAATTCTTTATATTATAATTATAAAGACAGTAGCGCCACTTTTCTGTATTATTTCGGACATATCATATCACTATCCTGCCATTTTTTGCGGTATTCAATAGGGGTACAGTTCATGCAGTCCTTAAAAATTTTGCTGAAATAGCTGCTGTTACCTAATCCGCAAGCAAATCCTATATCAGCAACCGAGCATTGGCTATTTGCAAGTAATCGACGTGCTTCTTGTAAGCGATAACTTCTAATATAATCTGTTGGTGTGGTATGTAAATAATTCTGAAAAATTCTAAAACATTCTCGTTCACTTAAAAATGCTACAGATGCAAGGTCGGAAACAGCAATTTTTTCAGCGTAGTGTTCTTGAATATAAATCATCATCATTTTGAGCCGTTCATCGTTTTTGTCATAAAGGCTATTTTTATGGAGCTGTTTAGATACTAAGTCAAAAAGCATAACCCATATCTGTGACAGTTTTTCCCTTATTTTTATTTCATAGCCAATTTCTTTATCCGATAACGAAAAAATGCTGCATATCAAATTTAATATTTCAGTGTGATTATTTTCTTTAGGAGAAAGCGCAACGATTTCAATCCGTGGCGTTGCAATAATCGGCATTACATATCTTTTTTCTATTCTACTTCCGTGGTAACCAGAAATCAAATCAGGGTCGAAAATATGTAGAAGCTGGATCGTTTTACTTTCACGAGAATATACAGGCTTGGTCATATGAAGAACATTAGAATTTACAAATCCACCTGTGCCAGTTGGAAATATGAATTGATTTTTTGGTGTGCAATATTCCAAAGTTCCACTTTCTATATAGAAAAGTTCTATTGCTTTATGCCAATGCCAAGGTACAAGTTTTCCCTCATATTCGTCAATTTCAGCTCGAGTTGAAATATAGGGAAAATCAGACGAAAATCCAGGCAATAATTCTTCTTTATTACTAAGTAATTCAATTTTCTTAATGTTCTTCATTTGCTATCACTCTTGCTTTGCAGTTATTTACAGTAATCGTTTAATTACAGATGTTTTCTTCTTGCGTCAATCGGCTTTTTCGCTCCTTTGGGGATAAGCCAAACCTAGCTCAAATGCCCAACGCCGTCAATACGGAAATCCTGTTTATCATTCAAAATACGTATAATCCTTACTGTATCGCCTTCAATGCGATAAAAATATAATTTGGCTTTACCACCAACATAATGACAGTCTGTGGGATATTCTATTATATCCTCTAACCGGGGACCCCCATTAGTTTAGTTATTAAAAAACATATACTCCGACATCATACATGCCCCCGCCGCCCTGCTCCTGTCCACAAGCGGCAGATTTCCTTTATGGATGCCCCCGATGGCATAAACGGGAATGCGGACAGACTCACAGACCTCATTTAAAAATTCCAGCCCCCGCGGCGGAACGCCTTTCTTACAGTCTGTGGCAAAAATATGTCCCGCCGTCACATAGGCTGCGCCCAGCTCCTGCGCCAATTTTGCCTCTTCCACAGAATGAACGGACAAGCCACAATGCAGATTTGACAATATTTCCGTTCCATGATATTTCTGAAACAGGGGAAAGGAAAGGTGCAGCCAGCCGCACCCGCATTGTCTGGCTGCAGCCGGATGTGTATGAGGAATAATCCTCATCTTCCCATCTCCCCATTCCCGGCTCTTCTTCCAGAGTCTTGCAAACAATTCCAGATATTCCGTTTCCGGCAACTGTTTCTCCCGCACGAGCAGGATATCCGGCCTTTCATTTCCGCCAAGGCACTTCTCATCTCCCGCTGCAATCCCAGCCAGAAAATCCGTATAGGAATCCATATCCGTTTTATCATGTGAAATATTATACAACTCCCAGTTCGAAACTGCAATCCTACACATACACATAATCGTTCGTCACAGGCTGCAAGCCCTGTTCCCTGATTGCCTCGACCACCTCGTTCATATCCCGGTTGTCTGCAATCTCAAACTGGCTGTCTCCCTGCTCCTTAACCTCCTCTGAATGGCTTCCGATTCCGGTGCTGACACCTGCGGAAATTTTCGTCGCCGCCATGCCAATGACATGATCGCGGAACTCTGCGCGCTCCCTCGTGGAAATCGTCATCCCTGCAAACGGCAGGAACAGGCGGTAGGCGCACATGATTTGCAAGAGCTCGCGCTCGCTTACCTCCTTGCCGCCCAGGGGCTCCACAACCGGAACCACCTCTTTCTCAGACAAATGCTCCCCATCCTCCTTGTCCTCTTCCAACGTCACAATCGGACGCAGCCTTGGACAGGAAAATGAAATTTCCGCATGAGGATATTTGCGCTGAAGATAATAGGCATGGAGCCCGGTCGCAAATGCATCCTTCCGAAAATCAGAAAGCCCCAAAAGGGCTGCAAATGCCACGCCGCGCATCCCACCCATCAGCGCGCGTTCCTGCGCATTGATGCGGTAAGGAAAACTCCGCTTATGCCCCGCCAGATGAAGATCACCATACCGCGCGTCATCATACGTCTCCTGAAATACCGTTACGTAATCCGCCCCACATTGCCTTAGATACGCGTACTCGTCCGAGTTCATCGGGTAAACCTCAAGCCCCACCATGCGGAAATATTTGCGGGCAATTTTACAGGCCTCACCGATATATTCCACATCGGATTTCGCACGGCTCTCACCGGTAAGGATTAAAATTTCCTCCAGGCCTGTCCGGGCAATCGCCGCCATTTCCTTTTCTATTTCCTCATAATTCAATTTCATCCTGTGAATCCGGTTATGACAGTTAAACCCACAATACACACAGTAATTTTCACAATAATTAGAAATGTAAATGGGCGTAAACAGGTACACCGAATTACCAAAATGTTTCTCCGTTTCCTGCTTTGCCTTCCCAGCCATTTCCTCCAAAAACGGTGCGGCAGCCGGGGATAGCAGGGCGGCAAAATCTTCCATGCTGCGGTTTTCATGATTTAGCGCATTCCTTACATCCTGTGCCGTATAGGATTCTGGCTGATAACGGTTCCTTTGATCCAGCACCCGATCTGGAATATCAGAATCAATTTTTTCCATGCCCTCCATATATGCCATATGGTCTATGCATTTTCGCTTATCAGTTTCCATTATTTTCAAGCCTCCATTTTCCAGAATAAAGTGGGCAAGCTCCTATAAGATAAATCCCCCTGATCAGTCCCGCAAGAATCCGGTCAATGGCGAGGACGCCTCTGCGCCTCTCTCCCGAACCCTTCCCAGACCTGACAGGTATGCCTCCCTGCCAGCTTCAATCGCCTTCTTAAATGCCCGCGCCATCTGTGGAATATCTCCTGCGGTAGCGATGGCTGTATTTGCCATCACAGCAGCAGCTCCCATCTCCATCACCTCACAGGCCTGGGAAGGACGTCCAATCCCTGCGTCAACAATAATCGGCAGTTCAATCTCGTCAATCAGAATCTGAATAAATTCTCTTGTCGCCAGCCCTTTGTTGGAACCGATCGGCGCCGCCAGAGGCATCACCGCCGCCGCTCCTGCATTTACCAGGTCACGCGCCGTATTCAAATCCGGATACATATATGGCAACACCACAAATCCCTCTTTCGTCAACAGCTCTGTGGCTTTGACTGTCTCCGGATTATCCGGCAGCAAATATTTGGAATCCCGCATAATCTCTACCTTGACAAAATTTCCACACCCAAGTTCCCGTGACAGCCTGGCAATCCGCACCGCCTCTGTTGCATCCCTGGCGCCGGAAGTATTTGGAAGCAGCGTCACGCCCTGCGGAATGTAATCCAAAATATTTCCCGCGCCATCCGAATTTGCCCGGCGCACGGCGAGCGTGATAATCTGCGCGCCTGCCTGCTCCACTGCTGCCTGAATCAGTTCTACATTGTATTTGCCGGAGCCCAGAATAAATCTGGACGAAAATTCCTGTCCTCCTAACTTAAAAACATCCTGTTCCATTTTCAGCCTCCTCCCATGAAACTAACTACTTCCACCACGTCTTCATCCTTTAAGATGGCCGCGTCGTAATTTTCTTTCGCTACAATCTCCGCGTTTAATTCCACCGCCACACGTTCTTTAACAAACCCTTCCCTTATCAGCATTTCTGATATGGAAAGACCGGCAGGGTATTCTTTCTGTTCACCGTTAATCTTCATTCGATTCTCCTTTCCTATAAGCGAAAAAAAGACCACCACGAAGAATTACACCCGCGGTGGTGTACCCCTTCGTGTGGTCTTTGTCTCACACTCTGTCTGAAATTATAAATCAGACTTCCAGCGCTGTCAAGTTTTAATTGAAACCTACAACTTTTTGCGAAATCTTATATGCCGCTACGGAAATCCTTCTTCCACTTTTGCCCGGCAGGTTCATCGTCTGCCCCATAATTCCTTTCCTCAGATGCCAGAACAGACGCAAATCATAATCTTTCAGATATTTCCAGAGCTCCCGTTTCTTCTCCAGGTTTTCCTGCGTGCCGGAACGAATCAGCATAATGGTAGATACCACGGTAATGATTTCCAGATAATTAAACATATATTTCCGCAGTTTGCGGTTTGTCAGTTTCCACAAATCCACGGATTCCACCATAAGCTTGTTCACGCGTATCTGCTGGTCAATCCGTCCAATCATCACGC
>CAJUOE010000315.1 GCA_910587895.1 uncultured Lachnospiraceae bacterium
GACAGAAATTATGTAAGAAAGACGGCAGCGAGGTTGCTTATCCCAAACAGCCCCTTCCTTCCGAAGTGAAATGGAGCCGCCATATGTGGACGGAGGATTACCGGGATAAGAACCGCATCAACTGTTACGATACCGGAACGGCTCCCTGTAAGACGGCCTGTCCGGCGCATATTGCAGTGCAGGGTTACCTGAAAATGGCGGCACAGGGCAGATATCAGGACGCCCTGGCATTGATTAAGAAAGAAAATCCATTTCCTGCAGTCTGCGGGCATGTCTGCAACCGCAGATGTGAGGACGCCTGTACGAGAGGCACGATAGATGAGGCGATTGCCATTGACGAGGTCAAACGCTTTATCGCCGAACAGGATTTGAAGGCGGAGACCAGATATGTACCGAAGAAGGTGGTGCCTTCCCTCAAAGGAGAATTTACAGAAAAGATTGCCATCATCGGCGGAGGCCCGGCAGGGCTGTCCTGTGCCTTCTATCTGGCAGAAAAAGGTTACCATCCTACGGTATTCGAGAAGAATCAGAAAGCGGGCGGTATGCTGGTATACGGTATCCCTTCCTTTAAGCTGGAGAAGGACGTCGTGCAGGCAGAGATAGACATTATTGAAGAGATGGGCGTAGAAATTAAAACCGGCGTTGAAGTTGGCAAGGACGTCACGCTTGACGAGCTGCGCGCGCAGGGATATAAGGCGTTCTACATAGCGATTGGCTGTCAGGGCGGAAGAGGCGCGGGGATTCCCGGAGAAGACGCTGGGGGCGTTATGACGGCGGTTGATTTCCTTCGTGCGGTTGGTGAGGATGAGTCTTATCCGGTCAATGGCAGGACCGTTGTCATCGGCGGTGGAAATGTGGCGATTGACGTAGCGCGTACCAGCGGCCGCTGCGGTTCGGAATCTGTTTCCATGTACTGCCTGGAGAGCAGGGCTGAGATGCCGGCATCTGTGGAGGAAATTGCAGAGGCCGAGGAAGAGGACGTTTCTATTGAATGCGGCTGGGGACCCAAAGAGATTCTCACGAAGAATGGCAGGGTGACGGGCGTAGTCTTTAAGAAATGCACTTCGGTTACAGATGCGGACGGGAAGTTTGCTCCGCAGTACGATGAAAACGATACCGTCACAGTGGAATGTGAAAATGTATTCTTAAGTATCGGGCAGAGCATTGTGTGGAAAGAACTCCTGAAAGGTTCCAGGGTAGAGTTGGGAAGAGGGAACGGCGCAGTGGCAGATCCTTTGACTTACCAGACGGCAGAACCGGATATCTTTGTAGGCGGCGACGTCTATACAGGCCCCAAATTTGCCATAGACGCGATTGCAGCAGGCAAGGAAGGCGCAGTTTCCATCCATCGTTTCGTGCAGCCCCATACAAGCATGACGATTGGGCGTAACCGCCGCCAGTTTGTGGAGCTCGATAAAGACAATATTAAGGTGGAAGAGTACGATAACTCCAGCCGCCAGGTTCCGGGAACGGACAGTCACGCCGGGCATAAGAAATCCTTCCGCGATCTTTCTCAGACATTCACCGAAGAACAGGTGAAGAAGGAGACGGCGAGGTGTTTAAGCTGCGGAGCCTCCGTGGTGGATGAGAACCGCTGCATTGGCTGCGGTGTCTGTACGACGAAGTGTGAATTTGACGCCATTCATCTGTACCGGGAGAATCCAGAGTGCAGCACCATGCGCAAGAGTGAGGATAAGCTCAAATACATTCTTCCTTACGGTGCGAAACAGGCAATTAAGATAAAGTTCTCTAAGAAAAAGTAAAGGTCGATTATTATGCATGAGCTTGGAGTAGTGTTTCATGTGATTAAAATTGTGGAGGAAGTTGCCACAGAAAATGAGTTGACAGAGGTGGAATCGGTAACGCTGGAGCTGGGGGAAGTGTCCGGCGTCATCGAATCCTATTTACAGAACTGTTGGAAATGGGCAGTGAAGAAACGCAGTGAGATTTTGAAGGATGCTGTGTTGAAGGTGGAGACGATTCCTGCCATCACATACTGCGAAGATTGCAGGAATGTTTACGGCACAATCGAACATGGGAAAATATGCCCCTGCTGCGGGAGCGAACATACTTATTTGCAGCAGGGGAATGAGTTTCAGATCAAGGAGATTAGCGCGTGCTAGTCTCCTTGATAAGTTTAGCTAATTGAATAGAATAAATAATTTGCCCATATTGCGAGGGCATGGTATAATATGTCCAAAGGAAGATCCCACGAAGTTACCATACCGACAGGAAGTGATATTTTGGATAAACGGATTTCAAAAATTTATTTTATCGTACTGTTAATTGGAATTTTATATGCAATATTTGCGTCCGCCTCTTATCAGAGCAATATATTTACATGGACAGGTAGTAATGAGGTTGTCAACTGGGACGACCAAATGGAAATGGAAAAACAGGGGGATAGCTATTGTTATCGGACAACACTGCCACAGGAAAGCATAGACGATAAAGTGATTATATACAATACCGTACATATGTATCTGCAAGTGCAGATTGGGGGAAGAACCATATATGAGTTGAAACCGTCTGAAGACAGCGCGATAAAAACAACCGGTTTTTGCTGGAACGTGGTCTCCCTCAGTGCAAACGATGCCGGGAAGGAGATTGTATTCCGGGTGACTCCGGCTTACCGTGACAGCAAACCGAAAGGAAATTTTCTTTATGGGTCTTATCAGGATATAGAATATAAGATAATTATGGAGCGGGGATTCCATTTGATTTTGGCTGTACTGATTGCCCTCGCCGGCATTGTCATGCTGTTTTATGGTTCCTTTGTGGTAGGAAAGGGAGAGGTGGCAGAGACAATCATGCAGTTTGCCGTATTTGCCACCATGCTTGGAATATGGTCTGTTATCGAGACGCAGGTCCTTGATCTGTTCTTCCCATGTAATATGGTGATTGTGTTCGTATCGCATTTGATGTTGATGATTATGCCGATTCCATTTGTTATGTACCTGCGCCAGATGTATCGTAATGGGGACAGGAAATTGTGGAGCATGTGTTGCTATGTCAATTGCGCGGTGATTATTGTACGGATATTTTTGCAGATAACGGGTTTGTTTGATTTGCGTGAGACATTGTTTCTGACGCACATCTGTCTGTTGCTGTTTGTTGTAGTTATTGTGGCAATGAGCATCCATGAAATTGTGGTAAACAAATTTACTAGGCAGAATAAGCTTAACATGGTCTGTGTGCTGGTTATCCTGGCAAGTACCGTGCTGGAGTTGGGAATTTACCGTTTCAGCAATAAGAGCACGCCGCTAGGCAGCCTTGGCTTTTTGATTTATATCGTGGTGATGGGAATTGAGAATGTAAGCAAATCCAGAAAGATGATGGAACAGGCGCGTGAGAGTGAGATTTACCTGAAACTTGCATTTACAGATGAACTGACGGGGCTTTACAACCGTACCGCTTTTGAAGAGGATTTGGGAGGACGCGTCATTACCGACGAAGTAACTAAGAATGAGATTATTCAGCCGACGGTCATCTATATGTTCGATTTGAATGACCTTAAGAAATGCAACGATACCTATGGACATGATTATGGGGATAAATATATTTTGATGGCGGCGGAGGTTCTCAAAAAGGCGTTTACGGATAACGACAGGTGTTACCGCATTGGCGGGGATGAGTTCTGTGCCTGGTCTGCGGATGTTTCCACAAAAAAGATAAACGAAAAGCTGCAATTGCTGGAGAAATTGATCCGTGAGCAGAGCAATAAGGAATTTGTCGTTACATTTAGCATGGCTATGGGTTATGCGGTCTATATGCCGAAAGAAGACTCAAATCTCTACAGCACGATGAAACGTGCCGACGCCATGATGTATGAGCGCAAACAGGAATATAAGAGGCAGCAGAAGGCTGCCGGAAACGGCGCCTAATCGTAATAGATTTTCCGGTTCCCGTCAATGCTTTCCCGGACGGATTTCTGAATCCAGCCGGCGGCGCCTTTTGCATCCCGGTTCCTGATATAGGTGAAAAGTCTGTAATTATTCTCATACAATGCCCTGATTCCGTAAAGCTGGCAGAAACGTTCCCAGAGGGAGGTGATTGCCACTTTAAAGGAGCAGAAGATAAGGGGAATCAGAGTGTTTCCTGAAAATATAGCAAACTCATGCTGGAATTCATAAGCTGCCTCCACGGCTTCGTCGATCGTGGGGGCGTTTTTCAGCCTTTCAATTATTTTTGCCAGGACGTCAATTTCATCGTCGGTAATATGGGTCTCGCAGAGTTCTGCTGCCAGGGTGTCCAGTGCAATCCGCACCTCCAGAATGGAACGGATTTCCTCTGAGCGGAGTTTGCCGCCGTTGTAGTTCATGATGGCGAGGAGGGTATCGGCGGTACCATTCCTGCGGTAGTCGGCAACATAAGTTCCGCTGCGGGGCTTTACTACCAGAAACCCTTTCTTCTCTAAATCAGAAATGCCGCCGTTTACGACCGAGCGGCTGATCTGCATGGATTCGGCAAGCTGGCGTTCTGGCGGAAGTTTTTCGCCGATGGCAAGTTTGCCGGATAATATCATGTGTTCCAGTTGTTCTACGAACAGTTCCCTTAAGGAGGGGGAGCTTATTTTTTGAAATTCCATAGGTACATGGCGATTTGTCTTGGCCTTGAGATATTATTACTGCGATTCTTGGAAATCATCTGGTCAGTGGAAATATTAAAATGTTCCGCTACAATTTCAATTACTAGCTGAGGGGTAATTTCTTTTGGTTTGTCGGGAGATATAATATTTTGTAGTTCCCTTACAGCTACTTCCATTGTAATTTCTGTGTCTTCTAGGTTTGAAAAGGCTACTAGTTTATTAAGAGCGCCTTCCAGCTCTCGGATATTTGATTTAATGTTGGTTGCAATATAATCAAGGATCTCGTCACTTAAATGAAATTTGTCCATTTCTTCCAACTGCCCCTTCATTTCCGATGCATGATATTTACTGGCAATGATATACTTATTTTGCGGGAATCTTTTAACCGC
>CAJUOE010000316.1 GCA_910587895.1 uncultured Lachnospiraceae bacterium
AAGTCTTCATTTCGTATCTGCTTCACCAGTTTTTGCAACACTTTGTCCAGAATACTGACCCCCGCTTCATCTTTTTCCGACCATACTCGGAAATGATAATACACGCTCTGCCATTTGAGATAATCGCTGGGCAGCATTCGCCACTGTATTCCGCCCTGTACCACATACAGCAATGCACAAAACACATCATACAGATCGTATTTTCCAGGGTGCGTTTTTCCCTCGCTACTTCTAAATCCTCTCGGACCATCTCATATTCTTCCCGGCTGATATCACTTGGGTACTGTCTCTTCTTTCCTATGCTCCCGCTTGTTTTCCCTTATTATCCCTCTTTCTCATTCCCTTGTCAAAGATTTTAGACAGGCTCTAAGAACCTGCACCTGTAAAAAATGGCCAAAAAGGGTTTCAGAAGTGATAATTTCCTTTTTTATTCGTGCATTTTAGTGTTTTACCACGGATTGTTTAGCTTTTGTATTCAATAAATCAACACGGAAAATTCTGATGTACCAAGCAATTCTGCAATAAAATCAAGATGGGAATATTCTCCAGTTTAAAAAGAGTGTTTTATGTTCCTGCCCTAACTTCAAAATGCCCGGGTGTAGTTCAGTTGATAGAACGCGCGGTTTGGGACCGCGAGGCTCGTGGGTTTGAGCCCCACCACTCGGACCAAGTTTCGTTGGCAAACGAGATGCAAGCAAAAATCCCGCACTTGGGAGGAACTTCATAAGGAAGTTCCTCCCAAAACTTTTGTAATGTCAGCCGAATGTGATTGAATTGCAGGAAATTTCAATATATCGAAGGGCTATATCATGGAAAAGTCAATTTTTGAACAGATAGGTGGAACCTACCACCAGGAGGGCGACTATCTTCTACCGAACCTCACCGTCCCTGAAAGTGTTTCTATTGGCGTTTGGGGGCAGCGGCATTTGCGATACTTAAAAGCGCACTGTCAAACCATCTATACAGCGATGTTGCTATCTGGCGAGTTAAACAGCTACCTAATCAGAATTGACCGTCAAGCCGAGGAAATGTTTTTCCAACTTATAAAACAGATGACAGAACAAGAGGGCATCACGGAACAGCTTAAGTCAGAACGACAGATGGAGTGGGTCGGCTGTATGAACAATATCTGTAATCGGACAATGGAGCTTATCAATGCGGAGTTGATCTATACCTGAAACACCGTAAAGATGAAGTGACATATGAGAGTAAAAGGACGCAAAGCAATTTGCTTTGTGTCCTTTTGCCGTTTGCTCCATATTTAGTCGCTTGTACGGGGCAGCAAATCTATGAGTTGCTTTTACTGGGAAAGTTCAGTATAATTTAGGCGGTGACGATCCACAGCCAGTCGGGTGAGGATTATGTGTTTACCGGGTTCCCGGTCAAGAAACTGCAAGACTGGCTGAGGCAGGCCGGTGTCCGGGAAATATAGGCTGCGGTGGTTTACTTGGTTCGAGAATTTGGTAAATGCCGGTTTACGGGAGGATAATTATAATGGCTATTTATAAAGAGGAAGAATATACAGCCGTAATAAAACGTATCAAGCAGAAAATAGCAGAGCTTGAAATTGAAATGGGGGAAACTCTTTCGGAAGAAGAAATCTCCCGGTTTGAAGAACAATGCAATATTAGATTGCCTGAAGCATACCGTTTGTTTTTACAAGAAGTCGGTGATGGTTGTGAGGATATGCTCGACGGTTTTTGCCTCAATCGTTTGGCAGACATGGAAAACAGGGATTTATCTCACCCGTTTCTATTGGAGGAAGCATGGATTTGGGAGGCTGATGACAGACCTCAAAGCATAATCAGGGAAGAAATGGAAACTAAGGTTTATCAGGGAGAACTGGAACTGATAGATACTGGCTGTTGCACAAGCTACAATTTGATAGTAACAGGAAAATGCCGGGGAGCGGTATGGAATTTTTGCGATGTTGGTGTTCAGCCTTGTTGTGAAAGGCAGGACTTTTTAGGGTGGTTTGAGTTATGGTTGGATCATCAGGATAATACAGACTACTTCAAGGATTATGTTTAAGGAACAACGCTCCATTTCCACCATCCTGCGGAATATCGTGTGCGCCGCCCTTGCGCTCTGGCTGATGCTGGCCGCGCCCACTGGCTGACTGTACGACCTGTGGGCAGGCACAGGGACGGGTCAAGGCCAGCGGCCCGGTGAGGGCGTCCAGCAGCTCCGGCGGCAGGAGGACGTGTCATCATTCTTTTACGCCCAGACCCCGGCAACGGTGACGGGCGGCGAGCTGGTGGCCTGCCCGCTGGCCCAGAAGGCCTGCGTCCCAGGCGAGTCCATCCACA
>CAJUOE010000317.1 GCA_910587895.1 uncultured Lachnospiraceae bacterium
CTTTTTTATCGTGCGGTTTATTTTTTCCATGATATCTTATGGTGCTTCGGTCCCAGGTGGTATCTTTATGCCGATCTTGGCTTTAGGTGCTGTGATCGGATGCTTTGCAGGGTTGTTGTCGGAAACGATTTGTATAGGGGTTTTCTGCTCGTCTGGCCATACTAAATCTTGTTCAAAATACCGTATAATGACTTGGTCTGAAAACTTATATTGCCCACCAAAAGGAGGAATTTGTCCCATCAAAGTCTTTAATAATGTTGTTTTTCCAATTCCATTAAAGCCTGTAATTACTACCTTTTGTCCACCCTTAATTGAAAAATCAATGTTTGTGAGAAGTGGATAATGATAGCCGATGGACAAGTGCTTTACTGATATATGCTCGGTATTGGTTAAAGGACGTGTCTGGAAGTAAAAATGCGGTTTAATTTCTTTCTGCTCTAAAGCCTCCATTTTCTCCATACGATCCAGTTGCTTTTGGCGTCCCCGAGCCATTTTTGACTTTCGCCCTGCAATATTTTTTCGGATAAATTCTTCTGTCCGTTTGATTTCTTTTTGTTGTGCAGAATATTGCCGAACATAATCCTCTCTTAATAGAGTTTTCTTTTTCAAAAATTCAGAATATGTGCCATAGTATTTAGTGATGGTATCGTTGTCAATGTCGCAAATACGGTTTGCAATTCTGTCTAAAAAGGTGTAGTCGTGGGAAACTACCATAAAAGCATTTTCCAAATTAAACAGATAATCAGAAAGCCATTCAACGTGTTCTTTGTCTAAAAAGTTAGTAGGTTCATCCAGTAAAAGAACGTCTGGCTTTTCCAGCAAAAGTTTTGCCAAAATGGTTTTTGCTCTTTGTCCGCCGCTCATTTGCTCAATAGGACGATTAAGCCCTATCGCAAGTAAACCGAGCCCATTGGCTACTTGTTCAATATGGGTATCAATCGAATAGAAGTCACAGCGTTCAAGTTCTTCCTGGAGTTGAGCAGCTACTCCTAAACAATCCATATCCCCATTTGCGGCTTTCTCATATAACCGGGTCATTTTAGCTTCAATTTCATACAGATGTAAAAATGCAGATTGCAGAAATGATTTCATGGTCATCGCATGGTCAATTTCCGCATATTGGTCCAAATAACCAACAGTTGTTTTTGGTTGCCATATGATACGCCCAGCGTCAGGAATGATAGTTTCTGTACATATTTTTATAAGTGTACTTTTTCCTGCTCCATTCTGCCCGACAATTCCAATGTGTTCTCCCTTATTCAGAGAAAAGCCTGCATTTTTGTAAAGCAGATTGTCTCCGAAAGAATGTGTCAATCCCTCAATTTCTAATAAACTCATGTGCTTTAGTCTCCCTTGTAAAAATATCTATTGTGTGCTATAAACGCAAAAAGGCAGAAAGCAAGTATGCACAAAGTGCATCCGCCTTCTGCCTTTGGTTATATTCCAAATACAAAAGGCTATGGACAAAACATTGTCCATAGCCTTTGCTCACATAAAATGCAACAGAAAACAAGCAATAGATATACCAACAACGTCAGTACATCATCACTTTGTTTTCCGATGAAATCCTATGCGTATCTATACGCTATGCTCTGTACAATGTTTCATCGGTATGAATTGTACAGAGCTAATTTTCTTTTTAGGTTGGTTGGTTAAATAAAAACTCATGTCATATCTCCTTTGCGTAAAAGCAAGGTTATTATAGCATAGTAAATCCCCGTTGTCAATTCCATGAGAATTTTAGGAGTGTCCAAAAGCGCAGTTAAAGGAAGTCGAAGACAGAGAAAGGCACAGTGGTCCCCGGATGGATAGAACGATATCGGTCTTTCTGTATGCCAAAGCGGTTGTAAGCTTGGACAAAAACATCCAAAACCGCCTGGAGGTTCTCCAGTTTTCGAGGGAAACATCGGCTCCTCCGCGCCAGTGTCGGGATATAATGGCGCAAATCAGCATTGACACCCTCTACCGTGAACGTGTCACTTTTGCTGTGTGTATTGAAGATATGCTTTCCTGGGAAGACCACATCCATGTACCCGTAATACCCGTCTGTGCAGTACCGCTCCGCCTCCGGAGCCGCATCGACCATCCTTTGGATCGTCTTGGAGGTCTTATCCCGGCTTGCCACATGGCCCACGATCTGCCGCGGCTTTCGGCTGACCATCGTTATGATGTAGACATTCTCCCGCGTTTCCGTTCGCGGTCTACGCTCCAGATACCAGTACAGCTCGTCCAGTTCCACAATTTTCGGTCCTTGTGTGGATATTTCCTCAACTTTCCTCCGAGCGGTCTTTTTTTATTATCCAATTCATTACATTGGATTTGTTCATCCCCAGGATCTTCCCGACTCCACGTCCGCTGATCCCGCCATAGTACATTTTGATTGCCAGTTCTCTGGTCTCTTTCGGGTATGCGTGCCTTTTCGGCTCGATCGTGTAATATATGCCGCACTCCTTACACCTGCAGCGTTGACTTCCAGAGCCGTTATACCCTGCCTTGATCTGGTTCTCTATCTTTCCGCATTTTGGGCATTTCTTCCATGCCTCTTCTGTTCTTTTTCTCATAGCTCCTATTATACCATTAAATCTTTATTTTGGACACTCCC
>CAJUOE010000318.1 GCA_910587895.1 uncultured Lachnospiraceae bacterium
ATTGTTGAATTATTGTCCCTTAATCCCGGACAGGTATTTGATAGGGAGCGGATTTATGAAACTGTGTGGGGAATAGATGGGAATGGGAACAGTGATACTGTTATGGAGCATATTAGGAAGATTCGGGCAAAGTTGACGGCACATACGCTCCACAGTTACATCGAAACCGTTTGGGGGTGTGGTTATAAATGGAATGGCTGAAAAATATGAGTTTGAAGAAGTCGTTCTTTCTTCTGTCTGTGGGATGTGTTTTTGTTTCGCTCGTTCTTATAATTCTGGTGTTTTTAGGCTGCGGTGCAATCAGGGAAGACTATCCTGCCAGCGGAATTTCTTTTTCACTTGACGGGGCAGTAACGAGAATGGAACCTGTTACTGCAGAACAGCAACACATGTTATCCCTGATGTCCTTGCTTGAGATTTTTTCCTGTGCCGTATTCCCACTGGTGGGTTTGGGAACTGCCGGCAGCTTATTTTACCATATTAAGCTAAAAGAACCGATTGAACTATTGCGGGATGGTACGGCGCATATCAGGGCAAATGATCTCAACTTTTCTATTTCGGCCGTATCGGCAGATGAACTCGGTCAAATCTGCACAGCTTTTGAAACGATGCGGCTTGAACTTCTGAAAACAAATCAGGAGTTATGGAAGCAGGCCGAGGAGCGGAAACGGTTAAATGCGGCTTTCTCCCACGATTTACGCAATCCCGTCACAGTTATAAAAGGAACCGTAAAGCTGCTGAAGCAGGGAATAGCAGACGATCAGGCGCTTGAACGGCTGGAAAGTTATACCCTGCGCATTGAGCAATATGTGGAAGCAATGAGCAGTATTCAGAGACTTGAACAAATGCCGGTGCGAATTAGTGAGTGTACTTACACCGTGTTATGGTCAGAGCTGGCGGATACCGTAAAACTTTTTGCCCCAGAGCTATGTATGTCAATATCTGCTCCCGATAAGGGTTCTGTAAAATTAGACCATGGAATGTTTTTGACTGTTGCAGAGAATTTAATTAACAATGCGGCTCGTTTTTCACGAAGTAAAATTCAAATACAAATTGTGGAACATAAAGATTTTTTATCCCTTTCCGTCATAGATGACGGTTCCGGCTATCCTGCGGAATTAGTGCAAGACGGACCGAAACCTTTTGGAAAACGAAACGAGGATACAGCACATTTTGGCATGGGGTTGTATAGCAGCGGAATACTCTGTATAAAGCATGGCGGTTTTTTAAAACTCGAAAATGTAGCTGGACAAGGTGCGATGGCAACGGCATTTTTTCAAATAGATTTCAAATCTTGAGCGTTTCTTGAGATTTATCATATAAACTCTCCTTAATCAATGATAGGAGGTTTTTATTATGAAAATTGAAGCCAGGGAACTGTCCAAAATTTATGGAGTTGGAGAGAACCGGGTGGTAGCTCTGGATAGGGTCAATTTGGAAATTGCCATAAACGATTTTATATCCATTATGGGGCCATCAGGAAGTGGCAAAAGCACCCTGCTCCATCTCTTATCCGGGCTAGACAGACCGACTTCCGGCAGCCTGACCTATGATGGCAGGGATATTTACGGTTTTAGTGATAAGGAATTGTCGGCGTTTCGTCGAAGGCGCATCGGTTTTGTTTTTCAGCAGTATAATCTTCTGCCTGTTCTGACGGCAAAAGAAAATATCATCATGCCCCTGCTCCTCGACAAAAGGCAGCCAGATGAAGCTTATCTGATGCAGCTTGCAGAATTGTTAGGTATCAGTGACCGTCTGGAACACCTGCCGCACGAACTGTCCGGAGGGCAGCAGCAGCGTGTTGCGATTGCGCGTGCCTTGATTGCAAAGCCGGATATTATCTTTGCAGATGAGCCGACAGGAAACTTGGATAGCAAAAGCGGCAGCGAGGTTATGAAGATGCTTGAAAACATCTGGGAAAAGACGGGTACAAAATTAGTTATCATTACACATGACCGCCGGGTGGCACAGATGGCTGACAGACAATTTGTGATCGTGGACGGTGTTCTTTCGGAGGTGAAAGCATGATGAAATCTTATCGCACACTGGCGCTCAAAGAGACAAGGGCGCAGAAAATCACTTCTATTCTGATTTTGGTTGCCATTATCCTTTCAAGCATGATGACGGCGGTGATCGGGCAATCTGCCGGGGTTTTGTCCGCCATGCGCCAGCAGCAGGCCATTACCTTGGGTGGCAATCGCTATGTAACATTTTTACAGATGAATCAGGAACAGGTTGCAGCTTTGCAAAATGACCCGCGATTGTCTTTTGTTGGAAACTATGTCACCTTGGGAACAACGGCGCTTAATCCGTCCCTTTCGTTGGGACTGAACGAATATCAGGAAGATGTTGTCGCAATTTATCCAACGGTCTCCCGGCTAAAAGAAGGCAGATTACCGGAAGCGCCTATGGAAATAGCGTTGCCGGAGGATGTGCTGCAACACCTTGGTCTTGTGGGCAATTTGGGAGAACTTGTTTCACTCCCGCTGTCAAAGCCGCTCCGCCACGGAATTGAGATTTCTTCTTATGATTTTATGGCGGATTTTTTGTTGGTAGGGATACTGGAAAGCAATTATCTGAACTATACCTTTGGCGGCGTCACTGGCGTGGTAGGCAAGGGAACGGCGGCATCCCTGTTGCCGAAAAACTATCTATACTATAATGTGGATATTCGGATGGTCAATAAAAGTACGTTTCAGGAGACTGTGAATGACTTGATTTCTACGCTGGGTGTCCATGAATTGGATACTCTATATAATGTTCCCTACCTGGATGCTTTGGGTATCCGCTATGATTCCGGTTGGTCCGACACATCCAGCCGAGGCTTCTCCCTTATGCTGGCAGCGGGGATCATGGTCGGACTGTTGCTGCTGGCAGCGGCGGGATTGGTGATCTATAATATTATGAAA
>CAJUOE010000319.1 GCA_910587895.1 uncultured Lachnospiraceae bacterium
GAAAAACTCTGTGAAAACTCCGTTTATGCCTTCAAAAATCAAATTTGCGAAGGATTTTTGACGGTTAAAGGAGGTCATAGAATTGGAACCGTAATCAAACGTCACAGCAGCCGCGATTCGCTCTTTATAATCATGAAGCATTGTGGTGGAGTCCATACCTCCGGACAGCACCAGCAGCGAGTCTTTTTCTTTCATCTATTTTTATGTATGTTTTTGAGGAGTCTATGATTGCACGGCAGAAATCCGAGGAGATTGTGCAGATTCTGGAGAAGATTATCTGCGAGCGCTGTGGTATGGATGTGAATATTGAAGTCGGGTATATGGAGGCCGGGGAGAAGAATTATAAGAAGGACAGCAGCATTCGGATTCAGAATGAGGTACATACGATTATCGCCAGGTCTTCCATTGGCGGCAGGCGGGAAGATGAGGAACATCAGGAGAACCCGCAGCAGCCATTAGCAGAAGATACGCATCCGGAAAAGAAACTGCCAATGGGCGCGCCAAAGAACCGGCAGCCGCAGCCGGCATCGCTGGAAAATAAGAAAAAGCGCGCGGAGAATCCAGATTTGATATTTGGCAAATTTGACTTCAAGGATGATGAAACAGTTGTCCATATCAATGAGCTGGAGGGCGAGATCGGGGAAGTCATCATCCGCGGCAAAGTGCTGAGTGTGGATATGAGGGAGATCCGTAATGAAAAGACCATCATCATGTTCTCCGTTACGGATTTTACAGACACCATCATGGTAAAAATATTTGTCAAAAATGAGGAAGTGGAGGATCTTGCAAAGGAGATAAAAAAGGGCGCGTTTCTCAAAATCAGGGGCGTGGCGGCAATCGACAGCTTTGACGGCGAGCTTACGATCAAATCCGTCCGCACCATGAAGAAAATTGCAGACTTTACCAGCGTGCGCATGGACAACAGTCCCCGCAAGCGCGTGGAACTTCACTGCCATACGAAGATGAGCGACATGGACGGGGTTTCCGAAGTAAAGGATATCATAAATCGCGCCAAAGCGTGGGGACATAAGGCGATTGCGGTTACAGACCATGGGGTTGTGCAGGCGTTTCCGGACGCCAACCACGCTGTTTCTGCGGAGGATGATTTCAAAGTTATCTACGGGATAGAAGCCTATCTGGTGGACAACCTGAAGAATATTGTCGTAAATGTAAAGGGACAGAGCCTGCTTGATACGTATGTGGTCTTCGATTTGGAGACGACTGGATTTTCGCCGCTCAACAATAGAATTATTGAAATCGGGGCTGTAAAAGTAACGGATGGCAAAATTACGGAGCGTTTTTCCAGTTTCGTAAATCCGGAAGTTCCGATTCCTTTTAAGATAGAAGAACTGACGCATATCCGGGACGATATGGTCTTGGATGCGCCGAAGATAGAAGCAATCCTGCCAGAGTTCATGGCTTTTTGCGAGGGTTCTGTCATGGTTGCGCACAATGCGGATTTCGACATGAGCTTCATCAGCAAGAACTGTGAGCGGCAGGGGATAAGCTGCGAATACACGGTAATAGACACAGTGGCCCTGGCGCGCGTGCTCCTGCCGCAGCTTAATAATTTCAAACTGCATACGGTGGCAAAAGCATTAAAGGTGTCTCTGGAAAATCATCACCGCGCCGTGGACGACGCAGCATGTACCGCGGAAATTTTTGTGAAATTCATTGAGATGTTACACGAGCTGGGGGTGGATAACTTAGAGCAGGTCAATGCGCTGGGAAATGACTCGGTTGATAATATCCGCAAACTTCCGAGCCATCATGCGATCATCCTTGCCACGAATGACACAGGGCGCGTGAATCTGTACCGTCTGGTATCAGAATCGCATTTGAAGTATTTCCACAGGAAACCCAAGATTCCCAAAAGCGAATTTCTCAAGCACCGGGAAGGGCTGCTGATTGGATCGGCCTGTGAGGCGGGAGAGCTTTATCAGGCAATCCTGCGCGGCAGCTCGGAGGAAGAGATTGCCAGGCTTGTCCGTTTCTACGATTACCTGGAAATCCAGCCCTTAGGCAACAACGCATTCATGCTGCGCTCCGACAGCCCCATGGTGAGCTCCGAGGATGAGCTTCGGGGTATCAACCGCCGGATTGTCAGGCTGGGAGAGGAATTTCAAAAGCCCGTCGTGGCGACCTGCGACGTGCATTTCCTGGACCCGGAGGATGAGGTGTACCGCCGGATCATCATGGCTGGAAAAGGATTTAAGGATGCGGATGACCAGGCGCCATTGTTTTTACATACAACGGAAGAAATGCTGGAGGAATTTGCCTATCTTGGCAGCGAAAAGGCAGAGGAGATCGTGATCACCAATCCAAACAGGATTGCCGATATGTGTGAGAAAATTTCTCCGGTCAGGCCGGACAAGTGTCCGCCGGTAATCGAGAATTCAGACCAGATGCTTCGGGACATCTGTTATAACCGCGCGCATGAGATTTATGGGGAAGACCTACCCGAAATTGTGCAGGAACGGCTGGAACGTGAATTAAATTCCATTATCTCCAACGGTTATGCGGTGATGTACATCATCGCGCAGAAACTGGTGTGGAAATCGAATGAGGATGGCTATCTGGTAGGTTCGCGAGGTTCCGTGGGTTCCTCCTTTGTCGCCACCATGTCCGGAATTACGGAGGTAAATCCGCTGTCGCCGCATTATTACTGTAAGCATTGCCATTACAGCGATTTCGAATCGGAGGAGGTCAGGGCCTATGCGGGGCGGGCAGGATGCGACATGCCGGACAAACAATGCCCCAAGTGTGGGGAACCGCTGGAAAAAGAAGGATTTGACATCCCCTTTGAGACCTTTCTCGGGTTTAAGGGGAACAAGGAGCCGGATATTGACCTGAATTTCTCCGGGGAATACCAGAGTAAGGCGCACGCTTATTGTGAGGTGATTTTTGGCTACGGACAGACGTTCCGTGCCGGAACCATCGGTACGCTGGCGGATAAGACGGCATTTGGATATATTAAGAATTATTACGAGGAGCATGGCGTCCGCAAACGGAATTGCGAGATTGACCGCATTGTGCAGGGCTGCGTAGGCGTCCGCCGTACAACCGGGCAGCATCCGGGTGGCATTATCGTGCTTCCTTTGGGAGAGGAAATCCATTCCTTCACGCCGATTCAGCACCCGGCAAACGACATGAGCACCGATATTGTCACGACTCATTTTGACTATCACTCGATTGACCATAATCTCCTGAAACTGGATATTCTGGGACACGACGATCCCACGATGATTCGTATGCTGGAAGACCTGACCGGAATTGACGCCAGGAATATCCGCCTGGATGACCCAGACGTCATGTCCCTGTTTCAGAGCACGAAGGCGCTGGGCATTGCGCCGGAGGATATCGGCGGCTGCAAGCTTGGCTCTCTGGGAATTCCGGAATTTGGAACAGATTTCGTGATCCAGATGCTGATTGACACAAACCCGCAGTCTTTTTCGGATCTGGTGCGTATTTCCGGATTGTCCCACGGAACGGATGTCTGGCTGGGGAATGCGCAGACGCTGATCCAGGAGGGAAAGGCAACTATCTCCACGGCTATCTGCACGCGTGACGATATTATGACCTACTTAATCGGCATGGGGCTGGAAAGCGAGCTCAGTTTTACGATCATGGAGAGCGTGCGCAAAGGCAAGGGATTAAAGCCTGAGTGGGAAGAGGAGATGCTTGCGCATGATGTGCCGGACTGGTATATCTGGTCCTGCAAGAAGATTAAATATATGTTCCCGAAAGCACATGCGGCGGCGTATGTCATGATGGCGTGGCGTATCGCTTACTGCAAGGTATTCTATCCGCTTGCCTATTATGCCGCATTTTTCAGTATCCGCGCGACCTCATTCAGCTATGAACTGATGTGCCAGGGCAAGGAAAAGCTGAATTATTTTCTGGCGGATTATGAGAAACGAAAAGATACCCTGACGAAAAAGGAACAGGATACCATAAAGGATATGAAGATTGTGCAGGAAATGTACGCCAGAGGCTTTGAATTTATGCAGATGGATATTTTTCGGGCGCAGGCGCATCTGTTCCAGATTATAGACGGAAAGCTGATGCCGGCGCTGGACAGCATAGAGGGGCTGGGGGACAAAGCGGCGGACGCCGTTGTGGAGGCCGCAAAGGATGGGCCATTCCTGTCAAAGGACGACCTGCGGCAGCGCACAAAAGTTTCCAAGACCGTCATCGACCTGATGGATGACCTTGGAATCTTAGGTGATTTGCCGGAGTCCAATCAGTTGTCCCTCTTTGATTAGTTATTAGCTTTCAAACGCAATAAAGTCGGTTGCCATTTTGGAAATCCTTGCCAGGGCAAATACTTCAATGCCCTGGCTGATAAGTTTCTGGCGTCCTGGCTGGAAGGATTTCTCAATGAGGACGGCAAATCCTGCGATCGTGGCGTGGGACATGCGCAGCAGCCGAAGGGCTGCTGTGGCAGCCTCGCCGTTTGCCAGGAAGTCGTCTATGATCAGGACGTGGTCGTTCTCATTGATGTATTTCTTGGAGAGCGTCAGCTCATAATTCGTCTCCTTGGTAAACGAGGTTACGACAGTCTGATAAAGATCCTGGTTTAAAATCTTGGAGGGCTGTTTTTTGAGGATAATCATCGGGACGTTCATGGCAATTGACGTCATGAGCGCCGGGGCAATGCCGGAACTCTCAATCGTGGCAATCTTTGTGATCCCCCTGTCCTTGAAATGTTCAGCAATCTCCCTGCCCATTTCCTGCATCAGGACAGGATCAACCTGGTGGTTGATAAAGCTGTCCACTTTCAAAATATGTTCATTTACGGCAATTCCATCCGCTTTAATCTTATCTTCTAATAATTTCATCTTCTCACCTCTGAATATTATGTAATTATCTGATACGTAAGTGCTTACTCCGGAAAATACATCTGATAGATTTTTTCCTGAAGGTACTCACAGAAAGATTCTTCTAATTCGGGAAATTCTTCTGCGAGCAGGCGGCTGATATTTTCCAGCCGGAGATAGTAGAGTTCCTCGATAGAAATATCCTCTTCGTCCACGCCGTGGGAAATTGCATCGGCGGAGTAATGGTTCTCGAACCAATGGCAGATTCGGTTGACGTCCGCGTCTTCTCTGGTTTCTTCTAACATGTATTTTTTCCTGTCACGGAAGGCACGGATGCTTATCATAACAAAGATGAGAATTACAAGCAGGGATACAATGGTTGCGATGAGCAATGTTGTAAACGTTGTTTCCAGCGGTAATCCCTGTATCCAGACATAGATAAGGGCTATGAAACCCAGGACAGCCAGAAACAGGAACGACCATGCAGTAGAAGAGGCGTCTTCGATCTTCCTGCCAGCCTCCACATAGGCGTGTTTCTGTTTCTTGTTAGTATCTGACATATATGCTACCTCCGATTATGTGTAAGTGTGTAATCCACCATCCATGACAGCGTCATTATTTATATTATAAAGGAAGTGCGGGGATTTGACAATCATTTTAATATTTTATAAAAACAAATGCCTGTTCCCTGGAAGATTATGGTTGACAAGCTGGAATTGTAGCTTATATAATTAATACAAATTAGTAACAATGGCTGGATATGTTAATCTTATTATCTGGTAATATCTCATATCTCAGCCATATGAGCAGGAGGTAGCATTCAAATGAAAAGCATTCGAACCAAAATTACTGTATGTCTTATTCTGACAGTTCTGATTGGACTCGTCGCGTCCGGTACTTCAAGCATCATGTTAAATTACAACAATACCATGTCTACGGTAGAGCAGATGATGAGCGAGACGGCAGTTCTTGCGGCGGGGCGTGCGCAGCAGGAGCTGGAGGCGTATAAGAACGTCGTCATGGAAGTTGGGTGTATCCCACAGCTGTCTGATCCGGAAACACCGGTAGAAGAAAAACGGGCGATCGTTGACGGACGTGTTTCCATGCATGATTTCCAGCGGGGAAATATTGTTGGCGCGGATGGTATCAGTATTTTTGACGGAAAGGATTATTCAGACCGCGAATATGTACAGCAGGCCATGCAGGGAAATGTTTTTGTATCAGAGCCGTTGATCAGTAAGATCACGGGAGAACTTTCTATCATGGTAGCGGCGCCTTTGTATTCCGAAGGAAACCACGACAATGAGATTGTCGGCGTGGTATATTTTGTTCCGCATGAAACTTTTCTGAACGATATCGTATCGGCGATCCAGATCGGTGAAAACAGCAGAGCTTACATGATTAATAAGACTGGCGACACGATTGCTGATATTACGCTTGAAACCATCACGGTTGAAAATATAGAAACAGAGGCCGAGAGCGACCCTGCATTGCAGGAGCTGGCGTCAATCCATGCCCGGATGCGTGAGGGACATAACGGGTTTGGAAGTTATACAAGCGGAGAACATAAAATGTTTGCGGCCTATGCCCCCGTGCTGGATACAGACGGCTGGAGCCTTGCAGTGACCGCGCCGCAGATCAATTATCTGGAATCTACGCGGGACGCAATGGTGATCAATATCGTGGTGATCGCGGTCTCCATATTGATTTCCATTATTGTCGCCCTGACCCTGGCTATCAATATCGGTAAGCCTATGAAGGCCTGTGTAAATCGAATGAAACTGCTTGTGGAAGGGGATCTGGAGACGCCAATGCCCAAAATCAGGAATAAAGATGAAACAGGCGTGCTCGTCAGGTCTACCGAGGAGCTTGTGGATGGGCTGCGCATCGTCATCCATGACATCAGTTATCTGCTCAATGAGATGGCCAATCAAAACTTGGATGTACATACGGAACACGAGGACGTATATGTCGGCAGTTTTCAGGATATTTTGCATTCCATGCGCAATATGAGGCTTGAACTGAGCAACGCCATGCGTCAGGTCAATCGTTCTGCAGAGGAGGTGGCGAATGCCAGCAACCAGTTATCCTCAAGCGCGCAGACATTAAGCCAGGGCACGACAGAACAGGCCGGCTCGGTACAGGAACTGGCAGCGCGGATAAGCATAATTTCCGAGGAGGTTAAAAATACGGCGAATGGGGCATTGGATGCCAGGAGCCAGACACATCAGACCGGTGAAGAGGTTGTCCTGTGCAACCAGAAGATGCAGAATCTGGTAGAAGCCATGGAACAGATTCGTACCAGCTCCGAGGAAATCGAGAAGATTCTCAAGACAATTGATGACATTGCATTCCAGACAAATATACTTGCCCTGAACGCGGCGGTGGAAGCAGCCAGAGCCGGCAGTGCAGGCAAAGGGTTTGCAGTTGTTGCAGAGGAAGTTCGCAATCTGGCAGGCAAATCTGCGCAGGCAGCCCAAAATACATCGGAGCTTATTGGAAATTCTACGGACGCAGTACATACCGGTACAGATATTGCACAGAATACAGCAGATGTCCTGCTGAATGTTGTGGACAGCATTCAGACTGTAGTTAAGGCGATTGATCATATTGCCCTGGTATCCAATGAACAGTCGGGGTCGGTGGAACAGGTTTCCGAGGGCATCAATCAGATTTCGGCTGTTGTACAGAACAACAGCGCTACCGCTGAGGAAAGTGCGGCTGCGAGCGAGCAGCTTTCTGCTGAGGCTATCGGGTTGAAGGAATTGGTGGATCGTTTTACGCTTGCTTCGGAACAATAGAGATGGGACAGGAACAGATGAAGATAACAATTTTGGCAGTAGGGAAAGTCAAGGAGCGATTTTACAGGCAGGCAATTGAGGAATTTGAGAAACGGTTGAGCCGCTACTGCAAGCTTGAGATAATTGAGGTGGCAGATGAAAAGACGCCGGACGGCGTAAGCAGGGCGCAGGAGATGCAGATTCTGGAGAGAGAGGGCACGCGGTTGTCCAAATATCTGAAAGAGGACGCATGGGTCTGCGCCCTTGCCATTGAAGGGAAAATGCTGGATTCCGAGGAATTGTCGAAAAAAGTGGAGCAGCTTGGGGTGGGCGGCGTGAGCCATATCCAGTTTGTTATCGGCGGTTCTTTAGGGCTTTGCGATTCCATTTTAAAACGGGCGGATTTTAAGCTTAGTTTTTCGAAGATGACATTTCCGCATCAGTTGATGCGCGTGATTTTACTGGAGCAGATTTACCGGAGCTATCGCATTATGATGAAGGAGCCGTATCACAAGTAAGGAGGAAAAACCATGCGAATGTATGATATTATCAACCGAAAAAAGAGGGGCAGGCATCTGACGAAGGAAGAGATTGATTTTATGGTAAAGGGTTACACCAGCGGGGAAATCCCCGATTACCAGGTGTCGGCGCTGATGATGGCAATCTGTTTTCAGGGGATGGACGAGGAGGAGACGCTGCATCTTACGCTTGCCATGAGAGACAGCGGCGAAGTCCTGGATTTATCTGCGATTGAGGGAATCAAAGTGGATAAGCACAGTACCGGCGGCGTGGGGGATAAGACGTCCCTGGTATTGACGCCGATGGTAGCAGCGCTTGGGATTCCGGTGGCAAAAATGTCGGGCAGAGGGCTTGGCCATACCGGAGGAACTATCGACAAACTGGAATGTTTTCCGGGATTTTCCACCTCATTAACGAAAGAGCAATTCTTTGATAATGTGAACCGGATAAAGGTTGCCATCATGGGGCAGACAGAAAGCCTGGCTCCCGCGGACAAAAAACTCTATGCCCTGCGGGATGTAACCGCGACCGTGGATCAGCTTTCCCTGATTGCTTCAAGCATTATGAGTAAAAAACTGGCGGCAAATGCAGACGCTATTGTGTTGGATGTAAAGACCGGAAACGGCGCATTCATGAAGACAAAGGAGGAGGCCTTTGCACTTGCAGAGGAGATGGTTCAGATTGGGAAAAATGCAGGAAAACAGATGGCGGCAGTCGTTACGGATATGGACCAGCCGCTTGGAAATGCCATAGGGAATTCGCTGGAAGTGAAGGAGGCAATTCTTTCCCTGAATGGATTGGGACCGAAAGATTTCATGGAGGTCGTCTATGCCCTGGGTGTTGAGATGGTGCTGTCATCCGGGAAGGCGGCGACGCCGGAAGAAGCGAAAGAATTGCTGATGCGGACGATTGAGGAGAAAACAGCGCTTGATAAATTTGCAGAATTTGTCGAGGCGCAGGGCGGGGACAAACGTTTTGTGTACCAGCCGGAGCTTCTTCCCCTGGCCAGCATTCAGTTACAGGTCATGAACACGGAGGAAGGCTATGTTTCCCGCATTCTGGCAGAAGAAATCGGACTGGCAAGCCTTGTGCTTGGCGGCGGCCGCCTGACGAAGGAGAGCGAAATAGATTTGTCCGTTGGAATCCTGTTGCATAAAAAACGCGGTGATATGGTACGTTCGCAAGACGCGCTGGCGACAATTTATGCCAATGATATGGAAAAGGCAAAGGAAGCTTATGGAAGAATTGTTCGTGCATATGAAATTAGCCGGGAACCGGTGGAAGAGGTTTCTATGGTGAAAGGGGTTATAAGATAGGAATCCGTTCGGCACGCGCCATTCGCAAAGATACATGCATGGCTGAACTGTTTAGCGCATATATTCCAGTATGGGAATTAGAAAGAAAAACAAACTGACACAGGTAAAATCGAATATTGTGGAATCCCTGGAGCTGCCCCGGGATATCGTATACGGTGCGGTGATTATATCTGCGATGGGGCGAAATGAGGTGCTCATTGAAAACTACAAGGGCATCATTGATTATACGCGGGAGAAGATACGCCTGCAAACCAAAACATGTCAGGTGAGTGTTGTGGGGAAACGTCTCGTCGTTGAATATTACACCAACGAAGAAATGAAAATTACCGGATTTATTGAGGGAATATTATATGATTCATAAGGGGTAAAATGCATTGTTGATTGATAAGTTAAAATATTTGCAGGGGTATGTGCGCGTCCGGCTTTCCGGTTATGCGCCGGAACGTTTTTTAAACCTCTGCAGCAACCATAATATTTTGATCTGGAATCTGGAATATCACGAGGAGCAGTATGAATTTTGCATCAGCCTCCGCGGATTTCGGCAATTGAAACCAATGTTGAGAAAAACAAGGACAAAACTGATCATCATAGAGCGGACAGGGCTTCCCTTTGTGATGCGCCGTTACCGCAAACGAAAGCTGTTTTTTGCCGGGGTCATGCTGTGCTGTACGCTTTTGTATGTGATGTCGTTGTTTGTCTGGAAAATAGAAGTCAATGGAAATCTCCATGAGACAGACAATGGAATTATTAAATTTTTGGAGGAAAAACAGGTATATCATGGACTGCTAAAAAGCAAAATAGATTGTGAGAAGATTGAGGAAGACTTGCGTGCCGGATATGACGACATTATCTGGGCATCCGCAAAATTAAAGGGAACGATGCTGATTATTGACATACAGGAAAATCTTGCCACAAATCAGCAGGCGCAGGAGAAACAGTCAAAAAGCGGGGAACCCAGCGATTTAATAGCCGATAAGGAGGCTGAAATATACAGTATCCTCACCCGCGCGGGGACGCCGCAAGTGGAAAAGGGGATGCAGGTAAAACCGGGCGACCTGCTTGTGGAAGGAAAGAATTCCGTCCTGAATGATGCGGGGGAAATTGCCAGTTACCAATACTGCGTATCAGATGCAGACATCCTCGGCATTACCAGTTATTCCTATCATGACAGCTTTCCCATGAAATACGAAGATAAGGTATTTACGGAAAGAAAGAGCAGTGCCTACGGCCTTCAGATGATGCAGATGCAGATTTGTCTTCCTCATGTTTTGCATAATTTTAAAAAATATGATACTATTACGGATGAGTATGACCTCAAAATCGGAGAGACATTCTATCTGCCGCTTACCTTCCTCAAAGAAACGCGCAGAGAGTATCAGACAGAGCCAAAACAGTATACGAAACAGGAGGCTGAGAACCTTGCAAATAAAAATTTAGAAGAATTTTGTAAGGAATTATCCGAAAAAGGGGTTCAAATTATAGAAAATAATGTTATGATAGTAACGGATGGAAAAAACTGTACTGCCTCCGGAGACATTAAAGTCATCGAGCCGATAGGCGTCCGGAAGGCGACCAGTATCACAGACCTGACACAGGAAGGGCAGATGGAAGATGAGTCTGATGGAGACAATGATTGATATACCAGCCGAACATATTGCAAATGTGTTCGGACAGTTTGATGCATATATGAAAAAAATTGAGCGCGCCTTTGGGATTACCGTAGTGCTGCGCGAAAACAATTTAAAACTGTTAGGAAAAGAAAGCGACATCCACAAAGCATCGCGCGTCTTTAAACAGCTTTTTGAATTATCCAAACGAGGCAACCAGATTACGGAACAGAATGTCGATTATGCAATCTCCCTGACCTTTGAAGAGAAAGAGTCGGCGATTGTGGAGATTGACAGGGAGCTTATCTGCCATACCATTAACGGCAAGCCCATTAAGCCCAAGACGCTGGGGCAGAAACGCTACGTCGATGAGATTCGGGATAAAATGATTGTATTCGGCATGGGTCCGGCAGGTACCGGCAAGACGTATCTTGCAATGGCGATGGCAATCACTGCATTTAAGAAAGAAGAGGTCAGCCGCATTATTCTCACGCGTCCGGCCATTGAGGCAGGGGAAAAACTGGGGTTTCTGCCCGGAGACTTGCAGAGCAAGATTGACCCGTATCTGCGGCCGTTGTACGACGCCTTGTATCAGATTATGGGCGCAGACAGTTTCCAGAAAAATATGGAAAAGGGCTTGATAGGATGAAGCAGCGTTTTGACAGAAGCCAGACGGAACGCAAATATGTGGTTGGGGAAAACGAGATTGCGGAAGTTGTGGCAATGTGGACAAAAATA
>CAJUOE010000320.1 GCA_910587895.1 uncultured Lachnospiraceae bacterium
ATTATGTATTTCTGGATTTGGTAGAGTATATGTGCCGATGTGGTTTATACAGTCTTGTTCCACCGCTAAAAAAAGAGGTTGATATTATTTATGATTCTATAGATGAGCAGGGAATATGCCGTGCAAACTACGTCGAAAAGGCACTTAAAGGAATGGGATGCTATGGTGGCGGGCAACTGGAGGTAGACTGGAGGAGCAGAACCAGGAAACTTTGTGATGTAACATACAGAGGACTGTTGATACTGTATCATTCGGGATTGCTGACACACTAACAGCCATAGATAATTCCTCCAAATTTTATACGGTTATTCCATCGCCCGCATTTGTTCAATCAGGGATTGTTTTTTCTGTCTGCGAATTGTCCATACAGACAAGATTATCTCCATTCCGAACAACACCAGAATGAACAGGTCCATTTCCAAAACAGGGAATTTATAAGGTACTACATTTCCTGCAAAAGCACCTATGCTCATTTTTCTGCAAGCAAAGATGGAAGCCGGAAGCCCAACGATCAGCGTCGCCAATGTTGCAAAGAGCGCATAGCACAGCCCCTCGCAGATGTTCATTTTACATAGCTGCTTTTGGGTCAGACCGATGGAACGCAAAACACTGTTTTCTTGCTTTCGGGCTATCTGGTTAGAGAGTGTCGTGTTAATCAGGTTGATAACGCCAAAGAGGAATACCAGCCATGAAAGTACCTCCATGCTGCCAAATGCAAAGGAATTTGTCATTTCTTCATATTCAATCACTGTATTGATTTCATCTAAGGCAATATTACTATGGCTGGCAACAATATTTTTCAATTCAGCCCCCACATAGTCCGTTTTTTTCGGGTCGTTCACGATGCTCCATGAATAATCGAAAGAAGCGATTTCCGGGTGCAGTTCATGGAACAATGCTTCTGGTGCAAAAAGAGTCGCTCCATCTAAGTGCATCCTGCCATGTCCTGAATATGCCTTTGCGGGAGCATATAACCCCGATATAGTAACAGAAACAGATGGCTGTCCCTCTCCAAAAGAAATTTCAACCATTGAGCCAACCCCCATATCTTCATTCTTCTTTACCACATTATAGTCAATTACAATACTACGAGAATCTGTTGGCATGGTTCCCGCTGTCAGAGCTGCTTCAACGGTCGCATAATTCTGGTCGGTCAGCATATCACACATACCACCAGCTTGATGAATCTCCGTTTTATAAGTTGCATGGAGAGATTGCCTGCTTGGAATTATATCAGTAATGCCATCAATAGATAAGATTTCCTGCTTTAATTCCTCATTCAAAGGATTTCCCGCTGCCATAGTTTTTTCTTCTGTTACTTCGGAATCCAAATAAATTTTATAGTCACCGTCTGGGAAAAACTGTCTTGCAAGCGTCTCTGGGGAGCGTAGCAAAACAACGGAGGATACCACAAGCAGGATAATTCCACCCAAACTCAAAGACGCTATAATAGAGATTGTCTTTTTGCGGTCACGCTTAAAATTCGCAATTCCCATTGAAACAGGATTGAGCTTAATATTCTTTTTCCGACTGCGGATGTCCTTTTGCGCCGGGGTAAAACGGACGGCTTCAATCGGGGAAATCCCTGCTGCAATCTTTACTGGCTTACGGATGGAAACAGATACCATGATCCAACTGCTTATGAGTGTCAAAATAACCGTTGTCACATAGGAAACAGCGTTAAATCCCTTGGAAAACAGGAGAAAACCGCCGCATACGCCCAGCACTGTACCAATCAGAATCCCGATACTGCCGAGTTTGTGTCCCTCCTGTTTTACAATCCGCTTGATTTGCTTTGGCGTCGCGCCAATCGTCCGAAGCTGCCCGTAGCTCTGGATTTTGTCATTGATGGAGATACGGAAGATACTCTGGATCACAATATAGCCGCCGATCAGAACAATAGCAATCACACCAACAATCGGTAAAAAATCAAAGGATTTAGAAGCATAAGCAAAATATTTGCTGTTCATTTTGGGCATAGAAAGCTGATATTCCTCCGCAACCTCCCTGCAATAAGAGGTCATCAGTTCTTCGTCCAACTGAACGCTGTTTTTGAAATGGGCATAGGCGCGATACCCAGCGGGGTTAAACCCGTCCCATTCTTTCAGGGCAGCTTTGGAAAGAATGATGGCACAGGTATTCGCTTCTTTTTCATTTACGCTGTCCAGAATGCCGGTAACGACATAATCGCCATGAAAACTCTCTGTATCTAAGGTCACAGTGTCCCCGATCTTGGCATTGTGTCCATAGGTGGAAAGAAAGTATTCGCTTACGACAACTTCATTTGCTTTTTCAGGAACCCGACCCTCTAACAACTCCATCTGCGCCTTGGTAATCTCCATCATTTGCGCGTCACAATACACATAGGACACATGATAGCCCTGTTCCGAAAGCTCCTCACCGAGCACATAGTAGCCGCCTACACGCTCAAACTCCGGCACCCCTTTCAGTTTTTCAATGTCGGTTTCCTCTACGCCCAGCCAGACCGCCTCATAAGTATCGACAACTTGATTGCGCTGCATTTGTGTCAGGGAAGCAGATACAATTCCCGTAAAGCAGATCAGAAACGCCGCCAGCGCAACGGCGATTATCACCATCAAATTCCGGCGCTTCTCACTTTGTAAACTTTTCTTTGCCAGCTTCTTTGTAATGGCGCTGGTATCATTCTCAAAAGGCCATGTCATAGCCCGCCACCTCCTTGTTCCACAATCCTGCCATCCTCAATGCGGACAATCCGATCTGCAAGGCGGGCAATGTCATTGTTGTGGGTAATCATCACGACAGTTTGCCCAAACTCTGCGCTGGTGCGCTTGATCTTCGTACCTTCGATTGCGTACAGCCATTCCCGAGTCCGTTCGTCTGTATAGACTTCTTTCACTTGGTCTGAAATAATGATTGTGAGGTCTGGCAGGACGGTCATGAGGCCTTGGTCAAAAGCTCGATCGTAAAAAGCATTGAGCAAGAGACCGTTTGCGGGGTTGGCCCGTTCGGTTTGGAGGTCGCTGACGGCATAAGGTTTGATATGACTGGCGATTAGCATTTGCGGGATAGTCATGCCGGATATGCAGCACCGTCCCTCATATGCAGCAATGACCGACTTGCGGAAGAACCGCCGCGCCTGCTTATCGGATATTTCAGCATAGGTCTTTTTGCGTCGTTTGCCAGGCCCATTATAAACTGGCTCCGCAATATCGAAAATGGGAAGGCCAAGTGAAAGAAGTCTATAC
>CAJUOE010000321.1 GCA_910587895.1 uncultured Lachnospiraceae bacterium
CCCCAATGTGACAGTCGCTGCAAGAGGCGGACGGGGAGACGCGGTCCGCAGAGCAGGGCTCAGGGTACACAGTGATTATCATGGCGAACTATCCGTAACGCCTCATGAAGTAGTATCCTCCGCAGACCAGATGGAGCCGCAGGATTATATATTTATCTGTGTCAAGAACTATTCTCTGGAAGAGGTGTGCGATCAGATCAGGGGAATCGTGGGGAAGGATACGGTCATTATCCCGGTCATGAACGGGGCGGATGCAGGGGATCGGGTACGGGAATATCTGAAAAATGGGATTGTAATAGATACATTGATCTATATCGTCGCGTTTGCGAATCCGGATCATTCCATTACCCAGCAGGGGAACTTTGCAAGCCTACGGATCGGAACCAGGAAATTTGTACAAGCTGAAAAATGTATGTATTGGAAAGTTAGTTTTTCCAGAGCTGGCTATTGTTTCTTGTAACGATTTAAAAGATGTGCCTTATCATATTGTATTAAGTGCCACTATGTTCCAGAATTTAGTTTATGAAATTGATGATAAGAACCACAAATTTAATGTAACGATACCACATAATGAAAGCAATGTAAGAAATCTTAAAATTGAGGATTACAATGGAAATTTACATATTTTATGCCATTCTGTATAAAAGCAAGTGAAAGTACACAGCCCGTTTGGGCATAGCAGCGTTTGTTCTGCTCCTGTTATTTTAGCAACGTTTGTTCCGTGTATCCGACCAGGCGGCGAAACTGGCGAATATGGGCGAGAGTGCCTGAGAATCATATTTTTGCTAGTTCCGTCATAAGTGTTTGATTTTTTGTTGTGGGGGGTATTGTACCGTATGGTATACTTACTGTAGCGTATAGAAAATGCAGGGAGGATTTTGTATGTCTGGAAGATTAACATGGGAGGAAATTCAGGAAAAGTACCCAGACCAGTGGGTAAGATTAGTAGAGGTAGAATATGAACCAGATAATGATGCAACGATAAAGACGGCAATTGTGAGATATACGGATAAGTCGAAAAATGAGCTTACAAGGATGCAGATTCAGACAAATGGTAGCTTGCTGGGGATTTATATAACGCCAGACCATGTTTTCCAAATGGGGGCAGTAGGGTATTTTGGATGAAACAGTTTTACCTAATGTACAAAAAATATAAAGAAGAGTCTAAAATAATAATAGATATAATAGTGTAAAAGGAGAACAACAATGTTTCATTTCGGATTTTCATACATAGGTCTTATCTATCTACTCATGCTTTTTATTCCCAATATTATCTGGGCGAAAAACCAGCCGCGGGATTATGAAAAATATGCAGAGAACGAAAGTAGGGTTTTGCAGCTCATAGAGAGAACAGGAGAGGTATTATGTACCTGTGTGGTAATTATTTCCGCTGTTGATATAAGATTTCATTCTGTTTGGAGCATATGGCTGTTGGTTTCGTTCCTGCTGATGATTCTGTATGAAATTTACTGGATACGGTATTTCAGGAGTGAAAAACATATGTCTGATTTTTACAGGAGTATTTGCAAAATTCCGCTTGCGGGAGCAACGCTGCCGGTAGCTGCGTTTTTGCTGCTGGGCGTCTATGAAAAAAACGTCTTTCTCATCGTCTCTGCAATAATTCTGGGAATCGGACATATTGGGATTCATTGGGGGCATTATAAGGAAATTTTACAGGTGTAAGCATGAAAACAGCCAGAAAAAGGAAAAAATACATACAGACATTCTTAAAAATATCTTAATTCAGATTATTTTCATTGTCTCTCGGGAATTCTTATGCTATAATGCAACTTGACAATTGGCTGGAAAAGATTAAAATAAAAGGTGGTTAATATGAGAGACAAAATAAAAGAACTTCTCTATCGTTATCGTCACGGATGGATTTTATCTTATCTGATTATCTATCAGATGTGGTTTATCTATGTAGAACGCACGGTGACCCGGCGTTTCCATATTGTACATACGGTGGTAGATGACTACATTCCCTTCGTAGAGATATTTATTGTTCCATATCTTCTGTGGTTTGGGTATGTGGCGCTTGCAATTGCCTGGTTCTTTTTCAAGGATGTGCAGGATTATTACAAGCTATGTACATTTCTTTTTGTGGGCATGACGGTATTTTTGGTTGTCTCAACGGTGTATCCGAACGGGCATTACCTGCGCCCGAGGGTATTTGAAAGGGATAATATTTTTATTTCCCTGGTGAAAGGGCTGTATGCGATTGATACGCCCACGAACCTGTTTCCGAGTATTCATGTATATAATTCGATTGGCGTACAGCTTGCGGTGATGAACAGCGAGAAACTGAAAGAGAAAAAATGGGTGCAATGGGGTTCCTTTATTATGATGAGTTCCATCATCGCCTCCACGATGTTCTTAAAACAGCATTCTGTATTTGACGTGATTACCGGGTGTGTGATGGCGCTTGTCATGTATACTCTCGTATATGGCAGCAACTGGCAGCCTGGCACAAAGCATGTATACGAGGCGCGGCCGTACCGTGAGAAGAGAAGATACAGAGAGATTTAAAATATTTTCATATGAGAAAGGAAAGATGTTATGAATTTGTTTGATGAATTAAAGGGTTTAGGTGTTGACGTGGAGGAAGGCCTGAAACGTCTGAATGGAAACGAGGCATTTTATAAGAGGATGCTCGGTTCTGTCCAGTCTATGATGGAGAAAGCACCGGTTGACCCGGAGTTTGATGCAAACGATTATCAGGGAGTGATTGAAAGCGCACATGCAATCAAGGGCGCAACGGGAAATTTGTCACTGACCCCTCTGTATAAAGCGTATACGGATATTGTTGATTTGCTGCGTCAGGATAAGCCGGAGGAGGCTAGGAAGATTCTTGTGGATATCCTTCCGGTTCAGGCTCAGATTATCGACGTTATCAATAAGTATAAATAAGAAGTTCAAGGATTCCTACATATTTTCTTCTTCTGCACGATATAATGAAATAAATGTGTAAAAAGAGGTAGAAGATATGTGCGGAATCGCAGGATTTTATCATAGAGATAAAGATTATGAAAAGGATGGGACATATTACCGCTCCATCCTTATTGCTATGCACAAAAAGTTATGCAAAAGAGGACCGGATGATGCGGGGATTTTCCTGAAAGGGCAATGCGGGCTGGCACACAGCCGCCTTTCCATCATTGATTTGTCCGGAGGGCATCAGCCGATGGTGCGCAGACAGGGAGAGCGCACCTGCGCGATTGTATATAACGGAGAATTATATAATGCAGGGGAATTGCGTCTGGATCTGGAAAAAAGAGGCTGGAAGTTTGAGACAACGTGTGATACGGAAGTGATTTTGCTTGGGTTTATGGAATATGGTGAGAAAATCGCCGCCATGTTAAATGGTATTTTTGCTTTTGCCATCTGGGACGGGCAGGAAGACATGGTATACCTGTTCCGCGACCCGATGGGGGTAAAGCCGTTATTCTATATGAAGAAAGGCGATGAGCTGATTTTTGCCTCAGAACCGAAGGGCGTCCTGGCGCATCCGTCCGTCCGCGCGGAACTTGACCGGGAAGGGCTGAATGAAGTTTTCGGAATTGGCCCTGCCAGAAGTGCCGGCTGCGGCGTATTTCGGGGCATGAAGGAGGTCTGTCCGGGAGAGTTTCTTACGTATGGCAGGAAACGTGCCTTGCAGAGGAAGGTTTATTGGAAACTGGAAAGCCATCCGCATACGGACAGCTATGAGAAGACCATCGAGACAGTATCGGAGCTGGTTTTGGATTCCATTCGGCGTCAGATGGTGTCCGATGTGCCAATCTGTACGTTTTTATCCGGGGGCGTGGACAGCAGCCTTGTCTCGGCAGTGTGTGCAGCGGAACTGAAAAAACAGGGGAAAAGGCTTACGACGTTTTCCTTTGATTTTGTGGATAACAGCAAGAATTTTAAGGCGAATGCATTTCAGCCGTCGCAGGATAGGCCGTATGTCGAGAAAATGGCTGAGTATTTGGGCTCTGAACACCATTTTCTGGAGTGCGACAATGCGCATCAGATTAATATGCTGCTTGATTCCGTGAAAGCGCATGATTTGCCGGCTATGGCGGATGTGGACTCTTCCATGCTATATTTCTGCTCACTGGTCAGCCTCAGCCGTAAGGTGACGCTGACGGGAGAGTGTGCGGATGAGATTTTTGGCGGTTATCCGTGGTTCCACAAAAAGGAATGTTTCGAGGCGGACACATTTCCGTGGACGATGGATCTTTCGCCCCGGAAAGAATTGCTGGCAGATGATTTTCTTGACTACCTGCGTATGGATGAGTATGTGAAGGAAAGTTATCAGCGTTCCATTGCGGAAACGCCAAGATGCGAAGAGGACAGCCCGCAGGAGGCAAGGCGGCGCGAGATTTCTTGGTTGAATCTGCGCTGGTTCATGCAGACGTTGTTAAACCGTATGGACCGTACCAGCATGTACAGCGGTCTGGAGGCGCGTGTGCCTTTTGCGGATACGCGGATTGTGCAGTATGTGTGGAACGTGCCGTGGGAAATGAAAGCCAAAGACGGTGTGGTGAAGAATCTTTTGCGGCAGTCCGGTAAGGGGCTTTTGCCGGATGAAGTGCTGTTCCGCAGGAAATCACCTTATCCTAAGACATACGACCCGCGTTATGAGAATCTGTTGAAAGATAAAATGCGTAAAATACTCGATGATTCGAAGGCGCCGGTATTGCAGTTCTTAAATAAGGAAAAAGTGGAAACGTTTCTTACGCGGGATTCAGATTATGGCAAGCCATGGTACGGGCAGTTGATGGCGGGACCGCAGATGCTTGCTTATCTGATTCAGATAAATGCGTGGATGAAACGGTATGAAATAAAGGTGCGGGGGTAGAATAAATTCAGAGCCCCAAGCCAGAATGATGAATGTTGAGAAATAAATTCAGAACCCCACGCCACAGACATGCCGGCAAAGCCGTCAATCGCCTCTAAAGAGGCTTTTGTCTGTGGCTGTGAGGATTATCACCCTCATAGGAATTCAAACCCAGCCCTTCCCAAATAAATTTGGACGGTCTGGATTTTTATTCCTATGGGGTTCTGAATTTATAAACAAAATATAAATTCTTAAAAATCCTATTGACAATATTTTCTTATGGTGCTATCTTATGTACATAGATGTTAGCACTCTTAAAAGTTGAGTGCTAACAATGAGGAGCAAGGCAAATGCGTAGCATTTCTATCATGCCTTGCTCCGAGTTGGCAGGTGTCGCGCAGCGACGCGTGCCGCTATCGAAAAGGAGGAGGGTATGTGTTGCGTAGCGACGCGTGCCGCTACCAATGAAACGGAAGGAGGATTGTGATGCAGGAATTGGATGAACGGAAGACGAAAATATTAAACGCCATCATCCGTAACTATCTGGATACAGGAGAGCCGGTGGGCTCCAGAACAATTTCCAAATACTCTGATTTGAATTTGAGTTCTGCCACAATCCGTAATGAAATGTCGGATTTAGAGGAGCTGGGCTATATTTTACAGCCGCATACCTCTGCCGGGCGCATTCCTTCCGATAAGGGTTACCGTTTCTATGTAGACAACCTGATTGTAGAAAAAGACCGCGAAGTTACAGAGATGAAGGAATTCATGATCGAACATACGGAGCGGATGGAACATGTGCTGCAACAGGTTGCAAAAGTCCTGGCAACGAATACCAATTATACGGCAATGATTACGGCGCCGTCCTATCAACGGAATAAGGTAAAGTTCCTGCAATTGTCACAGGTAGATGAGGAACAGCTTTTGGCGGTCATTGTGACAGAGGGCAATATGGTGAAGAATAAGATGATTTCCACCAGGGAGGCTCTTGACAATGAGACGCTACTGAAACTGAACATCCTGTTAAACAGCAGCCTTAATGGATTGTCCGCTGATCAGATCAATCTGGCGACGATTACAAGGCTCAAGGAACAGGCGGGGATCCACAGCAATATTGTCAGTGATGTGCTGGACGCGCTGGCAGGAGCGTTTCAGGAGGATGAAGAACTTCAGGTTTACACCAGCGGAACGACCAATATTCTCAAATATCCGGAATTAAGTGATTCCCAGAAGGCGAGTGATTTACTGAATGCTTTCGAGGAGAAACAGCAGCTTGTGTCGCTGGTAAATGAGACGCTGGCATCCGGGGAGCAGACCGGGATTCAGGTATACATTGGCGACGAGTCCCCCATACAGAATATGAAGGACTGCAGTGTAGTGACGGCGACATATCAAATCGGCGATGGGATGCAGGGAACGATTGGCATAATCGGGCCGAAACGAATGGATTATGAAAATGTCATGGATAATCTGAAGACGTTAAAGAGTCAGTTGGATTCCGTGTTTCAAAAAGATAAAAACAAATAAACGGGCAGAGAGGTGAACGGATATGGAGGCTACAGAAAACAAGGATATAGATATGCAGGCAGAAGAGTTGGAAGCGGCTGGACGTTCTGCGGAAGAGGTGGACGCCGAAACAGATGGCGTACAGGAGGAGACATCCGAAGGATCGGCGGAGGCATCTGAAACAAGCGATGATTCGCAAGAAGATTCGCAGCAGAAAGACGATTTGGAAGATGATTCCGAAGAAAATGAATCTGCAAATGAAAAAAAGGGATTATTTAAGAAGAAAGAGAAGAAAAATAAACAGGAAGAGAAGATTGCAGAATTGAATGACCGCGTGCAGCGTCAGATGGCGGAATTTGATAATTTCCGCAAGCGGACAGAGAAAGAGAAGGCGCAGATGTTTGAGGTGGGCGCTAAGAGCATTATTGAGAAAATTCTTCCGGTGGTTGATAATTTTGAGCGAGGTTTATCCGCTGTTCCCGAGGAGTCGAAAAACGACCCCTTTGTAGAGGGAATGGATAAAATATATAAGCAGCTTATGACAGAGCTGGAAAGCCTGGAGGTAAAGCCGATCGAAGCAGTGGGTGCAGAGTTTAATCCTGAATACCACAACGCGGTCATGCAGGTGGAGAGCGAGGAATTCGAATCCGGCGTGGTGGCGCAAGAACTTCAGAAGGGCTATATGTACCGGGACAGTGTGGTAAGGCACAGTATGGTAGCAGTAGTTCAGTAAAAACAGGTTCAGTGAAAACAGTAATTCAGATAATCATTTTTAATTTAAGAGGAGGTCTCTATTATGAGCAAGATTATTGGTATCGATTTAGGAACAACAAATAGCTGTGTAGCAGTTATGGAAGGTGGTAAGCCGGTGGTTATCGCCAATACAGAAGGGGCAAGGACGACGCCGTCTGTCGTTGCATTTACAAAAACCGGTGAGCGTCTTGTAGGCGAGCCTGCGAAACGTCAGGCTGTTACCAATGCAGAGAAGACGATTTCTTCCATCAAACGTGAGATGGGAACAGAGAGCAAGAAAGCAATTGACGACAAGAAGTATTCCCCACAGGAAATTTCCGCTATGATTTTACAGAAATTAAAGGCAGACGCAGAAAATTACCTTGGTGAGAAAGTGACTGAGGCAGTCATCACAGTTCCTGCATATTTCAATGATGCACAGCGTCAGGCAACCAAGGATGCGGGCAAGATTGCCGGCATGGATGTGAAACGTATCATCAACGAGCCGACGGCTGCTGCGCTGGCTTATGGCCTTGACAATGAGAAAGAGCAGAAGATCATGGTATACGACTTAGGCGGCGGTACGTTCGACGTGTCCATCATTGAGATTGGCGAGGGCGTGATCGAGGTATTGTCCACGTCCGGCGACAACCGTCTGGGCGGTGATGATTTCGACCAGAAGATTACAGACTATATGCTCGCAGAATTCAAAAATACCGAGGGCATTGACCTTTCAAATGATAAAATGGCATTGCAGAGGCTGAAAGAGGCAGCAGAGAAGGCGAAGAAAGAGCTTTCTTCCGCAACGACAACAAATATCAACCTTCCGTTCATTACGGCAACTGCAGAAGGCCCGAAACATTTTGACATGAACCTGACAAGGGCCAAATTTGACGAATTGACGCATGACCTTGTAGAGCGCACGGCAGTTCCGGTGCAGAATGCATTGAAAGATGCAGGGCTTACCGCGTCCGAGCTGGGACAGGTGCTTTTGGTAGGCGGTTCCACACGTATTCCGGCCGTACAGGATAAGGTAAAACAGCTGACCGGCAAAGAGCCAAGCAAGTCCTTAAATCCGGATGAGTGCGTGGCATTGGGCGCATCCATTCAGGGCGGCAAGCTTGCCGGAGATGCAGGCGCAGGTGAAATCCTTCTTCTGGACGTTACGCCGCTGTCCCTTTCCATTGAGACCATGGGCGGCGTTGCAACGAGATTGATTGAGCGTAACACGACAATTCCGACCAAGCACAGCCAGATTTTCTCAACGGCAGCAGACAACCAGACAGCCGTTGACATCAATGTGGTACAGGGCGAGCGTCAGTTTGTAAGGGATAACAAATCCTTAGGACAGTTCCGTCTTGACGGAATCCCGCCAGCAAGACGTGGCGTACCGCAGATTGAAGTAACCTTTGATATTGACGCCAACGGTATCGTAAATGTATCAGCAAAGGATCTGGGAACCGGCAAAGAGCAGCATATCACAATCACGGCAGGATCCAATATGTCTGAGGATGATATCAACAAAGCAGTGAAAGAAGCAGCGGAATTCGAGGCACAGGACAAGAAACGTAAGGAAGCCATTGATACCAGAAATGATGCGGATTCCTTCGTATTCCAGACAGAAAAGGCGCTCGAAGAGGTTGGCGCAAATATAGACGCAGCGGACAAATCCGCAGTTGAGGCAGATTTGAATGCCCTGAAGGCAATGGTTGAGGCTCATCCGAATGCAGAAGAGATGACAGACGACCAGGTTGGCGAGATGAAAGCTGCCAAGGAAAAACTCATGGAGAGCGCACAGAAAGTATTTGCCAAAATGTATGAAAATGCACAGGCAGCGCAGGGGGCAGCACAGGGCGCAGGCCCCGACATGGGAGACGCATCCTACAGCAGCGCAGATGACGACGTGGTAGATGCAGATTACAAGGAAGTGTGAAAACGCGGTTGGTTTTCAATAATATCTCGTAAAAAAGGGAGTTTGCCATGGCAGAGCAGAAGAGAGATTACTATGAAGTCCTGGGCGTTGATAAAAATGCAGATGATGCAACGATCAAGAAGGCGTACCGCCAGCTTGCCAAGAAGTATCATCCTGATATGAACCCCGGGGATGCAGAAGCAGAGAAAAAATTTAAAGAGGCATCCGAGGCATATGCAGTGTTGAGCGACCCGGATAAGAAACGCCAGTACGACCAGTTCGGCCATGCAGCATTTGAAGGCGGCATGGGAGGCGGCGGAGGATTTGATTTCTCCGGCATGGATATGGGCGATATTTTCGGTGATATCTTTGGAGATTTGTTTGGCGGAGGAAGAAGGCGTTCCTCTGCCAGCAATGGTCCCATGAAGGGCGCAAACTTACGCGCAGCCGTACGTATTACCTTTGAAGAGGCGGCCTTCGGCTGTGAGAAAGAGATTGAGATTACCTTAAAAGACGAGTGCCAGACCTGCCATACGACTGGCGCGAAACCGGGAACCAGCCCGGAGACCTGCCCGAAGTGCGGCGGCAAGGGCAAGGTTGTCTATACACAGCAGTCTTTCCTCGGTGTGGTGCAGAATGTGCAGACTTGTCCGGAATGTCGTGGAACCGGTAAGATTATCAAGGATAAATGCCCGGATTGTAATGGATCCGGATATATCGCTAAACGCAAGAAGATTAAGGTATCCATTCCTGCCGGAATCGACAACGGGCAGAGCGTGCGTATCCGTGATAGGGGCGAGCCGGGCACGAACGGCGGACCGAGAGGTGATTTGCTGGTAGAGATCAATGTCAGCAGGCATCCAATTTTCCAGCGCCAGGATATGAATGTTTATTCCACGGCGCCGATTTCCTTTGCACAGGCGGCGTTGGGCGGCGAGGTGCGGATCAATACGATTGACGGCGATATCCTTTATGACGTCAAGCCTGGCACGCAGACGGACACCAGAATCCGCCTGAAGGGTAAGGGAATCCCATCCCTGCGCAATTCTTCCATCCGCGGAGACCATTACGTCACCCTGGTTGTCCAGGTGCCGACGAGCCTCAATGCAGAGGCGAAGGAAGCGCTTCGCGCATTTGACGAGGTCAGCGGCCAGTCCCTGAAGAAACAGAATGGCGCCGCAGGCACGGAGAAGAAGAAAAAGGGATTTATGGGAAAAATTAAAGAAACACTGGAAGACATGTAATTTATGGGCTGTATTCTGCGAAAGTGGTCGCGGGATACAGCTTTTTGTGCGGTGGAGACAGATACAAGCAATGATTATCAATTTTGGAGAAAGGACGTATTTTAGTTATGGCAAACCTTGAAATAGTTCACGAAGAAGATTCTATCCATGTAAGGAAGGAGACTGGAACGGAAGTTAATTATTATATTTTTGATGAGGCGGAAATCCATTTAAACAGGATTATGCCGCATACTGCCCAGGAATGGCATTTTCATAAAAAGATTGACGAAAATATTTTAATTACAAAAGGAAGTTTATTGTGCAAATATCTTGACGAAGATGGAGTGGAACAATCCTGCCATGCGGCAAAAAATGATATCGTAAGAGTTCATGACAGCATCCATACGTTTGAAAATGATACGGATGAAATCACGGAATTTGTCGTGTTCCGGTTCGTGCCGGATGGGACAAATAAGAGGGAATTGATAAAGGGGGATAAAACTTTTCTTGTGTAAATAGCTATATCGTGGAATAATGTAAGTAAGAAGTTCTTACCCGAAAGGAGCATAATTAAATGAATACGCAGATATTAACTGTTTCCTCCAGCAGTCAGATTTCTCTTCCGAGCAGTATTTGTGAACGCTTGTCGATTGATGCTGGAGATAAGCTGGTAGCATATACCACGGGAGACGTTATCGTGCTCAAGACGTTAAAGATTCCTTCCTCAGAAGAATTTGAATTGTCGTTAGATGAGGCGCAGAAGCGGGCATCTTCTGTCGGCTATACGGAAAATGACATTAATGATATCATTAAGTCTTCAAGAAGGAAAAAAAGAATATGAGAATTGTGGTAGATACAAATGTTTTAATCTCGGGTGTGTTTTTCGGTGGATTCCCCAGGAAAATTCTCAGCTCTATTGTTAGTGGAAAAATAACAGCCTGTGCTACGTCTGAAATTGTTAATGAATATGAAGAAATTGTACAGGAGATGATTGACCGAAAGCAAGGACATATAAATAGGACAATTCTTATTCCGCTGATTAAAACTATGGAAATAATTGAGTCATCTTCCCATATTGAAATATGCCGCGATCCAGATGATGATAAGTTTCTGGAATGTGCAAAAGATTCCCATGCTTTGTGTTACTTCGTATATCTGATAATATCCTCAAATGTTCAGGGAAACAGGCATCATTAGAATTAGTAAATCCTGTCACATTCTGAAAAAAACAATTATTTTCGCAGCAATCATAATTTTAGTAGTATTTTCTTTTTCGTGATAAAGCAAAAATTTCATTCTTGACAATTATAATTATAATGCCAATTTTTTTGATGTCCGTGCCTTTTGTTGCCATAACCGCTGTTTATGCTAGTCCTTATGCTTATTTTGCCGCCTTTATTTGGCGGTCGGATAATGATTTGGTGGAATACGGTATTTGTAAGGAATTTATCAACAATATCTCCATGAACAAAATTCAAATCATTCTGACGTTTAATCCTGTATGCGCCAACACATCATAACCTTTAACAATTCAAGGAGTGAATGAATCACAAAATCCGGCTGAGGGGCTAGTTCAGTGCTTTTATAAAGAGCCTTACGGTCCAAAAGCACCGTTTTTATTCCAATCTTTTGAGGTCCTAATACATCATCTGTATAGCTGTCACCCACAAACAAACATTCCTCTGCCAACCAACCGCTTCTGTGCAGAATTGTATCATAAAATTTTATGTTCGGTTTATAGACCTGCATATTTTCTGATGTGTAAATATATGAGAAGGAAAGCTGGTTCAATTCAAGATAATAAAGCAATGAATCCGTATCTGTAGTTGAGCCGATAGCAAAGTCTACATTTTCCTTTGCAAGCTTTGTTAATGTTTCATGAACATCCGAAAAAACAAATCTCTCCGCAAACAAGGAGCAAATCATCGTTTTTACCTCTTTTGACGCGTCCGCCGTTATACCATATTTCGAAAATGTTTCGGACAGACTAATTTCAAACAGTGTTTTCTCGTTCAAAAATACTGAAGTGTTCATCTTCTGTCTTTTATTTGCTTTCCAATCTTCATAAAACTCCTTGGCATCTACATTGGCACCGACATTGAAAAGTATTTGTTCAACTGCTTTTAGTGAGTTGTTTCCGGTATCGATTAGTGTACCAAAGCAGTCAAAAATGATATGTTTGATCAATAATATGCACCTCCAGCTTAACTTTTGACATCAACACGACACACTCAACTGTAATTTTATGTCCCAACTATATTTTACCGCTTGACAATTTTATGTCAACATAAACCCAAAATGCTGATACATATCAATTTCAGCTATTTCTTCAAGTACCTCTGCCCCATACAGTTCGATCATCTTTGCCAGAAAATCAATGCATCTGTCAAATTCAGCACTCCCTTCATTTTTATTTTCCATAAGCCGACATCTCAATTGACACTGTCAGGTTTGGCAGTTGCAGAAATGGACATAAAAAACTTCTTTCCATGGCAGATAAAGTTGAGGTTGCCCAATCAGCCAACCCATCAAAACCTTGCAAAAGGCATATGCCAGAATCAGGAATAGGGATTTCAAAAATCCTCTGCAATAGAAACTGCCAGGGCTGCGATAGAATCTGCGAAAAATGCATCAGAAGTTACGGAGGGATTGATAACTGCCAAGTCTGTTATGGATAAAATAAAGACAGATGCGCAGCTCACGCAGCATGGTTTTTCACATCGGGGCAGGCATAATACGATTCCCCATATTCAACTGAAATCAGCATGACTATTCGATATACTAAAATGTTTTTTGTGGCTGCCTTGTTTTGCATTGTATTTTTCCAAAAGATTTAACGAAGAATACAAAAAATACATGGTTGACTTTCTGAACGATGTTCACTATAATATGTGTGAACGCTGTTCAGAGGAGGGACGCTATGAGCAATAACGAGAATAACAGAGACCATATCATTGAAATTACCACAGAACTGCTGAAAGAGTACAACGGCGATACCCAAAAGATCACCTCACGCATTATTGCCCAAAGGGCTGGGATTGGATTGGGCTCTGTCAATTATTTTTTTGGCAGCAAAGAAAATCTTATCACGGAGTGCATACAAAGGGACATAAACAGGATGCTGGCAGGGTTTGCACCGGATATCACAGACATCACCAAAGATGACGGATTGTCGGACAGAAACCGTCTGATATCCTGGGCGAGCCAGACCTTTGATTATCTTTTTGAGAATCAGGCGATTGCCGGCATATCCATTTTAAGTGATATGCAAAGTTATTCGGCGGACAGCAATTCTGTCTATACACAAAAGGGGTTCGCCTTTGCAATCAGGGACAAGCAAAAGGAGGAGCGCAGACGATTGCTGGCATTTATGCTTGTTTCTGCCATGCAGACAGCTTTTCTTGCAAGGGATGCCGCGAAAGATATTCTGGGATATGATCTATATTCCAAAACAGGACGGGATTCATTTATTTCTGATATGGTAACCATGCTTTTTGAGGGGATAGATAGCAAGGAGGATACCGCAGATGAAACGTAGTCAGAAAATCTGGTTTATTTTGCCGCTGCGGTGTCTGCTGTTTGTGTCTGCATTTTTATGCTGCAGTATCATTACCCGAAAACATTTGAATGATATTACCCATTGGTGGTCGATCCTTGCATCCTTGCTCAATATCATTACCATTGTTGTTTTATGGATCATTTGTAAGCGTGGCAACACAACTTACCGTGAAATGATACGCTACGAAAAAAAGCGAAGAAGTTTCTTTCAGGCATTTCTGTTGATTGGCATAATGCTGTTGATCGGCATGGGCGGAATGTATGCTGCAGGATGGATTTGTTATGGTGAATTTCCATATCTTGCAGCGATGATGATTGCGCCTGTACCGCCATATCTTGCCGTATTAAACGTATTGGTCCTTCCGGTGACGACGACAATTGCGGAGGACGGGTTATATCTGGGATATGGCGTAAACAGTTTCACGTCAAAATGGGCGGCTGTTTTGATTCCCGCATGTTTCTATGCCTTGCAGCATAGTTTTATCCCCACAATATTTGATGTAAAATTTATGATTTATCGTTTTCTATCCTTTTTGCCGCTGACGATCTGGATCTGCTACCGGTATTATAAGGGAAGTCCCGTTTCCCATATTATGACGGGGCACTGGATATTGAACCTGGCAACAACCGTACAGATTGTGGCAACCTCCTTTCACCCCGAAACGATTCTTTCCTGTTGTAAAATCTTTCCGCATATTATATAATGGTATTGATTTTATGGCGAGCGGCAAGGGAAGGAGAATACTTATGAAAAAGAGATACTTGTTTCCGTTTCTTATGATGGCGTTTCTGGCAATCGGCTTTGTTCCGGCACATGCCGAGGCGAGTGCGGTCGAATATGTGGGATTCTCAGTGACGGAGGAGGAACGCTATAACGAAGACTATTATGGGGAGCCGGAACTGCGTTTCCCGGTGGGGAAGGCGCGGACATACAGCCGGGCAGCGGAGGTATCCTTTGAGGAATATGTGGTTGCGGCATTGGAGAATTTAGAGACGACAATTGATATCACGGCGTATAATTTTCCCATGACGGATGAAGGCGCGAACGAGGCGGCGGCAGAATTTTTAAAAGTTGTGAACAGCAATCCGCAGCTTTTCTATGTAGCCAGTGCATGTGGAGTGGAAAGCAGCGGTACGGTGGATAACCCCAAGCTGGTATGTAAGCCCACATATATATGCAGTAGCGATGAAGTTGAGGAGATGAAACCTAAGTTTGAAACGGCGGCAAACCTTGCGGCAGCGCAGGTGGACAAGAGCCTGGACGAATACCAGCAGGCGTTGCTTGTGCATGATTACCTGGCGTTAAACTGTGAATATGATTACGATAATTATAAAAATAATAAGGTACCGGAGATTTCCCATACGGCGTACGGATCCCTTGTCAACCAGGTTGCCGTGTGCGACGGCTATGCGGACGCGTTTGCCTACATCATGGAGGACAAACTGGGCATTTCCTGCGAGGTCATCAGCAGCAAGGACATGGCTCATGCCTGGAACATGATAGAGATCGGACAGGAGTGGTATCATGTGGACGTCACCTGGGATGATCCTGCTTATGACCGCATTGGCAGGGTAATGCATGAGAATTTCCTGTGCAGTGACAGCAGGATATCCAAGGGCAGCCCGAATGCAGCGAACGACAAAGATGATAACCACTATTCATGGAACGATGCCCACACGGCGGATTCCACTGCTTACGATGATGCGTTTTGGGGCAAGATAAAGAGCGGCTGCGCCATCTGTTATCATAATGGAGCGTGGTATTATGCCAGGTATCGGGACGATATACCGAGCGTGATACAGTTTGTGAAGAGAACAAATGATAGTTTCCTGGAAGGGGAAGAAGAAAAACTCCTTGATTTTGAGCCTTGGAAAGGGGAACTGGAGGGCTCTTTCTGGGCGGGATGTTACGTCTATCTTGCCCAGGCAGATGGCAAGCTTTATTTTAATTCGCAGGATGCAATATACCGGTTAGGCAGTGATGAAGGCAAGGTGGAGGTGTATAGCCCAACGGATTTAGATGGTAAGAAAATTTATGGATTTACCGTGCGGGGAAATGAATTGTGGTATGTCTTGGATAGCAACCCGAATGATGCAGCGACTGCAAAGCAGGTCATCCACAAATACGCCCTTGCCCAGGTCGAGGGCATCTCAGCCGAAGACGTGACTGGAACCTACAATGGAAATCCATTTACGATCACCGTTGAGGGCGCACTGGATACCGATACGATAGAGTATCTCGATGAAGATGGCAATTACCAGTCCGCGCAGCCGGTGATGGTGGATGCCGGAATTTATGAGGTTTCATACCGTGTAAGCAGGGAAAATTATGTCTCTTACCGTGGGACGGCAACTGTGACGATAGAACAGGCGACACCGCAATATAATGTACCGACGGGTCTTGGCGGATATGTCGGAGATACGCTTTCTACAGTGACGCTGCCGGCAGGTTTCACCTGGCAGACAGAGGAAGATACGCGGTTGGATGCGGCGGGCACGAAAACGTTTCTTGTAAAATATACGCCGCAGGATACGAAGAATTATAAGACAGTCCGTGATATTGAAGTAGAAGTTCAGGTAACGGAAAATACGTTGCCAGCGATTCCGGGGATTTCTGCGGATGACCTGGAAGTGATTTATAACGGCACAGCATTTACGCTTGAGATTCAGGGATTGCAGCCGGGGGATGTGGTAACTTATGCCCTCAATGGAGGCGCATATGCACCACAAATTCCTGAGTTAAAGAATGCGGGAACTTATGAAGTATCGTATAAGGTGGAGAGAAAGGGGTATCGTCCTTATACAGGAAGCATTACGGTGGAAATTGTTAAAGCTACTCCAGATGAGGATGACTATGTTATTCCCACGGGATGCGCAGGAAACAGCGGGGATGCGCTCCAGGCGGTAACGCTGCCGGATGGGTTTGCGTGGAAGAATGCAGATACCGTATTGCGGGAGGAGGGCTCCCATAATTATACGGCGGTTTATACGCCGGAGGATACGGAAAATTATCAGGCGGTTGAGGTAGAGGTTGCCGTAGAGGTAACCTGTCCGGGACATCAATATGAGTCTGAGATTACGAAAGAGCCTACGGATACGGAAGATGGAGAAGAGACGTATACCTGCACGCTCTGCGGGGACAGCTATACCGAGAGCATTGACAGCCTGCTGCCGGCAATCAAAGGCATCAGCGCCTCGGATGTTTCTGGAATTTATAACGGGCGACCCTATCGAATTCAGGTAATGGGGACGAAAGCGGGGGATGTTGTGACATATGCGCTGAAACAGGTCTCGGCTGACGATGTGGGATACTCGCAGGAACAGCCCATGATGCAGAGGGCAGGAACTTATACGGTGCTGTATCAGGTGGAGAGAACCGGATACCGTCCTTATAGAGGGAGCGTTACCGTGGAAATTGCACGTGCCATCCCGGATTATACGCGGCCGTCTGGCCTGAGCGGGGTAAGCGGAGAACCACTTTCTTCTGTGGAGCTGCCGGATGGTTTTCTCTGGCAGTTGGACCCGGATACGAAACTGTCCAAAGAGGGCTACCAGAAATTCCAGGTGTGTTTCAGGCCCCAGGATCAGGTGAATTATGAGGTCGTTACGAATATTGAGATATCCATCTATGTGGAATGCCCAGGCCATCAGTATGAGACTGTGGTAACAAAAGAGGCTACGGAGACGCAGAAGGGAATCAGGACTTATACCTGCAAGCTGTGTACCAGAATCTATACAGAAGAGATTGCCATGCTTGCCCCAGCCAGGCCAGGGAATTTGACTGGTTTAAGCGTAAGCAACGTCACGACAAACGCCATGTCTTTTAGCTGGAAAGCAGAGACAGGAGTCAGCTACCGTCTGATGTTTTATGAAGGAAATACCTTGCTTTCCACGGGATATGTTACAGGAAATACCTGTACGTATCAGAATTTGAAATCTGCGGCAGTCTATACATTGAAAGTTACGCCTTACCGCGTGGTTAATGGTAAAAATGTTTATGCGAGAACTACGGAGCGTGTGAAGGCGGCTACCTATCCGCTGAAGGCGAAATTGAGCTCCGCGAAGAGAAAGGGAAAGAGCAAGGTGAAACTGGGCTGGAAGAAAGTAGACGGAGCCAGTGGATATGAGATTTTTATGAAGACGGGAAATGGGAAATATAAGAAGATTAAGACTGTCGGAAAATCAAAGACCGTTTCTTTCACAAAGGCGCGCCTGAGCAGCAAAAAATCATATAGCTTTAAAATTCGCGCCTATACGAAGGTAGACGGGGTTAAGGTTTATGGAGCATTCAGCAACATAAAAAAGGTAAAGAAGTCATAAGCAACAAAGCATAGATGATCAAAAATCACGATATTTGGTACAGAAGCGGAAATGTCACAGAGATTGGCACAAAGGGGGAACAGGAATGGATCAGCCGAAACGGCAGATGGGGAAAGTAATCCGGGAACCGATGTCGGAAGATCTTCAATCGAGGCTGCTGCGCAAAGAAAAAAAGCAGCTGGAAGACGACAGGCGCAGATTCAAGCAGGAGCAGCAGGAATTTTACATGAGGCAGAATCTGGAACAGAAACGCATGAAAGAAGAGGAGCAGCTGTTTCAGATGAAATGGAAGATCCTGGAAGGAGAGCTTAAGAACCTTGCCCGTGAGAAGGAAGATATTGAAGCCCAGAAGAAACGATATTCTCGTGGGAAAGACAACTATCAGAAGAGAAGCATGGAAGAACTGCTTCCCGAAGCGCAGATATTTTTCTCCGGTGTTGACAATATACAGACATTGAAGAAACGGTATAAAGAACTTACGAAAATTTATCATCCGGATAATATGGCAGGGGATACGAGCACCTTGCAGATCATCAACCGGATTTATGAAAGCTTGAAAAAACGCTACAAGACATAGGAGCAGGCAGCATGAAATGGAAACAATATACCATACAGACGACGACGCAGGCGGAAGATCTCGTTAGCGGCATGCTGGCGGATTTGGGAATTGCGGGCGTGCAGATTGAAGACAATGTTCCCCTCTCGGCAGAAGATAAAGAAAAAATGTTTATCGACATCCTTCCGGAACTTCCTCCGGACGAGGGCATTGCCAGGGTAAGTTTCTTTCTGGACGCGGAGCAGCAGCAGGATGCGATCCTTGCGCAGGTGCGGGAAGAACTGGAGGATTTGAAACTGTTCGTGGATGTGGGCAGCGGGGAAATCACGCAGAGTGAGACAGAGGATAAGGACTGGATAAACAACTGGAAGAAATACTTTAAGTCTTTCGTACTGGAAGATATTCTGATTAAGCCTACCTGGGAGGAGAAGCCCCGGGAGGGAAACTACCGCCATGTCATAGAGATTGATCCCGGAACTTCTTTTGGCACGGGAAAGCATGAGACGACGCAGCTATGCATCCGGCAGTTATACAAATATCTGAAACCGGGAATGCGGATCCTGGATGTGGGATGCGGAAGCGGTATCTTATCTCTGGTGTGCCTGAAACTGGGTGCAGGCAAAGTTGTCGGCACTGATATAGATCCCCTGTGCATGGGAGCTGCCAGGGATAACATGGCAATCAACCGCCTGTCGGCAGAAGATGCGGATTTCTATCTGGGAAACCTGATTGATGACGGAGATTTGCAGGAGAAGGTGGGCGGAGGTTACGATATTGTCGTTGCCAACATCCTTGCGGATATTGTGATTCCACTGACCCCCGTGGCAGCAAACCATATCAGAGAGGGTGGAATCTATATTACGAGCGGAATTATAGACTTTAAGGAAGAGGCGGTCGTAAAGGCAGTAAAAGAATCAGGATTTGAAATATTAGAAATCTGCCATCAGGGCGAATGGGTCAGCATTACCGCCAGAAAATAATACAGGAGCAGGAATATGTATCAGTTTTTTGTTGCACCTGAGCAGATTCAGGGCTCAGAAGTCACCATCACGGGAAGTGATGTAAACCATATCAGGAATGTTCTGCGCATGAAGATTGGAGAGAAAGTGCGCATCAGCGACAACGAGGGCCAGGATTTTTATTGCGAGGTTGCTCAGATTGGGAGCGAGGAGATTTCGCTTGCCATCTTAGCGCAGGCAGAGGATACGGAACCTTCCCTGAAAATAACGCTGTTTCAGGGGCTTCCCAAGGGGGACAAGATGGAGCAGGTAATTCAGAAAGCAGTGGAGCTTGGCGTGACGGAAATCATACCGGTTGCCATGAAGAACTGTGTCGTCAAACTGGATGAAAAGCGGGCAAAGGCGAAACAGGCGAGGTGGCAGGCGATTGCACAGAGCGCAGCCAAACAGTCCAAACGCAGCCTGATCCCCACCGTGGGAGAGGTGATGCGTTTTGCAGACGCTGTGGCGTATGCGAAGAAATTAGACGTGCGGATCCTGCCTTATGAGAACCAGCGCGGGCTTGCACATACGAGGGAAGTGTTTGGCAGGATTGAAAAGGGCACGTCGGTCGGGATTTTTATCGGACCGGAGGGCGGTTACGATTCGGCGGAGATTGCGCTGGCGAAAGACGACATGGAGATGGTTTCGCTTGGGAACCGCATCCTGCGTACGGAGACTGCCGGGCTCTGCGCGCTTTCCATGCTCTTGTATGAAGTGGAAGATTAGGAGGAAGGCACATGCGTAGCATTTATAGGAGGAATTATGGAGGCATATTTTGACAATTCCGCCACCACGCGCTGCGGCGAAAAGGCAAAGGACATGATGGTGCGCGCGTTGGTGGAAGATTACGGGAATCCTTCTTCCCTGCATGGAAAGGGCATGGAAGGTGAGCAGTATATCCGGGAGGCGAGGGAGAAAATCAGCAGGACCCTCAAGGTGAAGGAATCGGAACTGATTTTCACTTCCGGGGGAACGGAATCCAACAACCTTGCCATCATAGGCGGCGCTATGGCGAACAGGCGCAGCGGAATGCACCTGATAACGACGAGAATCGAGCACCCTGCGGTATTGGCGCCCATGAAGTATCTGGAGGAGCAGGGGTTTTCGGTGACATACCTGGATGTGGACGGGGACGGAATTCTTTCGCTGGAAGAACTTGCGGAGGCTGTGACGGATGAGACGATTCTTGTGTCCATCATGTATGTCAATAATGAGATTGGAGCCGTAGAGCCGATTGCAGAGGCTGCGGAAATAATCAAGCGCAAAAATCCCAATGCATTGTTTCATGTAGACGCCATCCAGGCATATGGAAAGTATATGATTCGCCCCGGAAAACTGGGAATTGACCTGATGTCTGTCAGCGGGCATAAGATTCATGGACCCAAGGGGAGCGGATTTTTGTATGTAAAGGAAAAGACAAAGTTAAAGCCGGTGATTTACGGCGGCGGCCAGCAGAAGAACCTGCGTTCCGGAACGGAGAACGTACCGGGAATTGCGGGGCTTGGACAGGCAGCGCAGGACATATACGAATCGTTTGAAGAGAAACAGGCGCATCTATTTGCGCTGAAAGAGGCGTTTGTGGAAGGGCTGCGTGGTGAAAGCTGGGCGCACATTAATGGGAAGACTGGAAGGGAAAGCGCACCGCATATTGTGAGCCTGAGCGTAGACGGCGTGCGCAGCGAGGTATTGCTTCACGCCCTGGAGGACAGGCAGATCTATGTGTCCGCCGGAAGCGCGTGCTCTTCGAACAAGCCTGCGCCGAGCGTGACGCTCCAGGCAATTGGTATTGGCAGGAAGTATCTCGATTCAACCGTGCGCGTCAGTTTCAGTCCGGACAACACATTTGAGGAAGTGGAATACTGCCTGGCAAACTTAAAGGAGCTGGTTCCCATGCTGCAAAGGTACACACGGCATTAGAGAGGGAAGAAATCAGAAAGGAAGAAATATGTTTAAGGCATTTTTGATAAAATACGGAGAGATAGGCATTAAGGGAAAGAACCGCCATCTGTTTGAGGATGCGCTGGTGCGCCAGATCAAGTACGCCCTGAAACCGGTGGACGGGGAGTTTTCCATCAGCAAGGAACAGGGGCGCATTTATATCGAGGCATTGACAGAGTTTGATTATGACGAGGCGTTGGAGAGCTTGCAGCGCGTATTTGGTATCGTCGGCATTTGTCCGGTGGTGCTTGCCGAGGACGAGGGATTTGACAAACTCGCACAGGATGTGGAAGATTATCTGGACAGGCGTTATGCGGATAAACACCTGACGTTCAAAGTCAACACCCGCCGCGCGCGCAAGAGCTATCCCATTCCCTCCATGGAAGTGAATGCGGCGCTGGGGGAAAAGATTCTCGATGCTTTTCCAGATATGACGGTGGATGTACACAACCCGGATATTCTGGTGAATGTGGAAATCCGCAACAAAATCAATATCTATTCGGAAGTCATTCCGGGCCCGGGAGGAATGCCGGTAGGAACGAATGGGAAAGGAATGCTGCTTTTGTCCGGGGGCATCGACAGCCCGGTGGCGGGATATATGATTGCAAAACGCGGGGTAAAGATTGACGCCGTGTATTTCCATGCGCCGCCCTATACGAGCGAGCGCGCCAAACAGAAAGTCATAGACCTGGCAAAGATTGTGGCGCAGTTTACAGGGCCAATTTATCTGAAAATTGTCAATTTTACGGATATTCAGATGTATATCTACGATAAATGCCCCCATGATGAGCTTACGATTATCATGCGCCGGTATATGATGCGGATTGCAGAATATTTTGCAAAGGAGACGGAGTCTTTGGGGCTGATTACCGGTGAGAGCATCGGACAGGTGGCGAGCCAGACGATGCAGTCTTTAGCAGCTACGGACGAGGTGTGTACGATGCCGGTATACCGTCCCCTGATTGGGTTTGACAAGCAGGAGATTATTGAGGTGTCTAAAAAGATTGGCACCTTTGAGACGTCCATCCTGCCTTATGAGGACTGCTGTACGATATTTGTGGCGAAACATCCGGTGACAAAGCCGAGCCTTAAGGTCATCCGGCGTTCGGAGACGCACCTGAAGGAAAAAATAGATGAGATGGTAGAGACGGCGATTGAAACAGCGGAAACGATTGTTATCAGGTAAAAAAGAAGCTGCCACGTATGTGACAGCTTCGGATGTACGGAATCATTGATTAAACGAGATATGGTTTGATTACTTCCATGACTTCATCCGGATTCTCCTCCGCATGAATTTTCAGGTCAATAGGTTTGGATAAATCCAGGCTGAAAATGCCCATGATGGATTTGGCGTCGATCACATATCTTCCGGAAATCAGGTCAAAGTCAAAATCAAACTGCGTGATGGCATTGACGAAAGATTTCACCTTATCAATGGAATTTAATGAAATTTGTACTTCTATCATTGTAAAAAGCCTCCTTATTAAAAGATATTGTATGGTTGTTTTACATATAATTTATATTCACTATAGTATCTCCTTTTTTTGGAAAAGTCAATAACGCTATTGCCAATTTCAGTGGGAAAAAGCGTTGTGTTTTCGGCAGATTGCTATGGAAAGATACAGAAAGGGAATGAAAAGATGAAAAGAGCGGCATTGCATAACCTTGGCTGCAAAGTAAATGCATATGAGACAGAGAGCATGCAGCAGCTTTTGGAGCAGGCCGGTTATGAGATTGTACCGTTTGATGAGGCTGCGGACGTCTATGTCATCAACACCTGTTCCGTTACGAATATTGCGGAGCGAAAGTCAAGGCAGATGATTCACCGTGCCAGGAGAAAGAACCCGGACAGTGTTGTCGTTGCCGCAGGATGTTATGTGCAGACGGCAAAGGAGCAGGTGTCAGAGGATGAGGCGGTCGATATCCTGATTGGAAATAATAAGAAACATGAACTTCCTGCATTGCTGGAACAGTTCTTTGCTGCCCGCATGGAGCAGGCTTCAGAGACAGGGGTGTTATCGGTGGGGGATATTGCGGCCGATAACACATACGAGGCTTTGACGGTAAGCCGTACGGCAGAACGCACGCGGGCATATATCAAGGTACAGGACGGCTGTAACCAGTTTTGCAGCTATTGCATTATTCCCTATGCCAGAGGGCGCGTCAGGAGCAGGGAAATTTCTGATGTGCGGGCTGAAGTGGAGCGGATGGCAAAAAATGGGTACCGTGAGGTGGTGCTTACCGGAATCCATTTAAGTTCCTACGGCGTGGATTTGGGCAGCAGCCTTTTGCAGCTGATAGAGGAAATCCACAAAGTGCCGGGAATAGCGCGCATCCGCCTTGGATCCCTGGAGCCGAAAATCATCACGGAAACATTTGCCAAACGTCTGTCAGAGATGCCGAAAATCTGTCCACATTTCCATCTGTCCCTGCAGAGCGGATGCAATGAAACGCTGAAACGCATGAACCGCAGATATACATGCGCGGAATACGAAAATGGCTGTAATCTTCTGCGGAGGTATTTCAGGCATCCGGCGATTACGACCGACGTCATTGTCGGGTTTCCGGGAGAGACCGAAGAAGAATTCGAGACGACCAGGCAATTTTTGAAAAAGATTGGATTCTTTGAGATACACATTTTCAAATATTCCAAACGCAGGGGCACGCGTGCGGCGGACATGGATTCCCAGGTGCCGGAGCAGGTAAAACATGCGAGAAGCGAACAGCTATTTCAGGACCTTGCGCCGATGAATGCAGCATTTTTGGACTATTATATCGGCAGGGAAGTGGAAGTGCTGGCGGAGGAGAAAGTTTCTTTTGGCGGTGTGGAATATTTTCTGGGACATACGAAAGAATATGTAAAAACGGCAATTCCCACGGAGCTTTACCCAGATTGGGACATGGAGAATGAGCTGATACGCGGGACGGTGAGCGCAAGGCTGAAGGAACATATTTTGTTAATGAATGACGTTTTAAAAGAAAAATCTTGAGTTTTCCGAACATTTGTATTAGAATAGTAAAAAGAATGATTCAGAATAGAACGAAAGAGCAAAATAAGGGCGTGAAAAAATGCAGGATAAAAACAATACTCAATTTTTTAAAGTGGAGAAGGAGCAGAAGATACACGTAAATGATATTCTGGAAATCGTGTACAGTGCGCTGCGGGAGAAGGGCTACAATCCGGTCAACCAGATTGTCGGATACATTATGTCCGGAGATCCCACTTATATTACCAGCCACAAGAATGCAAGAAGTCTCATTATGAAAGTGGAACGTGATGAATTGGTAGAGGAAATCTTGCGCCAGTATATAAGGAATAATTTCTGGGAATAGGAGGCAGCGGATGCGGGTCATGGGTTTGGACTTTGGCTCTAAGACCGTGGGCGTTGCAATCAGCGATGCGCTGCTTGTGACGGCGCAGGGCGTAGAGACTATTCCGAGGAAATCGCCCGGAAAGCTCAGGCAGACTCTGGCGAGAATAGAGGAATTGGCAGACGAATACCAGGCAGGGAAGATCGTGCTTGGTTTTCCTAAGAATATGAATAATACCGAAGGTGAGCGCTGCGAGAAGACGCTGGAATTTAAGGAGATGCTGGAGAGGCGGACGGGTCTTTCCGTCGTTTTGTGGGACGAGCGTCTTACGACGGTAGCAGCAGAGCGGACATTGATGGAGAGCGGCGTGCGCAGAGAAGCACGAAAGAGCTATGTGGATAAGATTGCAGCTGTATTGATTTTACAGGGGTATCTGGATGCACAGGCATTTCAGGGCAGGTTAGATGACAGAAAGGATCAGGACGATATCTGAAGATGGAAAAAGTAACGTTTCGGTCTCCCCGGGATGGAGAGGCTTTGGAGTTTTATGTGGTTGAAGAGACTAGCATCAATGGCATCAGTTATCTTCTTGTCACAGAGGAAGAAGATGGTGATTGCGATGCGTTTATTTTAAAGCGGCTCTCCCAGGATGAGCAGGAAGACGATGTATATGAGATCGTAGAATCTGAGGACGAGCTGGAATATATTTCCAGGATTTTTGCGGAGATGTTGGAAGATGTGGACATAACGATGTGACAACTGTTCAGAACCCCATGGGAACAGGCGGGCGTATAATTGTCTGTGGCCTGGGGGTCTGAATTGTTCACTGTGTAAATAAAAGATTTTTAAGAGAATCGGATAATAATAGCATTTGGAGGTGCATTTTGAAAAAAAAGAATAACTCAAAATTGAAAATCATTCCGCTGGGAGGATTAGAGCAGATTGGAATGAACATTACTGCCTTTGAATATGAAGACAGTATTATTGTAGTGGATTGTGGATTATCATTTCCGGAAGATGACATGCTGGGAATAGATCTTGTAATCCCGGATGTAACATACCTGAAAGAGAATATTGATAAAGTAAAGGGTTTCTTTATCACCCACGGGCATGAAGACCACATCGGGGCAATTCCCTATGTGCTTCGCGACATCAACGTGCCGATTTACGCGACCAAGCTTACGATAGGCATTATCGATAATAAGCTGCGGGAACACAACATGATTTCCAAGGTGAAGCGTAAGGTCGTAAAATATGGACAGCATATCAATCTGGGATGTTTTCGTGTGGAATTCATCAAGACGAACCACAGCATTCAGGACGCGGCAGCGCTTGCCATCTATTCTCCGGCGGGAATTGTGGTACACACCGGGGACTTCAAGGTGGATTATACGCCGGTGTTCGGGGACGCCATTGATTTGCAGCGTTTCGGAGAAATCGGAAAGAAGGGCGTGCTTGCGCTGATGTGCGACAGCACGAATGCGGAGCGGCCGGGATTTACAAACTCGGAGCGCACGGTTGGAAAAACATTTGACAATATTTTTGCGGATCATAAGGATACGCGCATCATTATTGCGACGTTCGCATCCAATGTGGACCGCGTGCAGCAGATTATCAATTCTGCGTATAAATTTGGCAGGAAAGTTGTCGTAGAGGGGCGCAGCATGGTAAATATCATCTCTACCGCTACGGAGCTTGGATATTTGCAGATACCGGAGAATACGCTGATTGATATTGAACAGTTGAAGAATTATCCGGATGAGCAGACGGTACTGATCACAACCGGAAGCCAGGGCGAATCCATGGCGGCGCTGTCACGGATGGCGGCGAATCTTCACAAGAAAGTTACGATTAAGCCGGGCGATACGATTATCTTCAGCTCGAATCCGATTCCGGGGAATGAGAAAGCCGTCTCCAACGTCATCAATGAGCTGTTCATGAAAGGGGCGGAGGTTATCTTCCAGGACGCCCATGTGTCCGGCCATGCATGCCGTGAAGAGATCAAGCTGATTTATTCACTGGTGAAACCGAAATATGCGATTCCGGTACATGGGGAATACAAGCATCTGAAAGCACAGGCGTCCATTGCGCGCGAGCTTGGATATGACAAGGAAAATATTTTTATTCTTTCCTCCGGAAATGTGCTGGAACTCGACGAAAATGAGGCGAAGGTTGCCGGCCAGGTACCGGTTGGAGATATCCTGGTGGACGGACTTGGCGTAGGCGACGTCGGGAATATTGTACTTCGTGACCGCCAGCATTTGGCGGAAGACGGCATCATCATTGTGGTGATGACGTTGGAGTCCGGCAGCGGACAGGTACTGGCGGGGCCGGATATCGTCAGCCGCGGGTTTGTCTATGTGAGGGGCGCGGAAAGCCTGATGGATGAGGCAAAACAGGTATTGGATGACGTGATGGACTACTGCATGGACAGGAATATTACGGACTGGGGCAAGATAAAGACAGAAGTGAAGGACGAGCTCAGTGAGTTTGTCTGGAAAAAGACAAAGCGCAGGCCGATGATTATGCCGATTATTATGGAAGTTTAGCAGGAGTTGGTTCCTGCAGGGTGGAACGCTGAGTGAAGGAACGAAAGCATGAGGTGACTATGAATCAGTTGGATGAAAGTTTGGCAAATTTGATAGAAGTTGTAAAAAACAGTCCCGAGTATAAGGAATATCAGAGAATTCGGGAATTGGTTCATCAGGAGCCGGAGAAAGAGCGGGCAATCAATGAATTCCGCAAAAGGAATTTTGAATTGCATAAATGCCGCAATGTGGATTTGTACGCAGAGATGGACAGGCTGGAAGGCGAGTTCGCAAGGCTGCGTGCAGAGCCGTATGTCAATGAATATCTGGCGGCAGAACTTGCCGTATGCCGTATGATACAGAAGATCAATTACAGTATCATGACAGAGATAGAATTTGATTTGGGATTCGAGACATAAAGGACAGGATTATGGGAAAAAGCAAAATTGCATTGAATGTGGTGGGCAGCATTATTAGTTTTTCCATCATGGTTTTGATTGTGATTGTGGTCTTAAAGACCGGGAAAATTGCCTATGACATGGGTTACCGGATATTTACCGAGCCTGCCATGGCAAAGCCCCCGGGGCAGGATATGATGGTAAAAATTGAAGAGGGAATGTCTTCTCAGGAGGTGGGAAATCTGCTGGAAGAGAAGAAACTGGTGGACAGCGGGGCGCTGTTTATGATTCAGCTTCTTGTAATGGATTATGATGATAAGCTGAAACCGGGAACCTACACACTCAATACTTCCCAGACTGCAAAGGAAATGATGCAGGTGATGGCAGAAGAAGAAGTTGAGGAAACTGAGGAAACTGAAGAATGATAGTAGAAGAGCGTTTAAGTACGTACATTAACTCTCTGGATAGTGGAAAACCCTGTTTTTTGCTGGAACTGGAAGAGGAGGCACATAAGAACCATGTGCCCGTGATCCGGCGTGAAACGCAGAATCTTTTAAGACTCCTGCTTGCCATGAACCGCCCGAAACGTATTCTGGAGGTGGGGACGGCAGTGGGATTTTCCGCATTATTGATGGAATATTATAATCCGGTATCCTGTAAAATAACTACGATAGAGAATTATGCGAAGAGAATTCCCATAGCGCGCGAAAATTTTATGCGCAACGGGAAGGAGAATGTGATACAATTATTGGAGGGAGACGCCGCAGAGGTCATGCGCGGACTGGATGAGCCATACGACTTCATTTTTATGGATGCGGCGAAGGGACAGTATATTCATTTTCTCCCGGAGGTTATGCGCCTCTTATGTCCGGGCGGCATATTGGTTTCCGATAATGTTTTGCAGGATGGAGATATTTTGGAGTCCCGTTTTGCCGTGACGAGAAGAAATCGCACCATACACAAACGAATGCGTGAATATTTGTATGAACTGACCCATATGGAAGAGCTGACGACCTGTGTATTTCCCATCGGAGATGGGATTACGATAAGTCTAAGGAGGCAACCATGAAGAAACCGGAATTACTCGTACCGGCAAGCAGCCTTGAAGTATTAAAGATTGCCGTGGTTTTTGGCGCAGATGCCGTTTATATCGGCGGCGAATCATTCGGGCTGCGGGCAAAAGCGAAAAATTTCACAATGGAAGACATGCGTCTTGGAATCGCCTTTGCGCATGAGCGCGGGGTAAAAGTCTATGTGACGGCAAATATTTTGGCTCATAACGAGGATCTTGCGGGCGTACGGGAATATTTTTCGGAATTAAAGGAGATAAAGCCGGACGCGTTGATTATTTCAGATCCCGGCGTGTTTGCAATTGCGCGGGAGATCTGCCCGGAAATTGAAATACACATTTCTACGCAGGCAAATAATACGAATTATGGAACATACCGGTTCTGGCACCAGTTGGGTGCAAGACGCGTTGTTTCGGCAAGAGAGCTTTCTTTACAGGAAATTGCAGAAATTCGGGCGCATATTCCAAAAGAGATGGAGATAGAGACGTTCATTCATGGCGCAATGTGCATCTCCTATTCCGGAAGATGCCTGCTCAGTAATTATTTTACCGGAAGGGATGCAAACCGGGGAGCCTGTACCCATCCGTGCCGCTGGAAATATGCGGTGGTGGAGGAGACGCGGCCGGGGGAATACATGCCGGTTTATGAGAATGAGAGAGGCACTTACATTTTCAATTCCAGGGATTTATGCATGATTGAACATATACCGGAGCTTGTACAGGCGGGAATTGACAGTTTTAAGATAGAAGGCAGGATGAAGACGGCGCTCTATGTGGCGACAGTGGCCAGAACGTATCGCAGGGCGATTGATGATTACTTTATTTCACAGGAATTATATCAGAAGAATATGCCATGGTATTTAGAGCAGATTGTCGGCTGTACGTATCGTCAGTTTACAAGCGGATTTTTCTTTGGAAAGCCGGATGAACATACACAGATTTATGACAACAATACCTATGTAAAGGATTATACGTATCTGGGGATCGTTGGAGAGCACAGCGAGAAAGGCTATCGCATAGAACAGCGGAATAAGTTTTGCGTGGGAGAAGAGATTGAGGTTATGAAACCCGGCGGGGAGAATCTTCTGGCAGTTGTCCAGGCGATTCGTGATGAAGAAGGCAATGAGATGGAGTCAGCGCCCCATCCCAAACAGGTGTTATATATTGATTTAGGAAAACCACTGACAAGATTTGACGTCTTGCGCAGACAAGAGAAGGAGGAGCAGGCAGATGGATAAAGAAAGATATGTAGCATATGTAGGAACATACACACATGGATCAAGTGTCGGCATCCATATTTATGACATGGACATTGAGGAGGGCAAATTAAAGGAACGGAAAGTAGTTCCGATCAGCAATCCTTCCGATTTGACGGTATCTGCCGATGGGAGGTTTCTGTATTCGATAGCGGATGAAGGCGTGGCATCCTTCCGTATTTTGGAGGATGGAGATCTGGAGCCAATCAATGAGAAATGGATTGGCGGTATGCGCGGGTGTTATGTGTCGGTAGATAAAGAAAACCGTTATCTTTTCGTGGGAGGATACCATGACGGTCGGGTTTCTATGATGAGGTTGAATGAAGACGGAAGCATTGAGGGCATTGCCGACGGTATTTTCCATACAGGCATGGGCCGAAGCATTGCAGAGCATAATTACCGCCCGCATGTAAATTGTGTGGAGCTGACGCCGTGGGAGAAATTTCTCTGTGCGGTAGACGGCGGCCTGGATCATGTAAAAATTTATCAGATTGATTATGAGAAGGGAAAGCTGAAACTGGCGGATATCATTCGTTCCCCACTGGATTCCTCGCCGCGCATGATCCGTTTTGGCAAAGACGGGAACCGTGCCTACGTGTTATGTGAGGAAAGCAATGAAATTAACGTATATCGCTATGAGTGCGCTCCGGAAGGCCCGGTATTTGAAGAGATACAGACAGTGCCTTCGGTGAATAAAGAGGACGGCCGTAACGGTTGCGCTGCCTCTGGCATGGAAATAAGCGCGGACGGGAAATATCTGTTCTGTTCCAATGCGGGAGCCAATTCTGTGATGATATATGAGATTGACGGGGAGAGCGGGGAATTGACGGAAGTCTGCGAGTCCAAAATCAGCGGGGATTATCCCAAGACGCTGGCGATTTTCCCGGATGGCAAGCATTTTGTCAGCCTGAATCATGATACGAATGAAATTACGACATTCAAGGTGGATTATGACAAAAAATATTTCCTGATGATGGATAAGCCGATTTCCATCGACCAGCCGAACTGCATCCATATTCATAAGCTGGTATAAAAGCGGTGCAAATCAGTTGATATGACAAAAATTCAGAAGGTATGGAGTCATTGGATCTGACAAGACGGAGCATATATATAAATTGATCGATAGCTATCCCTGGTTTGCGGAACTGTATAAGGAAATCAGTGAATTCAGATATCACCCGGAGGAGGCGATAAAGATGTTTTCAGATGCATTGAGAATTATGGACCGGAATACAGTCTGGTACATGATAGATGAAGAAAAGCAGGCGAGGGAGAAAGCGGAAATGAGAGCCGGGGCGGCAGAACTGGAGAGGGACAAAGAAAAACAAAGAGCAGAGACAGCAGAACAAAAGTTGTCAAAGCAACATAAGGAACTGGACAAAAAAAGAACTGAAAATCGAAAAGCTATATGATATAATTAGCAGGCTTCAGAACAAGTAAAGAGCTTATGGACACCGCTCAGCTTTTATTGCTGCGTGGCAAATGCATAACCGCAAAAAGAAAGAAAAAGATTAGGAGGAAAAGATAATGAGACGACTCTATTTAACATTAGG
>CAJUOE010000322.1 GCA_910587895.1 uncultured Lachnospiraceae bacterium
ATTTACGCAAACCATATAAGCGACAAGAGAATACATGTACAATGCTTATCATATCATCAACCATTTCACTTCGGAAGGAAGGGGCTGTTTGGGATAAGCAACCTCGCTGCCGTCTTTCTTACATAATTTCTGTCCAAGCTTTACCGCACCTGCCGGACAGTATTCCACGCAGCGTCCGCACGCCACGCAGTTCTCTGTCTTCACATGCGCCACATAAGCGGAACGCGACATATTCGGCGTGTTGAACAACTGGGACGTGCGCAGTGCATAGCAGACATTGACATTACAGTTGCAGATGGCAAAAATTTTATCTTCACCGTCAATATTCGTAATCTGGTGGACAAAACCGTTTTCTTCCGCCACCTTCATAATATCCAGCGCTTCCTCCCTTGTGATATAGCGGCCGCCCTTATTGGTCTCTACCACATAGTCCGCCATATCGCCCACGGCGATGCACCACCCTTCCGGGTCGTCTCCGCAGCCTTCCTCAAAGGTCTTGCGGGAACGGCGGCAGGAACAGGGGCTTGCCGCATATTTGCCGTCATACTTATCCAGCCAGTGGGAAATATGCTCCACGGAAACAGACTGGTTTTCCATCTCAATGGCCTTCTCTACCGGAATCACATGCATACCGATTCCAGCGCCTCCCGGCGGCACCATCGGAGTCACTTTTTCCAGCGGCAGGCGGCTCATGCGCTCAAAGAAACGCCCCATTTCCGGATGCTCCTCCAGGAGGTCTGCATTCATATTGGCAAACTCCGCGCTTCCCGGAACAAACATCGGCAATACGTATTGCTTTTCATGCTGCGGATTCTCCCAGTTATATTCAATCAGCCCGTTTACGGACATTTTCTGCAAAATATCCTCCAGGTACGCTTTGTCCCTGCCTGTGAGCTTTACCATATCCTCCAGTGTGCGGGGCTTGCGCTTGCCCATCTTCATGGCAATTTCTGCCATCTCATCCGTACAGATGGCGCAAAGGCCAATGTATTCCGGAGAATCTTTGGTTATCTTCTCCAGCCCCAGCACAATGGGGATTCTGTCTGTTATCATTTTCGCCAGCTTTGCAACCGGCTCCCGAAACGGTTCCTCGGGATGGGGATTGGGAAATAATGGATCTGCCATAGTCTCAGTCTCCTCTCTTAGCAGTCTCAGTTAGCCCACTGCAACTTTTCGTATTTTCTATTCGGCTCTTGCCATTGCATCCTTGAAATCCTTCTGATCGGTAAAGATTTCATTGGTATACGGATTCTTCTTCTGTTCTATGGAACGCTTGATAATTGCTGCCATGCAGACTACATTGGCAATCAATGCCAGTGCGGAAATCACGCCCTGCATGGTCGGGTCAGCCGCACCTGGGCGCACTGCCGCGTCCATAACGCCGTCTTTATAGAGCGACGGAAGAACTGCAAATTTTCCTTCATCCTGGAACAGCGGAAATACCTGTGCAAACATGCACCACAGGGCCAGGGTATTGGCGCGGTTCTGAATCCAGCCACCCTTGTTCCACAACATTGCCGCAAAGGTAGGTGCCAACAGCAACGCCACGCCACAGTACCATGTATGCGTAGGCAGATTGTTGTAAGTATAAGCAAAATTCCAGATATCATAGGCGATGATATAGCACCACGTCATATCCGGCCAAAGCATATCTTTCTTGTCCTTGGACGCATAAATGCCCCACCAGCCGGTCATACAGAAAATATTGATAATTCCTGCGATACCGTTCACCCAGTTCCACCAGCCGCCGTACAGCCATACGTTTTCCGAGGAAAGCCACCAGCGGTCGCCCTGCTCGGCAAGCGCCATAAACCCGCGGATTCCAGATTCAAAATCACTGCCCACGGCAATTAAAATATTGATTGCCACGATCGCAAACGGAAATACTTTAAACCACTGCGTTTTGCCGATGCTCCATTTATATTTGAGCATCATGAACCCGATGCAGCCAGCCGTTGCCGCATACAGCTTTGCATAGTGGAACCAGCTGTTCATATGTAAGTACGTATCATTTTCCAATGCCCACTGCGCGCCTGTCGCCGCACCAATCTGAATCGCAATAAAGTACACGGTCAACGCCGCCGGCAACGCCAGAAAACAGCAAATGCCACCGATTTTTGAACGGCGCGCAACCTCGTTCACCAAAATCAAACTTACAAACACCAGCAGCCACCCAAAAAGCTGCCAGCCTGCGCCATCTCCATACACCTGAAACATCATAATCATTACCCTCTTTCCTTTAAAATTTTATTTTATCCACGCAGCCACCTGTTCACGCAGCCACTGTGTCCACTCCATAAAACCCTCTCCGTTTCTTGCGGAGATGGGAATTACCTTAGCCTTCGGATTCCTCATATGGATGTATTCTTTGCATTTATCCATATCGAAATCAAAATACGGCAGCACATCCGTTTTATTGATCAGCACCACGTCACAGACGGAAAACATCAGCGGATATTTCAGAGGCTTATCATCTCCCTCCGGCACCGAGAGAATCATCACATTTCGGCATGCCCCCGTGTCAAATTCCGCAGGGCATACCAGATTGCCCACATTCTCCAATATCACCAGATCTAAATCCGCCGTTTCGAATTCCAAAAGCCCCTGCCGCGTCATGGACGCATCCAGATGGCACATGCCCCCGGTGTGGAGCTGAATCGAACGCGCGCCTGCGTCTGTAACTGCCTGTGCATCGACGTCTGAATCAATGTCCGCTTCCATGACGCCGATTTTCATCTCGCCCCCCAGCATGGAAATCAGCCTCTTTAACATTGTAGTCTTCCCCGCCCCCGGAGATGACATGAGATTCAAAAGAAACGTTCCCTGAGCCTTTAACTCTTCCCTGAGCTTTGATGCGTCCGCATCGTTATCGTCAAGGATGCTGCGCTTGACTTCAATCACCTTAAAATCCTTCATAATGCTGTTACTCCTGTTGGTTATACCAGATATTTGAACTACTGTTTTTATTATAAACCCTTATATTTATAATGTCAATCATAGGGTTTTTAAATCTGGTACGACCAGTTCCAGGAACCTTGACTTTTCTCCTGCCAGAGTCTATAATACCCAAAAGTCATTTTACCCGAAAACGGCAGAGCACGAATCTGCCTTCAGACACAGGAATACAGGATTGGAGGTCATACAATATGAAGAAAAAAATTGGATTTATCGGCGGCGGAAACATGGCAAGCGCCATCATCGGCGGCATCTTAAACAGCGGACTTGCCGGCAATGGACTGATTACCGCCACGGCAAAGACTGAAAAAACGCTCTCCTCCCTGAGGGAACGCTTTGGAATCAACACTGAACATGACAACGCCTTTGTCGCTGAAAAATCAGACATTCTTTTTCTCGCCGTAAAACCTTATCTCTTCGGAGAGATAATTTCACAAATCAAAAACAGCATTCATTCTGATACCTTAATCATCTCCATTGCTGCCGGACAGAGCATCGCAGACATCACTTCCGCCTTTGGAAAAGAAATCAAACTCGTGCGTGCCATGCCGAATACCCCTGCGCTTGTCGGCGAAGCGATGAGCGCGCTCTGCGCCAATGAAAATGTCTCCGAGACAGAACTTGCACAGGTGATTTCCATCTTTGAAAGCTTTGGAAAATGTGAGGTCGTCCCCGAATCCATGATGGATGCAGTCATCGGCGTCTCCGGCTCCTCTCCCGCCTATGCCTATCTCTTTATCGAGGCTATGGCGGACGCCGCCGTTGCTGATGGAATGCCGCGGGCGCAGGCTTATAAATTTGCCGCACAGGCCGTACTGGGCGCCGCGAAAATGGTACTGGAAACCGGAAAACACCCCGGCAGCCTCAAAGATGAAGTCTGCTCTCCCGGCGGGACCACAATTGAAGCTGTCGCCGTGCTGGAACAGGAAGGGCTGAGAAATGCCGTTATTGCCGCGCAGCGTGCCTGCGTAAGGAAATCCCGCGACATGAGTAAAAACTCATAATTTTTATTTTTGCATTGCCACGACCGCAAGAAAACACTATAATAATGTTATCTGAAATTTTAACATTTCATCACAACGATTGAGAACTTTTTACAGAAAGGATTTGTTTATTATGTGGGCATACGAAAGTGTATTTTATCAAATTTATCCTCTGGGATTCTGTGGAGCGCCATTTGAAAACGATGGGGTCGCCGCAAAACGCATCCTGAAAATAAAGGACTGGGTTCCGCATCTGGAGAAATTAGGCGTAAACGCCGTCTATTTTTCTCCGCTGTTTGAATCTGATACCCACGGCTACAATGCCAGGGACTACCGTAAAATTGACGTGCGGCTGGGTGATAACGATGATTTCAAAGAAGTTTGCGACGCCATGCACGAGGCAAACATCCGTATTGTGTTAGACGGCGTATTCAACCATGCCGGCAGAGGCTTTTTCGCGTTTCAGGACGTCCTTAAAAACCGCGAAAATTCCCGCTACCGCGACTGGTTCCATATTGATTTCAATGGAAACTCCAATTACAATGACGGACTCTGGTATGAGGGCTGGGAAGGAAATTTTGACCTGGTGAAATTAAACCTGCGCAATGAAGAGGTCATCCAGTATCTTTTGGAAAGCGTCTCCTACTGGGTAGAAAAATGGGATATTGACGGACTGCGCCTGGACGTCGCTTACTGTCTGGACCACGATTTTGTACGAAGGCTGCGCAGCCATTGCGACAGCCTGAAAGAAGATTTCTTCTTAGTGGGCGAGATGCTCCACGGCGACTATAATCAGCTCATGAATGATTCCATGCTGCACTCTGCCACCAATTATGAGTGCTACAAGGGACTGCATTCCAGTTTCAACTCCATGAATATGTTTGAAATCATCCACTCCCTGCTGCGGCAGTTTGGACCGGAGAACTGGACATTGTACCGCGGAAAGCATCTGCTGAGTTTCGTAGACAACCACGATGTATCCAGAATTGCCTCTATATTGAGCCTCCCCGAACACCTGCCTTTAATTTATGCCCTGTGTTTCGGTATGCCCGGCATTCCCTGCGTCTACTATGGCAGCGAATGGGGAGAAAAAGGCGACAAGTCGAACGGCGACCCGTCCCTGCGCCCCAGTTTTGAAGAACCGAAATGGAATGAGCTGACAGACTGGATTTCAAAACTGGCCGCAGCCAAAAAATCATCCGAGGCGTTAAATTACGGAGAATTCCGCTCCGTAGTCCTCACCAACAAGCAGTGCATCTTTGAGCGTAAATCCCAGAATGAACGGGTACTGGTAGCCATCAATGCAGACAGAGAATCTTATACCGCGCACTTTGACGCCGGATGTGGTCAGGCAGTTGACTTAATCAGCGGCGAATTGCACGACTTCGGCGGCGGCAGCGAACTTCCTCCATATAGCGCATACTTCTGGAAATGCGAAGTATAATCTGACGGATTATAGGTATATAAAAACCGTGTGGAACGTTAATCTTTTCCACACGGTTTTTTCGCGGACGGTTTCTTTCTATCCGTCAATCTGCCCAGACGGTTAAACCAGCTCTGCGGCAGTGCAAGTCCAAATATAATTCCAAATACGATCGCACCTGCGATTTTAAAGGTCTCAATCCCTTTCGCGGTACATCTTGAAAGCTCATTCATAATAAGATAATATGCAGTATAATACACCCCGGAACCCGGTACCAGCGTAAAAATACCGGCGAGCAGAAATACGGTACTCGGCATTTTCCGCAGGGCAGACAGCATCCTTGCCACCAGTGTCAACGTCAATGTCGCCAGGAGGCAGGAAACAACGCCTCCAACGCCATAATACAAACACAGCTTATACACGACCCAGCCGAGCCCTCCGTTTATCGCACAATAGAGATATTCCTGCTTGGGCACGTGAAACAACACCGCAAATGCCAGTGTGGAAATAACAGCAACCAACACCTGAATGATCATAGGGGCAACGCACCCCCTCCCAGCAACTGAAATATCTTAACTGCCGCGCCTACGCCTGCTGCAATACAGATTCCCGTAAGCAGCGCATCCATCATGCGGATTCCACCGGAAAGGTAATCTCCGTTAAATAAATCACGGATGCCGGTAACAAGCGCAACACCCGGCATCAAAACAATAATCCCGCCGATTATGATGCGGTCATAGAGAATATCCAGCCCTAATCGGTAAAGTACAAGGCTGCCCGCCGTTACCATGGCGCTTCCCAGAATATTCAATATAAATTTCGAG
>CAJUOE010000323.1 GCA_910587895.1 uncultured Lachnospiraceae bacterium
GCGTCAGTATCCTTGCACAGCCTTCGGTGGCGGTGGTGGACAGCAATGCAAAAGAGCATGGGACAGAGGAGGCTGCAGCCGCATATCTTGAGTATCTGTACAGTGACGAGGCGCAGCGGCTGGCGGGGGACAATTACTATCGTCCTTCCAATGAGGCGATCTTGCAGGAGTTTTCCGGCCAGTTTGACTTAAATATGAATCTTGTTACCATCGATGATTTTGGCGGTTGGGACGCCGCATACCAGACCTATTTTAATGACGGCGCTATTTTCGACCAGATTTATTCAGAATGAGGACAGAATGTAATGGAACAGCAGATCATTAAGGTAAAAAATAAAAGAGGCGTCAGGGTTATTCCGGGGTTCGGACTTTCACTGGGGGTAACGCTCGCCATGCTGGGTACGCTGGTATTGATTCCATTGGCATCTATCTTTGTCATCGCGGCACGGCTGAGCCTGTCAGATTTTATTGATGTGGTGACATCCAGGCAGGTAGTGTCAGGCTATGTGGTAAGCCTTACCTGCGCATTTCTGGCGGCACTGGTAAACGCGGTATTCGGGCTGATGCTTGCGTGGGTGCTGGTGCGCTATGATTTTCCGGGGAAGCGTTTCATGGACGGCCTGATCGAGCTGCCCTTTGCCCTCCCGACCGCTGTGGCGGGCATCTCGCTTACATATCTTTATTCCGATAAGGGATGGATTGGCGCGCTGTTTGCGAAGGCGGGGATTAAGATCGCATACACGAGGGCGGGCATCACGATCGCCATGGTGTTTGTCGGCATTCCCTTTGTGGTGCGGTCTGTCCAGCCTGTACTGCAGAAGCTGGACAGACAGTATGAGGAGGCGGCTGAAATGCTGGGGGCAGGCAGGTGTTATACATTTTTCCGCGTCGTGCTGCCGGAGCTTTTCCCGTCGCTGCTCGCCGGTTTCGGACTGGCATTTGCAAGGGGGATTGGCGAGTACGGGAGCGTGGTATTTATAGCGGGAAATATCCCGAACAAAACGCAGATCGCGCCGCTTTTGATCATGACGAAACTGGAACAGTATAAATATGCGGATGCGACGGCGATAGCGTTGGTACTGCTGGTGATATCCTTTCTGCTGATGTTGTTCATCAATTCCGTACAGCTGCATATGCAGAGGTTTAACAAGGGATAGTAAGATACCATGAACGGGCAGATTTAAAATTGCTGCCCGGACATATTACTGCTGTTTGTAAATACGGATAAAACAGTATACGTGGAATGTATTATATAAACAAAATTAAGCTGTTTTGTTTGGTGAGTAAAAAGTTATGGAGGAGAGCAGATGAATACCCATCTTGATGCCCTGGAGGCAGAATCAGTCTATATCATACGGGAGGTGGCGGCGGAGTGTGAGAAGCCGGTGATGCTGTATTCCATCGGGAAGGACAGCTCGGTGATGCTGCACCTTGCCCTGAAGGCGTTTTATCCGGAAAAGCCGCCGTTTCCATTCCTGCACATCGACACGACATGGAAATTTAAGGAAATGATAACGTTCCGCGACCGCATCGCGGAGGAAAAAGGAATCGAAATGCTTGTCTATACAAATGAGGAGGGCGTCAGACAGGGGATTAACCCGTTTGACCATGGTTCCGCATACACGGATATCATGAAGACGCAGGCATTGAAGCAGGCGCTCTCAAAATACGGTTTTACCGCGGCATTCGGCGGGGGGCGCAGGGACGAGGAGAAATCAAGAGCGAAGGAGCGCATCTTTTCCTTCCGCAACAGTGAGCAGGCATGGGACCCGAAAAACCAGCGGCCTGAGATGTGGAAGCTTTACAATACGCAGATCCATAAAGGGGAGAGCATCCGGGTTTTTCCGCTCTCGAACTGGACGGAGAAGGATATCTGGCAGTATATCGCGCAGGAGCAGATTGAGATTGTTCCGCTGTATTTTGCGAAGGAGCGTCCTGTCGTGTACAGGGACGGGAACATCATCATGGTGGACGATGACAGGATGCGGCTCCTTCCGGGGGAGGAGATACAGTACAGAAAAGTCCGTTTCCGCACGCTCGGGTGTTATCCACTGACAGGCGGCGTGGAATCCACGGCGGATACGCTGGAGGACATCGTGAGGGAGACGCTCGGTGCCGTGACATCGGAGCGGACGAGCCGCGTGATCGACCACGAGGCGGCCGGAAGCATGGAGCGGCGCAAGCGGGAGGGGTATTTCTAACATGTGTGAAACGGGTGGAACCGGTATGCCACTTTGTGGCTGCGGCTGGCGCAATATTCACGGCAGATTTTATCTGTTGTGAGTATAATAATGCAGTACTGTATCAGGAATGGTACGGAAGGGAAGGATTGTCTGACATGGAAGGAAAAATAAATAATATGGGCGTGAATGGCACGTCCGGCCTGCTGAAATTCATCACCTGCGGCAGCGTGGACGACGGAAAATCAACACTGATCGGGCACATGCTGTATGATGCCAAGCTTTTGTTTGCGGACCAGGAGCGTGCGCTGGAACTGGACAGCCGCGTGGGAAGCCGGGGAGGGGAGATTGACTATTCCCTCCTGCTGGACGGCCTGATGGCGGAGCGGGAGCAGGGAATCACGATCGATGTGGCATACAGGTATTTCACGACGGAGCGCAGAAGTTTTATCGTAGCGGATACGCCCGGACATGAAGAATATACGAGGAATATGGCTGTGGGTGCCTCGTTTGCGCAGCTTGCGGTGATCCTTGTGGATGCCTCGCAGGGAATCCTGACACAGACAAGGCGCCATGCGAGGATCTGTGCGCTGATGGGAATCCGCTATTTTGTGTTTGCAGTCAACAAGATGGATCTGGTGCGCTACAGCCGGGAGGAATTTAAGCGGATTGAAAAAGAGATCAGGAAGCTTGCCGTGGACCTTGACCTGTTTCATGTCAGGATTATCCCGGTATCGGCGACGGAAGGCGACAATGTCACTGTGCGGTCGATGAAAATGCCATGGTACGGGGGGCCGGGACTGCTGGAATATCTGGAGTCTGTCGATGTGGATGACGGAACGGAGGAGGAGGGCTTTGTCATGCCTGTGCAGAGGGTGTGCAGGCCGGATGCGTCTTTCCGCGGGTTCCAGGGGCAGGCGTCATCAGGGAGTATATCCGTGGGGGACGAGGTTGCGGTGCTGCCATACGAATTCTTGGCAAAGAGCAAGGAGCAGTAACAGATTTCGACGGACAGTTTACGATAACAGCCAACAAAGGAGACAAACTGGAAATCTCTTTTATAGGATATATCACCAAAACTGTGGTAGCAAACAACTCCAATGAGTTAGTGATTGTATTGGAAGAAGACAGCAAAACCTTGGATGAAGTAGTGGTGGTAGGATATGGAACGCAAAAAAAAGTCAACCTCACCGGGGCTGTAGCAAGCGTTTCGTCCGATGCGCTGGAAAGCCGTCCCATCACCAACTTGAGCCAAGGGTTACAAGGTATGATTGGCAACCTGAATATCTCGGCAAGCAACGGTTCACCCGGCAAAGGATATGGATTTAATGTGCGTGGAACCACTTCTATCAATTCAGCCGGTCCCTTGGTACTGGTCGATGGCGTACAGATGGACCCCAACTTGGTCAACCCCGCCGATGTGGAAAGTGTATCTGTATTGAAAGATGCAGCCTCCGCTTCCATCTACGGAACTCAGGCAGCTTATGGTGTAGTACTTATCACAACTAAAAAAGGGAAAGATCAAAGAGCCAAGATATCTCTATCAGGAAACTGGTCATCAAATAGTCCCACAAGGATACCTGAATACATGGATTCATGGACTTTTGCCAATTTCCACAACATGACCAACCGCAACTCGGGAGGAGGTGACTACTATGACCGTAATTATATGGAACATATTTACGCGTATTACACCGACCCTAAACATAATCTGCCAGTATTTATTGACCCATCTAATCCTAACAAATATTTATATTGCGGCAATACAGACTGGATAGAAGAGACACGCAAAAAACATACCCTAACTCAACAATATACACTCTCCATCAACGGAGGTACGGGAAAAACTTCTTATTACGGTTCATTGGGATTTATGGATCAAGAAGGACAATTGAAACACTACGATGATAACTATCGCCGTGTCAATGCATCGCTGAATGTGAATACGGAAATAAGAAAGTGGTTACAAATAGGTATGAAAATCAACTATAACAATACCAAACACGACACTCCTTTCGGCACCAACAGCAACGACATGGAAGCAGCTTTCTATGGAGCCGACCTTCGTCCTTTCATGCCGGTATACCATCCGGACGGCAACTATTCCGGACAAGGAAGCTGGACTAACATGGTAGCCACACAAGCTATCTCGGGCAGCCGCGTACACAAAGAGAATGACCTTTGGCTAACCGGAAGCATAAAAATTAATCCGTTGAAAGGATGGAACATTCATGCTGATTATACATACAATATGTACATACGCCATAAAAAATATCATGGCAAAGAGATTGTGGAGCATTATGCCAATCCGGAAGTGACCACTATTTTCCCACACATCACGCCCAGCTCGGTGAAGTTTACTTCGGATGATGATTATTATCAAGTTTTCAACGCCTATACGGATTATGAACACAACTTCGGGAAGCATGGCATCAAGCTACTGGCAGGTTATAACTATGAGCGCAAAGACTATCGCTGGTTTGATGCCGAACGCCAAAACCTGATCAGCCAGGACATTGCCTCGTTGGGAATGGCATACGGTGAGAAATACAACGGAAGCGGTGAGCATGCCTGGGCCACGATGGGATACTTCGCACGCCTCAACTACAACTACGATGACCGTTACCTGTTGGAACTGAACGGACGTTATGACGGTTCGTCCAAGTTCCCCAAAGATAACCGATTTGCTTTCTTTCCCTGCATATCTCTTTTATTGTGGCATCCTTGAACTCCGGTTCCCGCGTTTTGATAAAATAGGCGTTCTCGGCAAATCTTGCCGAATCAAAAACC
>CAJUOE010000324.1 GCA_910587895.1 uncultured Lachnospiraceae bacterium
GTATTTCCCGTCCGCCCGGATGGATTCTCCCCGGCGCAGAACACGGTGCTTGGAATCACGGCGTGTCTTTGTTCTTCCTGCTGGCATTCTTAAGTCCCTCCTTTATTTCCGGATTCGCATCTAGATACTTTTCAAATTCTCCTCTGATGATCAGCCTGCGGCTGCCGTAAAGAGCTATAAACCCAAGCTGCTTTTCTTCCTTTATCAATCGGTAAAACTTTCTTCTGCTGAGATCGAACAGTTCGATTGCCTCCTCCGGATTTAAAAAATCCTTTTCCGCAAGTGCCGGTTTCTTCATATTTTCTGTTACCTCCTGTCCTAAAAATCTGCGGCCTTTTCAGGTCATGACATATATCACTCTAAAGCCCCGGAAAGTCGACTACTTGTGGCAAATAAAAAGGGTTTATATCGCAGAGGATTCATCAACAAACTTTTCAAATTTCGTGCGTATGATCAGATAGCGGTTCCCGCTGTAGACTGCGAACCTCCCAAGGTTATCTTCCGCCAGCCTCCTCATCTTTTTTGTCCCTATGCTGAAATATTCCGCAGCCTCTTTAATGGTCAGCATATACTTTTCACTGACTGATACACTTGTCTTATTATTTTCTGTGGTGATATGGCTATATTTCTGTTCGTCTGTCATCTGAGCCACCTCCTCACTATACGGAGATTTAAAGGCTGTTTTGAGGGGGTATAAAAGCAAAAAAGTTTGAAGTTTTCCAGAACCCGTATAACGCAAAAAACAGCCCGCAGCATTGTTTTTAATGCCACAGGCCGTTCTGTTGCCCTCCGATATTCAGTTACACTCTTTCCACAAAATCCAGGCTCACCCATCCATTGTGTTTTTCCTGGTAGGATTTCAAAAGCCCCCACTTGGACGCTCCTTTTCCGTCTGCCTCTTCCACAATCGTGAAAGTGCCGACTCCCGTATATTTCCCGGTCTTTGCATAGCCAGTGCCGGGGCCTTTCCTGATGTTCAGGTCGGGGATGGATACCCGCACCAGATACGGGGAGAAAGATGCTGTTTTTGGTGTGTAGATGTTTACACCATTCACATCAAACACACTATGCCCCGGATTCTCATCCGCACATTTCTTTGCATTCTCCAGCGACTTGAACGCCCCTTTCTGCGAAGATGCGTCCGCCCACGACTTCCGGACGCGGTACCAGATTTCAGTCTCTGCAGGAGCGGGCTTTGATGCGCCGCCCGCCGTGCCGAGGATGCCTTTCAGGATAGAGAGGATTTTCTCCCCATAGCCGGCTCCCGCCGCCCATCCTTTTCCATTCGGATTTTCCTTCTGCCCAAGCCACTCCACATACTCCGCACAGCCCCTCGTGACATACTTGAAACGCGGGTCAATGCAGGCATTCTTCAGTGCGTCCGTGGAGGCGTAGGCTTTCAAGTGCTGTACCTGCGCCCGGATTCCGAGCTGCGGCGTGTCAAAGGAATTTCCCTTCATACCATTGGAAGTCACGCCCATGCCGCAGAAATTGTTCTGGGAAAGCGTGACCGCGGAGCCGGAAAAAGTAAAGTTCCCCGTCTCAAGGCAAGACTGCGCAAAGGCGATGTCGCCCCGCACTCCTTCTGCCTTACCTTCGGAGAGATACAGCGGAACCATATCAAGGACAGACTGCGGCACGCCCGGATTCTTCGCCTTGATATATGCCTTCATCTGCTCCGCCGTTGCCGCAGCGTTCCCCCGCGCTGTGGCTGCCGAACTTCGTCAGCCAGGCAAGGGCCTCCCGCACGGTACAACCCCGGCGAAGCTGTCCCTGCTCGTCCCACAACGGATCATAATCCAGTACCATTGCACAAAAAACCTCCCTTATTTTTTACAATACCTCTAAACATTGTAACTGGAAAGGCCAGGAAAAGCAATGCCGGACATGGAGAAAAAGCAGGTTGGATTTTGTAAAAGTTCAGTCTTGACAGCGCAAACATTACGGCCCCAGGAGAAGCATAATGCTTGCGATCCATCAAGCCATCGCGAAACGATTTTGCATGGCTTGATGCGTTACAGTTCGACAAGACTGAACTGTAACAAGGCGCAGAGAATCCCTAACAATATTGGATAAAACAGCGTAAA
>CAJUOE010000325.1 GCA_910587895.1 uncultured Lachnospiraceae bacterium
AGAGTATTATTTCGTCTACATGACCGGGCTTGCGGGGAAAGGGAGGGGATACTGGAATGCGGTGAACAGTGCAAAGCTGTTCAGCCAGCTCAATCCATATTTTATTTCCGTGGATTCCCTCACGCTGTTCCCGGATACGGAGCTGTACCGCATGGAGCGGGAGAGCAGTTTTGCCCCTGCCGGTGAGAAGGAGCGCCTGCGGGAACTGCAGGTGTTTATCCAGAACTTACAGATACGGACGCACCTTTTTGCCAACTCAAGTTCAAATTTTTACCCGGTCACTGCCTATCTGCCGAAGGAGCGGGATTCCGTGGTCAGTGAGCTGCAGCACATCATGGATACAGTAAGCGAGGAGGAAATGGCGGAATACCGCAGGAGTTTGAAATCTTTAGGATGAGGAATTATACAAAAGACAGCCGCTGCGTATGGGGTAAAACCATATGCGGCGGTCTGCCGTTTCAGCAGGCAGGGCGGCCTGATAACGGAAATTACTTGGATGGTGGAGATGTTATATCGGACAAAAGGCAAAAAACTTTAGCCCCTCCGGTGATATTCTGAGATTGATTTATAGTCGTTTCGTGCAATGGCGTTTGATAGGATGCCCTATAATCCGATATAATTTATAGTGGAAAAGAATAGAGATTTGAGGGAAAGATGATGAAGATAGCGGTCTGCGATGACAGCAGGGAGAACAGGGGCGCGCTTAGGGCGTTGCTGGAAGCCTACGGGCATGATATTTTTGAAATAAGGGAATACGGCTCTGGTGCAGAGCTTTACGCAGATATGGATTATATACGGGAGTGCGGCATCGTTTTCCTCGATATCAACATGGACGGCATGGATGGCTTGGAGACGGCAAGGAAGATAAAGGCGGAATGCTAGAAGGTACATATCGTGCTGGTGACGGCCTGTGTGAACTATGCGCTGGACGGGTACAAGGTGAAGGCGAGCCGTTTCCTCTTGAAAGACGATCTGGAGCAGACCCAGCAGGAGTGTATGGATGATATATTACGGGAAATCCGACAGGAGGAGCGGGTTGTGGAGTTCGGATTCGTGGAGGGAAACGTGCGGCTTAAGGTGGACGACATCATCTACATTGAGACGAGCAAACACAAGAATGTGTTCTACACGAAGGAGCAGACATTCAGTATTTTCGCCGTTTCCTGTGACGCGGAAAAGTTCCAGGCGGTGGTGATGTTATAAATTTTATAGTCATTTCATGCAATTTATAGTCACTTGGTGCAATCGCGGTTAGAAATGCGGGCGTATCTGCCGATATATTTTATGAAACGGCAAATTGTATGCGGGCAAATTTATTTGAGCGGGCTGGAATGACAACCGCCTCCAATTCATAGGAGTGCCAGAACGGCAGGTTCTCCGTAAATGATGCGTATAACAGTATGAGGATGAATGGACATTTCAGAAGCGAGATCGGGGAACAGTATCTAAAGAGTTCCGATTGTAGTAATGTAAATCTTTGGACACAGTCAGAGGGTGAGGTTCAAAAAGTAGAAAATGAGAGATATGTGATAGATACTTCGGATGAGATAGCGGGTTATTGGCGTATTTATGATAAGGAAAGTGATCGCTCATTTACATTTGATCCCCGGAGTACAAGTATCCAGACGGATGAAAATACAGGAAGGGATTATATTGTCGCCTGTGATCCAAGGGGGCAACTGATGGATGTAATGTATGCCGATCATGCGTTGATGGACGGAATAAAAACATTCCTTCAAACAGATCATGTTGCCAAGTCAGCTTTGATCGATAATTATTCCGTTGAGTTTAGCGAAAATACAGGGATAGAGTGTCTGAAAGTGAAGGGACAGGAGGGAAAAGGCTCATGGCTGATGAGGGGAGACCGGCAGCAGAGTGACAGATTACAGGAACTGGCCAATTTGTATCGGGAGAAATATCCTAATTTAGTGCAAGAAGATGGCCTTGCAAAAGGGCTTGCTTTGGCAGAGGCAGCAGGTCAGATCAAAAGAACGGAGAACGGCATTATGACCATTGCCTGCAATGGCAAACAATACATGGATAATAATGACCAGTCAAAAGGCTGGGGCTTTATGTTCTCAGAAAATGATACGGATATTTATAATGAGATCATGAAAGCCATTAAGGAAGGCAGTATCAAAGGCGGTATGGAATCTGTTTCCGGCTGGGAGGCGTGGTTTCAGGGAAAAGGGTATATCTATGAAAGAATTTTTTCGGATGAAGAACTGGCTATTATGGAAAACGGAAAAGATGTTAAACATGACGCAGATTTTATTGCCGGATCGGACAGGGGAAAAGCCTTGGCAGTCACTATGAATGCAGATAGTATGAGGTCAACGATAAGCGTGGAAGTTTTTGATCCTGTGTAGAAGTAATATATGGATTACTGTGAATTTGTCTCGCAAACACTTATAAAAACTCTTTGAGAAAGGAAAATGTAAAATGGAAATAACAAATAATACAGCGGCAGGCATCTACACAAATGACTACAAAAGCAAAAATATGTCCAAACAGGACTATGAAAACACAATGAAAATGAAGATGCCTGAAACCGAAAACAAGGAAAGTAAGATTTTGGGGATGGGATTTTTACATAACGAAAACAATACGGTACATTACGGAATGTGCGCCATGTATGCAGAAGATTATTCCGAGGATAACCCGGTCATTAAAGTAAATGTGACAAAGCCAAGTGGAACGGAAGAATACCGTATTAATATCAATGAGGTGAATCCGAGATTCGCAACAGAAATCGAGATGTTCGCGTTATGTAGTTATGCGGATGCGAAGGGAATTGGAACAGGCGGTACGTTTGGAAGCTGGCAGACCTTAAATTACTATCGTGACAACGCTTCCCATAACGGGTATTTTGAACTGACAAACGGAACGGATTCCTTTCAAAGCGTGAAGCAGGACTGGATGAAAATGGTTCAGCTTATGATGAAAGATTATATGGAGGCAGGATTATTTAAACAATCCTTGGACGGAAAGGGATTGCTGGGGATATTTGAGAGGTATGTGCAGACTTCCTTATAAGGAAATGGAGCAGTTAGGTATCTCCGGCATATTGACAGATTAGGAAATCGAGGAGCAGTTGGATTAAGTAAAAAAGGAGTAAGTCTTTATGGATACACCACTTTACAACTTTTGAGCTAAGCTGTTTCTCTCAGGCATAGTCTTCGTAAGGCTTTGATAACAGCCATTGATTTTATGTGGGTTTCGACGTGTCGCACCAAGTTTACATAAAATATCTGCCGC
>CAJUOE010000326.1 GCA_910587895.1 uncultured Lachnospiraceae bacterium
AGTTCTTGAATGAATCCAGTTTCAGGTTTGTCATGACAATCAGCGGCTTCTTGCTCCGATACCGGCTGTCAATGACGGTAAACATCTGCTCCATGGCATACTCGGTATTCCTTTCCACGCCTAAATCGTCAATGACAAGCAGGCTGTAATCGTCCAGGCTGGCGATAAAGGCCGCCCTGTCCTCGGCAAACACGCCGGTCAGCCGGTTCAGGATAGACGGGAAATTTGTCATCAGTACCGGCACGTCACGGTCAAGCAGGGCATTGGCGATATAGCCGGCAAAAAAGGATTTCCCGGTTCCCACGTCACCAAAGAGCAGAAGGCCGGTATTGTCCCGGTATGCCTCCTTCCAATGCTCCACATAGGCGTGCGCTTTCTCCATGACGGGATTCTCACCAGAGTTTTTAATCAAAATCTTCCCCACAGTAAGGACAGCAATGGTAGCCCCACCACCCTCCCAGAGGGTATGTGCGATGGCAAAGGGGACAACGCATCTTCAAATGCATAAAAACGGCCGCCGAACCCAGCATACCTGCCCCAGCCAGACACATGACAACACTAAGCGCAAAGGGAATCCCCTGCCCCTCCGAATCATAAAGCCCCGCTCCAAATGCAATCAGGCAAATGCCGCCGCAAAGCAGGAGTGTAAAAATGCGTTGTTTTTTATTATGATTATATGACATATCCTTCCGCTCCTTCATCAACTTCCAAAATTCTGGCGAACATATGCTATATTGACAAAAACCATGCCTCATCAATGATGTAATCATTTACCGGAGCCACACCTAACTGTAATTCCCTTAATTTCTCTACCAGTTCATCCCCATCTATCAGATCAATGGGTGTTGCCCCCGGTCGGTTTGCCTCCTCGATGGCAGGCGCAGAAAATTTTCCGGTTGTAATAAATAAGCCTTTGTCCGTCCTGCCCTGCATAGCTCCTCTAAAATCCCGAATCTGTCCGGCAGAAATTTTTCCCGCATACCGTTTACATTGAAACAGCATATGAAAACTGATGATGCCGTTCAATTTCACAATACCCATGCCGTCTATCCCACCATCTCCGGTTTTCCCGGTAACTTTCACCTGCGTGAATCCAGATTCTCTAAGCAATCTTTGTGTCAATCGCTCAAAAGCATCCGGTTTTAAATTTAACAACACATTTTTCAGCTTTTCACGCCATGACTGTATCTCTTCCGGTATATCCACGCCATCATTTTCAAAATCATCGTCTTCGGTATTTATCTCGCTGGCATTCTTAGTTTTTAATAACATCATTTCACGAACCTTGCTTACTATTTCTTCAGGATTAATCTTTTCCTGTTCTCTTCCTTTCGCTGTTAAGGCCCATATTCCACGTGAAGAATTCTCCAAAATCCCGACTTTCTTCATATAAGACCTTGTCCATGCCAGCCGGTATTCCACCTCCGTCTTACCACTGTTCCCATGTGCAATTTCCTGTACTTCCGGCGTCAATTGCAATATCTCAATTGTCTTATCATCAATTTCCCGAATGGTTCCGGAACCGCCCAGTTCCTTCATTGCCTGAAATAATTCGCACATCATATGATTATAAGCCGGTACGTCCAATAGATTTCCCATCCCGCATCACCCCCATCTTCGTTCATCCATAATACCATTTCGTCAAAATACTTCTATCATCCTTACATGCCAAACCGCTGCATTTCTTCCATGAAAGATTCCAGCCCTCTCAGACGTTTCACCCTGCGCAGCCTGATTCCACACACATCACAAATCTGTTCCAACCCAGCCTCCACAATTACATTGGATACCTTCACTTCCTTCGGCGCGCCGGCATTTAAAATAAATCCAATCAGAATCTCAGCAAGCATCACAATCGGGTCGTCTTCCGGCTCCAGCATCTCGAATTTCAACACCATCCCAGATCTGGCATCGCCCAATAATGACAGCGCCGGATTCGCCGGACGGTCATATTTCTTATCCGAAACAGACGCTCCCAAAACTGAAACGCCTGCCTCCAAAACAGCATCGCATCCGGGCGCCTTTGCCAAATCTTCAAGCAGCTCCTCATCTGTAAGCACTAAATTTCCAAACTGGAATGCCGTAAACGGCAGGGGCGCTTGTCCAAAATTCCACGTTTTCCTGTCCTTCCCAAACGTAAAGAGAAACATATTCCCCTCTGCAAAATCTACTTCTGTTCCCATTTGATCATAATGCTGCAATGCAAACTCCAAGTCCTGCAAATACCTGCCCATCCGCTGCACTTCGTCCGCATCCATGTTGTACGGATAATACCCTGGCTCAAAAGACAGGAAATACAGCCACTGGTTCTTACCACGGTACTTATATCCCAGTTCCTTGATAATATTTCTCTGTTTTGTAGACAATTCTTCCCGGTTTCCCCAGTAGCACGTGAGGTTCTTCTGTTGGGACATGGCATACTGCGGCGACAAATTCATGCTCTGCTGCATTGCAAGCATCAGAAAACTGTTCAAGCCCTCGTACCCTTCATAAACTGTGATGCCATAACATTCCCCTCCCCTGCCAAGGATGCTGAAAAATACGGTATTTTCTTCCGCGCCATCCCTTATGCCAATCAAATCCATATCCCAGAATTTCTCCCAGGGTTTTAATCCTTTTATATTGGTTGCTGCTTCATATAATGTACGCCATTGTTCTATGGATGCTTCTGTCCGCATGTTTTTCTCCTGTTCTGTTTGTGGTTGGTTATGATTCCTTATAAAAATATATTAGCATAGTTCTCTTAAATAAGCCATGGTTCTTTTATAATAGCAATAATATTTTCAATTATAGATTTAATAAGGGATAATCAGGAGTTATCTATATAAATACAGAAAATGTTTTAATATGCAAAAATCAGATTATTTTTAATCGTAAATAATAATGTACATAGAGAAAGGGGTAATTATGGAAAACGAAGTAGAAAAAAGACTATCGG
>CAJUOE010000327.1 GCA_910587895.1 uncultured Lachnospiraceae bacterium
ATAATTTCACGTCTGTTATAAAATTATAATGCCATGCTATCTGCTGAATCTGGAAAATGGGTTTGGATTGAAATGCTTTAGGGGTTATGATAAAATAAGCAGAGGATAATACTGTTTGCAGGAACCAATTTAAACCGTTGTGATGCGTAGGAGAAAATAAAAATGAACAGAGATGAAATATTAAAAACAAATAAGCATTACTGGGATGCTTACGCGGATCTGTGGTTTGGAACAACAGCGCTTCCTACATACGGAGTTCATTTTGTTACCGAGAATGAGTTGCACCTGTTCGGCGATGTTTCGGGCAGAAAAATGCTTGAAATTTGCTGTGGCAGCGGCCATTCTTTGAAGTATCATGCGGACAGAAACGCCGGCGAATTGTGGGGCGTAGATTTTTCTCATAAACAGCTTGAAAATGCCAGGCAGTATTTGAGCGAGAACGGTTATAATGCAAATCTCATTTGCTCTCCTATGGAAGCTGATATGGATATTCCGAAAGATTATTTCGATTTTGTATACTCTATTTATGGAATCGGATGGACGACAGATCTGGATGGTACTTTCCAAAAGATCGCCTCATATCTGAAAAAAGACGGTGTCTTTATTTTTAGTTGGCATCATCCGCTCAATTACTGCATTGCATGGTCTTGTGATGAACGGAGGGATGTGATCGAAAATAACGCTTTAGTGATGAACAAAAGTTATTTTGATGAGTCCTATTTCAGAATGCCGGTGGATGGTAGCGAGATCCTGCTGTGCAACCGAAAAATATCCACCTATGTCAACGCTTTGGCAAAGGCCGGATTTGTAATCGAGCAAATGGTTGAGCAGACTGATGAGGCGACAATGCAGGCAGAAGGAAATATCAGCGATAAAGCAAAGAAAGCAAAAATGCTGCCCATTTCGGTTCTATTTAAGGCAAGAAAGATTTGTAGTCGTTACAAATGAAATCTAAAGTAAATAAGGGGGAAAGACTTCATAATTTAGATTTTAACTCCCTCGAATTCGAGGGGGGTTAGAAAACAGGCAGGAGCGAATGCATTTACGATGTCACCTAAGAAATGGATAGAAGCCACAGACGCTATTGGTATCGTTTCAAAAGCAGGGCGCTATGGTGGAACATATGCACATAGTGATATTGCTATTTCATTTGCAACTTGGGTCAAAACAACTGACACAGGATTTCGGAAAAGGCTTTACAGTGACAAATTTGAAGTATATGAGGCAGTAAAATCACAATGAAGTACCAGACAGAAACGGATTACTTTTGATGGTCGGCATTTTAGGATTGACCTTGTATTCTATAATTATATTTTGAAATGTTTTGTTCTGATAGATTTAAAAGTGGGTGATTTAACACATCAGGATTTAGGTCAGATGCAGATGTATGTTCATTATTACGAACGAGAGCTTATGAATGAAGGAGATAATCCGCCGATTGGTATTGTATTATGTGCAGATAAAAGTGAATCTGTAGTTAAGTATACGTTGCCTGAAAAAGAAACACAGATTTTTGCTTCGAAATATAAATTGTATTTACTGAGTGAGGAAGAACTATTACGAGAATTAAATCTGGAATATCAAGCGCTAGAAACTGATAGGATAGAGGGAGAAGATAAAATTTTTAATGTCAAACCAATAATTACAGGTTCCTGGTTTGGGGAATTTCAGGATAGGAATATTTTTAACACCGTGAAAATATCGGAATACTGTGGAACGGGTGAACGGACAGAAGAAAGGAGTGATTTTATGAAAAATTTACCAGTAAGGAATACGGTTAAAAATGCCATGATGCTTTTCGCATTTTGCATGGTTTTTACCATATTTCCGCTAACTGCGCGGGCAGAAGGGGAGAATCCGAAAGTAACAATCTATGGGCTGGGAAGTGCGGTACAGGATAAAATAAGCATTCCGGACAACCTGCCCCAGAGCTATCAGATAACCGCAGGCAGCGGGGAGGAGGGCACGTCTTACCGCGTCATAAGCGGCAAATCTGCAAAAGTCTCGGCGGATGGTCTTGTCGCCCCCAAATACACATATTGGAAGAGATATCCCAATTACAGCAGTACCGTTCACGAAGGGGAGGAATACGATTACTATACGCTGGAAAGCGGTGATACGGAGATTGAGGTAAAGACAGGCAGCAGCCAATTCATCCTTACCGTGAGCGTGGAGGATTACTCGATTACTTATGGGAATGAGGTTATGGACGCGTACCTCAGGGATAATATAACGGATACGATGACGGATATGGAGATTCTCAACGCAGTTGCCAGATTTCCGGCAAGCTATGATTATTCGGCGTCTTATTCCGGCGTTTACTCGATGATTATTTATGGCGGTGGGGATTGCTGGGCAAGCACCAGTGCAATCACGACCCTGTGCCAGAAATTAGGGATCAAGGCCTGGGCAAGAAATGGCAACAAAGACCCAGGTGCGGGCAGCGGGCATATGAATGCCATGGCAGAGATGAATGGGGTTTACTATGAACTGGAAGCCGGCTATTCTATGGACAAACAGGATGGATACCGTCCTTATGACGTTATGGTACGGGATTCCCTGTTCAGCTATTACATAACGTCCGGCAGCCTCACCATCTATCAGTATGATGGAATGGATTCGACGGGCGTGTTGGAAATCCCGGATAAAATCGGTGAGCGGCCAGTGGAAAGGATTGCCGCAAGCGCGTTTGTCCGCAAGGATTTTTCGGAAATACGCCTCCCGGATACCTTAAAGGAGATTGGAGATTTCGCGTTCAGCGATTGTTCGGAATTAACGCATATTTGCATTCCCGCATCCGTTACGTCAATCGGAAAATCTGTTTTTGTAAGCTGCAGCAAATTGACGGATTTGTCTGTTTCGGAGGAAAATGCAAACTACAGGGAAGAAGGACAGGTTATTTACAGCAAGGACGGGAGTACGCTGGTTACCTGCCCGGTGGCAGGTGAAGTTGTAATCCCGCCTGCTGTGACGAAGATTGGAGATTATGCCTTTTATTACAATGATAACCTGAAGGAAATTGTAATTCCGGAATCTGTTACGGAGTTAGGGGAAGGCGCGTTTGGAGACTGCGGGCAGCTCTCGAAGGTGACCTTTGCCGGGGAGTCCCTGGAAAGGATTGGTACGCACTGTTTCCGCTCAGATGGGCAGCTTTTGAACCTGACAATCCCATCCTCCGTAAAGACGCTGGGCGCTTTTTCATTTGCTGGTTGTTATGGATTGAAACATATTTATTTCCTGGGAGATGCGCCAGAGTTCGGAGAGGTGATAGAGGGGACGTCCTATGATAAAGTGTTTCAGGGATGCAGTTTAAGCGCTTACTATTTGAAAGATAATGTTTCCTGGACACAGGAGGTGCTGGAAGGGCACGGAGGGACGGTAAACTGGCAGCCATGGACAGGTACGGAAGGAATTTCTCTGGAAGGGGCAGTCCTGACTCTGGAACAGGAGCAGTATGGATATACAGGAGCTTATATTACGCCAGCAGCAACCCTGACCGTGGATGGTAAGGTGTTGGAAGAAAATAAAGATTACACCATTGTCTATCATAACAATAAGAATGTGGGCGAGGCACAGGTGACAGCGCTGGGAATCGGTTCTTATTATGGAGAAGTATCGGCAACATTTTCTATCGGTAAGGCGAAGAGGGATTTAAGGGCTTATGTGAGCGTGAGGCAAATCAAGAAGAATGAGACAGCGAATATTAATTATGTGATGCTGGATGGTATCTACATTCCGTTATCGGAGGTTACATGCATATCGGGCAATCCTTTGGTGGCGACCGTTGACAGCAGGGGCGTCATCCGGGGAATTCATGCAGGAACGGCTGAGATCACCCTTTCTGTGGAGGGGAATGAGAATTACCAGGCTGCAAGCGTAATGATTAAGATTACTGTTACCGACGATAGAGATGAGAGCAGTGGAGATAATCCGGGAGGAGGCAGTTCAGGAGACGGCACCCCGGGAGGAGGCAGTTCAGGAGGCGGCACCCCGGGAGCTGGCGGCCAGACCGGGCAGCAGACAAGTCACTATGATGGGAAAACCGGGTGTACGATTGTGTTCGCGGCAGACGGCAAAAAAGAAGCTGCGCTGGCTGCAGTTGAAAAAAAACATGCCCGAGGGAACTTGAGAATTCCTGATGCCATAAAGGTAAATAACATTTCCTATAAGATCACGGCGATTGGCAAAAATGTCTTTCAGAACCAGAAACAATTAAAGAAAGTCACGCTCGGGAAATATGTTCGGACAATCGGCGAGGGGGCGTTTATGGGCTGTGAGAAACTGCAGACGGTAACTATCGGCAAAAACGTTATTGCAATTGGAAATAAAGCGTTTTATAAATGCAGGAAACTGAGGGTGGTTACCATCCCTGCAAATGTAAGCAAGATTGGAAAACAGGCGTTCTATGGATGCAAAGGCTTAAAGAACATTACCATAAAAACGAAAAAGCTGACAGGTAAAAATGTGGGAGCCAGGGCATTCAAGGGCATTTATGCCAGGGCGGTGGTAAAGGCGCCAAAGAGCAAATTATCCGCTTATAAGAATATCCTCAAATCAAAAGGTGCAGGTGCGAAAGTAAGGGTGAAGAAGTAATCTTCCGTTGACTTTTGCCGTGCATAGAATTACAATGGAACAAGAACGTTTTGAGATAAGAGGACAGCTATGAAAATAATTTATATCCATCACAGCACGTTCTGTGTGGAGACGGATGGGAAGGTATTGATCTTTGATTATTACAGCGGCAAAGGGTTGCCTTCCTGTGAATATCACGGGAGGATTCCGGACTATCCCGAAGATACGCCGATTTACGTTTTTGCCAGCCATGCCCACCGGGATCATTTTGATACGAGGGTTTTAAACTGGAGTGAAAAGTATCGCAATATCCATTTCATCTTTGCCAAGGAGGTGAAGAAGAAACTGGGCGCATCCATGTTAAGGCGCATGGGATTTGGAGAAGAAATACAGCAGAAGATTACGTATGTCAGACCTGGACAGGCATATGAGGTTGCGGGCGTGTCCGTAGAAACGCTGCTTTCCACGGACAGCGGCGTGGCGTTTCTTGTAACGGTCGCGGGCAGGACAATTTACCACGCAGGCGATCTGAACTGGTGGCGCTGGGAAGGGGAAACAGAAGAGTTCAACAGCAGCCAGGAGCGCAACTATAAACGCCAGATTGCGCATTTAAAGGACAGGACGATTGACGTGTCATTTGTGGTGGTGGATCCACGGCAGGAAGAGGACAGGTTTCTGGGGATTGATTATTTCCTGCAGCAGGTAGGGAGCGGATATGTGGTTCCCATGCATTTATGGAAACAATATGATTTGGTGAAGGAATACCGCGAAAGGCCTGAGAATGAATCGTTTCGGGAGCGGATACTTGTGTTTGACGAGGAGAATCAGGCGGTCGTTTTGGTGGGTAAAACGGTTGCCCGGAGTATCATCATATGATATAATATGCTTTGACCTGAGGGGGAACCGGAAAGAAACTTTGATATCGTTTGGAATTACTTAAAGCAGCAATATAGAAAAGAACCAGGAACAGGAGGTGCGTGAGCATGTTTTTGACCAGCCTTTTACAGTATGCAGTAAAATTTGTTCTGTTTGCTGCGGTAGCAGTAGCCGGAATTTTTATTGGTAAGGCGCTGCGCGGCAGGAAAGATGCGAAGACAGCAGCAGAGCAGATTCAGGAAGAGAAATAGACAGTTGGAGGAAATTTGTTGTGAAAAAGTATGGAGTGAATGAACTGCGCAGGATGTATCTGGAGTTTTTTGAGAGCAAGGATCACCTGGCAATGAAGAGCTTTTCCCTGGTGCCGCACAATGACAACAGCCTGTTGTTGATCAATGCAGGCATGGCGCCGCTTAAGCCTTATTTTACCGGACAGGAAATTCCGCCGAAGAGACGTGTTACTACCTGCCAGAAATGTATCCGTACCGGAGATATTGAGAATGTGGGAAAGACGGCGCGGCATCTTACGTTTTTTGAGATGTTGGGTAACTTTTCTTTTGGAGATTATTTTAAACATGAGGCGATTGCCTGGAGCTGGGAATTTCTGACGGAGGTGATCGGCATGGAACCGGAGCGCCTCTATCCGTCCATTTATGGAGAGGATGACGAGGCGTTTGAAATCTGGACGAAGGAAGTCGGCGTTCCGGCGGAGAAGATTACCCGTTTTTACCGCGATGAGAACGGCGAGTGCGATAACTTCTGGGAGCATGGCGCAGGTCCCTGCGGCCCCTGTTCTGAGATTTATTACGACCGCGGGGAAGCATATGGCTGCGGCAGGCCGGACTGTAAGGTAGGCTGTGACTGCGACCGTTTTATGGAAGTGTGGAACAACGTGTTTACCCAGTTTGACGGGGATGGGCATGGCAATTACGAAGAACTTGCGAATAAGAATATTGATACCGGAATGGGACTGGAACGTCTGGCAGTAGTCGTTCAGGATGTGGATTCCGTATTTGACATTGATACGATGAAAGCGATCCGCGACAAGGTTTGCGAGGTGTCCGGTAAGACGTATCAGACGGAGGAACTGGACGACGTTTCCATCCGCCTGATTACAGACCATATGCGTTCCGCAACATTTATGATTTCCGATGGCATCATGCCTTCGAATGAAGGGCGTGGATACGTGCTGCGCCGGTTAATCCGCCGTGCGGCGCGCCATGGAAGGCTTTTGGGCATTGATGGCAAGTTCCTTGCGACACTGAGCGCGACCGTGATTGCAGAGAGCAGGGACGGATACCCGGAGCTGGAAGAGAAGAAAGACTTTATCTTCAAGGTGCTGACCCAGGAGGAGGAGAAGTTCGACAAGACCATCGACCAGGGATTAAGCATCCTCGCAGAGATGCAGGAGGAGATGGCGAAGGCTGGGAAGAAAGTCCTTTCCGGGGAGAATGCGTTTAAATTATATGATACTTATGGATTCCCGATGGATCTGACACAGGAAATCCTCGAGGAAAAAGGCTTTACGATTGACGAAGAAGGTTTTGCCTCCTGCATGGAAGAGCAGCGAAACAAAGCGAGGAATGCGAGGAAAGAGACGAATTATATGGGTGCGGACGCTACGGTCTATGACGAGATTGACCCCTCCGTGACCTCGGAATTTGTGGGATATGACCGTCTACAGCATACGTCTGAAATTACGGTACTGACGACGGAGTCGGAGCTTACGCAGGCCTTGTCTGACGGAGAGCGTGGAACAATCATTGTCAAAGAGACGCCGTTCTACGCGACGATGGGTGGACAGAATGCTGACACCGGCATGATCCAGGCGGGAGACAATCAGTTCCGGGTAGAGGATACGATTCACTTGAGGGGCGGACGTATCGGGCATGTGGGAACGGTAGTTTCCGGCATGTTCAAGATGGGCGATACGGTGGAACTCATCGTGGCAGAAGAGAAACGTGCGCTGATTGGCAGGAACCACAGTGCGACCCACTTATTGCAGAAAGCGCTTCGCGAGGTATTGGGAAGCCATGTGGAGCAGCACGGCTCCGATGTAAATGCGGACAGGCTGCGTTTTGATTTCTCTCATTTTGCGGCCATGACGCCGGAGGAAATTGCCCGGACAGAGACGATTGTAAATGAAAAGATTGCCGCATCCCTTCCGGTGGTGACTGAGGTCATGAGCCTGGAGGAAGCCAAAAAGACAGGCGCAATGGCTCTGTTTGGTGAGAAGTATGGAGACTCCGTGCGGGTAGTGAAGATGGGTGATTTTTCCGTGGAGCTCTGCGGAGGAACCCATGTAGCCAATACCAGCAGCATCAGCGCGTTTAAGATTGTATCAGAGTCCGGCGTGGCGGCAGGCGTGCGTCGTATCGAGGCGCTTACCTCGAAGGCTGTGTTTGCATACTATGACAGGCTGGAAGAGACGTTGGAGACCGCTGCCAGAGTGGTAAAGACGAATCCTGCCGGTCTGGTGGAGAAACTGGAACATCTGATGGCGGACATGAAAGCTTTGCAGGCGGAGAACGAGGCGCTAAAGAGCAAGGCTGCCAAAGACGCTCTGGGAGATGTGATGGATCAGGTATGCGAAATTGGCGGTGTGAAGCTGCTGGCAGCGGCTGTGCCTGGCGTGGATATGAACGGGCTGCGTGACCTGGGCGACCAGCTCAAGGGCAAACTGGGAGAGGGCGTTGTGGTGCTTGCATCTGAGAACGACGGCAAGGTCAGCCTGATTGCCATGGCAACGCAGGGAGCCATGGATAAGGGCGCGCACGCAGGAAACCTGATTAAGGCAATCGCCGGAAAGGTCGGCGGCGGCGGTGGCGGACGTCCCAATATGGCACAGGCGGGCGGCAAGAACCCGGCAGGGATCCCGGACGCGATCGCGGAAGCGAAAACAGCATTGGAGGGTCAGATTAAATAACAATTTTTAGCAAAAATGGTTGACTTACAAAAAAAATCTGCTATAATGAATGATAGTGCAATAAAATATGACCCAATCAGTTGAATATGCACAATACGCAACTGGAGGGAGGTTAGGTGTGAGACTATGTCAAATGTGATCGTAAAAGAAAACGAAACTTTGGATAGCGCTTTACGCAGATTCAAAAGAAACTGTGCAAAGGCTGGAATTCAGCAGGAAATTCGTAAGAGAGAGCATTACGAAAAGCCCAGCGTGAAACGTAAGAAAAAATCCGAAGCGGCTAGAAAGCGTAAATATAATTTTGAACTGGCCATCCGTGCAATTGCTTAAA
>CAJUOE010000328.1 GCA_910587895.1 uncultured Lachnospiraceae bacterium
CAGGTGCATATATTAGTAGGGAAAAGATGGCCGGAGGTTTTGCCGACAATGGATGTAAAGGGCAGAATTACTGCGGGTACAATACTTTTGACCGGCGTGGTCGTGACAGGGATGTTCGGCATGATGATACATAAGGAAGAGCTGGAAGAAGCCAGTAGTTATATAACAGATGTTATGTATAAAGAGGAAGAGTTAGAAGACAGTCCTAAGATAGCGCTTACTTTTGATGACGGCCCGCATCCTTATTATACGGAACAGCTTTTGGACGGGTTGAAAGAAAGGGGAGCAAAAGCTTCTTTTTTTGTGCTGGGGAAACAGGCACAGGAGTATCCCGACCTGATTAAAAGGATGCAGGAGGAAGGGCATCTGGTTGGAAATCATACCTATAGCCATATTCAGCTTGGGCAGAGTAACAGGGAGGCTTTCAAGGAAGAGCTGATCAAGACCAGTGAAGTGCTTACCGAGCTCACGGGAGAGGAGACGCAGTATGTGCGGCCGCCGTATGGAAGCTGGGATAAGAGTTTTGAAACGGAACTGATGATGTTTCCGGTGCTTTGGACAGTGGATCCTATGGACTGGTGCAGTGATGATGTGACCAGTATCGTGGGCAGAGTTACCAAGAAGTCCAGGGAAAATTCCATTATCCTCATGCATGACGAGTATAAGTCCAGTGTGACGGCAGCTCTTCAGATTGTTGACATATTGCAGGAGCAGGGGTATGAATTTGTGACGGTGGATGAAATATTGTTTGATTAAGGGTAGAAGTTTTAGGAAAAATGAGGAAAACTATTGAATTTATGGCGGCGGATACAGTATAATGACAATGTGAAATTACATGACCACTTCCTGATTGAGAATTTCAGGAGGCGGTTTTTTTGTAAGGGCAGCAGAACTCCGGATGAGGGGATAACAGGAAACAGATAAAGGGAAACGGTACATGCAGAACACAGACAGGGCGGCTGAGCCGAAGAAAAAGAAGAAAAAAAGAACCATTGACAAGGCAAAAGTGGCTGAGAATAAGAAGAAAGCCAAGGCGAAAAAGGCCAGAATGAAGGAACGGCGCCGTAAGGAAAAGGAACGGGAGAAAAGCGGGAAATCCGAACTGCTTAAGAGTAAGAAGGTTAAGAGAGCGGATATTACCATCATAGAGCTTGGGGAAGACCAGGACGAGGAGTTGTTGGAAGCGGAATTTGAACAGCTTGAGATTGTGAACGTTTTGGAAGAGGCGGAAGCAGAAGCGGTGACAATGGACGTATCGGAGCCTGAAAGTGGTGCCGATGAGACATCGATTTCCGAAAAGGCTGCCGATAAGTCACCGATTTCCGAAAAGAATGTCAATGAGACATCGATTCCCGAAAAGAATGTCGGTGAGTCGAAAGAGGCAAAGAAGGAAAAAACCGGAAAAAACAGTAAAAACAGTAGAAAAAGAGATTCCCGGAAGCTGAGAAGGACAGCGGGCATCTGTGCGGCCTGTGTTGTGGCTCTGGCGCTTGTAGGAACAGGTGTTACCTTTGGTGTGCGGCGTCATTTTGAGGAACTTGCGATGCAGAGTGCAGTGGTGGAAGCCATGGTACATTCGGAGGAGAACAGGAAGCGGCATTCATTTGGCTGATGCAGTGCTTTGAGGACGGAAAGCGGCTGCGGGACTGGTACAGGAGTCAGTGGGGGAGCGTGCCGGAAGAGGAAGCCCGGCATGAAATTCTTGTCTTTTATGAGCGGCAATGGGATTTTCTGCTGCAAATGCTTCCGCAGCAGCGGGAGGGCAGGTCAGTGATACAGGAGATTTTCGGGACACCGCCGGATCTGCATACCTTGGATGAAAATATTTTTCTGTTCTATGGGATGCAGTATATGGAAAGGAGCCGGAAGCAACGGTGCGGCGGAGATGTGCGGCGGCGTATGGGGATATGCATAGAAAAGTGTCTGCTGCAGTATCTGCGTGTGAAAAATTATGTGTTCGGCTGTACGGTTCAGAAGAAATCCATACACGGCTTGGATTATTTTCAGCAGGAATTTTACGAAAAAAATTCCCGGCTGAATAAACTGAGCGGATTTATTGCCGGAGGAATGCCGGGTGAGGGGAGCCGGGCGGATTATTGGGTGCATGCAATCCGGAAGCAGTTCCAGAACAGGGATCTGAAGAAGATTGAATTCCGTATGTCCATTGACGAGAAGGAGTCCGGGCTATACCGGGATGTCCGGGCATTTCTGGAGGCCTACCGGAAAGTGATTCGGGAGGATTACTGTGAGATGCGGGAAGGAGCCTATAAGGTTTGCAGTCCGTTTCCGCGGGTGGGGCTGATTTTTCATCTTCTGAAGAGAAAGGATGAGACTTTTCCGGAGAAGTGCATGATAGAGGGACAAGAGGACAGGGCGAAAGTACAGTTCGGCCTTTTGGAGGAAAAATATTGCGGGCTGATAGACAATATGCGGAAGCTGCGGGACAGGGTGCCGGGGCTGGACCGCTATATTGTGGGGATAGATGCGGCAAGCCTGGAGAACTCCACGCCGGTATGGGTCTTTACGGAAGCTTATGAAAGGGCAAGGGACAGTTTGGGAGAACGGGTGGGCTACGGCAGGGAAGAACGTCAGAGTCTGCGTTTTACTTTTCATGCGGGTGAAGATTTCAGGCATATCCTGTCGGGACTGCGGCGTATGGACGAAGCCGTTACTTTTCTGAAATTCCATGCCGGCGACAGGATTGGGCACGGGACGGCCTTGGGTATC
>CAJUOE010000329.1 GCA_910587895.1 uncultured Lachnospiraceae bacterium
CTTCTGCTTTTAACTGTTCTATTGCTGTCAAAGAATCTGTTAGCTGTTCTATTTTCTCTCGTATGCTATCTGCCTGTTCGGTAAGGGCAGCTGCCACATCAGTCGGTGTTTCTAAAGAAATTAAGCGTCGCTTTATATCATCCAAAGAAAATCCTAATGATTTCAAGGACAAAATCTGATGAAGTGTAACTAAATCTTTATCCGTATAAAGCCTGCGCCCACCCTCACTTTCTGCTGATGGAGAGAGTAATCCCTCTTTATCGTAATATTGCAAAGTTCGGACAGTTGTTCCCATTTTCTTCGCAACTTCTCCAACTGTCATATATCCATCTGGAATTGCCCTGTATTTTGCCATAGTCCTTTACCTCCTGAAACATATTATAAATCATTACGCAACGTAACAAGCAAGACCTTTTGAAAAATTTTTAGGCGACAAGATAATCCTGCCGCCTTTGCTTTATGCGAAAATAATTTCCTCGTTCACAATCTCCCTCGCACATGCCCTTATGTTGCCTAGCCGCCCTGTCCATTCTAAGGCGTTTTCTTCCTTTAGGCGTTCTGTTATGCCCTGTGATTGTTTCATATTCTCTATGAGCCTTTCAAAGCGTTCCTGCGCTTGCCTGTCGATGTCGGCAAGATACGCATTAAGTTTACCGCTTGTGAGAAGATTGGTGTATGTAACTTTGCGGTACTGCTTCAGATAGTCCAGATGTCGCTGTCCCCATGTGCCTATTGGCTGTTCTTTTTCGGCGGGTACGGTCAAGCACGGTATTAAGTAATTTCCTTGTCGCTCGTACTTGCCGCCCAGTTTTTCAAATAATGATTTTGCCATTTTGTAATTCCTCCAAATAAGATATTCACTCCACATTGCTGTGTCTGTTGCCTTAAACAAATTTTTGCATTTTCTCCTTATCTGGTTTCATTCATATATCACTTTCTACTAATTTGGATATAGTCACAGAAATATCTATATCCAAAAAGCCCTGATGATTAAGAGCTTCAAATATTTACAAATATTTTTCCTCTTGAATATACGGATCATGTTTATGTTACATTTTAACTGTCTCAATCATTAGAACACATTTCCAAAAAGAAATATATGGATTCCCGCCTAGCTTTTCATAAATTTGTCGTCTCCTCCATTTCCCGCTCTTCCAAATACTCTCTTAATACATTTTTATCTTTACAAATGCGAATGGTTTCTGTTACTGCCTTTCTGGTTCTCCCATGCAGTTTCCGCTGTTCATCGAAACCGACATCATTATAAATCTCATTTGTCATAATATTATGAATTGTAATATCTGACAGTTCATCCTCCGTTACCTCTGTGTCCTCCGGATGCAAAGTTTTATATAACCAAGAGAAAGGACTGTTCTCGGTTCCGTCCTTTCTTATAATATAATTATACAAATGCATTTCAAATACTTCAAGCACTATTTCCCATGCAAATCATGTAAATAAACCTTCCACTGTATGATGTTGTCGAAATAATCCACTTAAAATATTTCATCTTTAAAACACAAAAAAGCCCCCGATGAACCGGCGGTTTCCCCGCCCTGTTCATCGAAAACTCTTCCTATTGCAATCTATGTACCTGCTATTTCCTCGTATTCTTCAGAAATTCCGGAATCTTGATATCACGCTCCTGCACGCTGCTCTCCGGCCTTCTCGGCCTCTGGATTCCCATGCCTCCGCCAGCCGGCGTCGTTCCCAGTGTCGTCCTGGGCGCTGTAGTCGTGCCAAAAGAAGTCGCCGGGCGCACGGTACTGCTTGTCGTAGCTGTGTTCCTGGTCGTGGAAACCGGCCTGTTCGGCAATGTCTGGGAATATTTCATGTTCGGCATCACCTTCGGCGATGCAGCGTTATCCCCAAGTCCCGTAGCAATTACCGTAATGATTGCCTCGTCCGCCATATCTTCATCGTACTTCGCTCCGAAGATAATATTCGCGCTCTCACCCGCCAGATCCTGTACGTAGCTTGCCGCATCGTTGGCGTCCATCAGGGAGATATCTCCTGAAATATTGATGATGACATGGGACGCGCCTGTAATCGTAGTCTCTAACAATGGACTTGAAACTGCCAGTTTCACTGCCTCAGTCGCCTTATCGTCACCCTTAGCAAGGCCGATGCCGATATGTGCCAGTCCCTTGTCCTTCATAACAGTCTGTACATCTGCAAAGTCCAGGTTGATCAATGCCGGAACATTGATTAAGTCCGTAATTCCCTGCACTGCCTGCTGCAGGACTTCATCCGCCTTCTTCAGGGCGTCCGGCATCGTTGTACGCCTGTCCACAATCTCAAGCAGCTTATCATTGGGAATCACAATCAGCGTATCGACATTCTCCTTCAAACGCTCCACGCCTCCCAGCGCATTGACCATACGCGCTTTTGCCTCAAACTTAAACGGTTTGGTCACAACGCCTACGGTTAAAATATTCATCTCTTTCGCCAGCTTTGCCACCACCGGCGCGGCTCCCGTTCCGGTTCCACCGCCCATTCCGCATGTGACAAATACCATATCCGCACCCTTGATTGCCGCCGTCAGCTCTTCAACATTCTCCTCCGCAGCTTTCTCACCAATCTCCGGCTGTGCGCCTGCGCCCAGACCCTTGGTAAGTTTCTCGCCAATCTGAATTAACGTAGGTGCCTTACACAAGGTAAGAGCCTGCTTATCCGTGTTCACCCCGATAAACTCAACACCACCGATATTCTCCTCAATCATTCTATTCACCGCGTTATTTCCGGCTCCGCCTACACCAATCACGATGATTTTTGCACTGGACTCCATCCCAGCTGTCTTAATTTCAAGCAAGGTTCTTCCTCCTTCTATTCTATATCCAGATTTCTTATTTTTCCAATCGTAGTTATGACTCGGCATACTCGCCGACATTTTAACTCTTCTACTATAGTATAATTTTTTCAGCAATTAATCAATAAGAAATTTTAATTTCCTGTGTTTTTTTCTTATCCAGACTGTTCAAAAGTAATATCCGTCGTGTTTTCCGACCAGCTTTCTAAATGCAGCGTCCCTTTCTTCCCCTCCAGTTTTGGCAGGATTTTTGAAAGCCTCGACACTTTTTCATTAAAATCCTCTGCCTGTCCCAGCATAACGGATATTTTACCATATTTGAGCGTATAGCTTCCTTCCACGCCATACTTAATGCTCTTAGGCGCCAGCTCGTATTTTTTCAGCACCTGCGTAAGCGACAGCAGGTTCTTCAATACGCTGTTTCCCTTGATAGGCAGTTTTTCGCCCAGCACAATCTGCTCCACATCCATGCCCGTAATCTTCGGCACGCCCTGAATTTCCTCCGACGACATTTCCACAACTAAGCCCTCCTTGTCAAAATAGGCGTTCTGCCCCATCGCAGAAATGTAAATGCGTCCCATCAGCTCTTTTTCCTGCACGGTAATTTTCAGCGTATGCGGCGGCTCCAGGCGAATATCCGCGGACTCCACAAACGCCAGCTCCCGTGGCTCTTCGAATTTATATTTAAAAAATACGTACAGGCTGTTCCAGGAATATTCGTCATCCAGAATCCAGCCCTCAATTGCCTCATCCGAATAAAGCTCGCTCCCCGTCACCACAACCGTTTCCACCGTAAATAATTTGAGCGCAACCAACGCGCCTGCCGCCAGAACCAGCAGGAACAGCAAAAAACACGTTCCTGCCAGCTTCCATTTTTGTTTGCGCCTTTTTCTTTCTTTATCCATTCCTTATTCCTCCAGCCGCATTCCCCTTGATACGCTTAACGCCAGACCGATTTCTGCCAGCAGAAACGCAACCGACGTGCCTCCGTAACTGATGAACGGCAGGGAAATTCCTGTATTCGGTATGGTATTTGTCACCACCGCGATATTTAATATAACCTGAATGGCAATATGTGCAAGAACTCCGGTCACAATCAACGCACCATACAAATCCTGCGCATTGTTCGCAATCACCATAAAACGCCAGATCAGCACCAGAAACAGCACAATGACGCAGACCGCCCCAAACAATCCAAGTTCCTCACAGATGATCGAATAAATCATATCATTCTGTGCCTCGGGGACAAATCCCAGTTTCTGCATACTCTCGCCCATGCCTTTTCCAAACAGGCTTCCGGAGCCAATCGCATACAGACCCTGCAACGTCTGGTATCCTTTTTCATACTTCTCCGGCTCCAGCCAGATTTTCAGGCGGTCGGCACGGTAGGACTCAAGCATGATGAATGCCGCGCCAAAAGCGACTACCACGCCGAGTTTCATAGGCTTTCTTGATCCCATCTAAACCTTGCAAGATCCCACC
>CAJUOE010000330.1 GCA_910587895.1 uncultured Lachnospiraceae bacterium
AGCCACCAGCTGACAAGGGCAGATAGGATAAAAATAGAGGCACTTCTTAAAGAGGGATTAAGCAAGGCAAAAATAGCGGCGCATCTGGGAGTACACCGCAGCACTATATACAATGAGCTGAAAAGGGGAGAGTATGAACACCGTAATAGCGACTGGACGACAGAAATAAGATACAGCCCAGACATAGCGCAGGAAAAGGCAGAGGAAAATTTAAAGGTAAGAGGCACACAGCTTAAAATAGGCAATGATATTGCATATGCAAATTACATAGAGGACAAGATAGTAAACGAGGATTACAGCCCAGCAGCAGTGCTGGGGGAGCTTAAGGCGCAGGGAAGAGAGGGCGAATTTAATACTACCGTCTGCGTGGCTACCCTTTACAGCTACATAGATAAGGGCGTTTTCCTTAAGCTGACTAATAAGGATTTGCCAGTAAAAAAGAATAAAAAGCGGGGCTATAAGAAAGTACGTAAGCAGCAGGCACGGGCAGCAGCAGGCGACAGCATAGAAAAGCGCCCAGAAGAGATAGACCAGCGGGAAGAGTTCGGACACTGGGAAATGGATAGCGTGATAGGGAAAAAGGGAGTATCTAAAAATACGCTGCTGGTACTGACGGAAAGAAAGACACGGGACGAGATTATATTTAAGCTGCCAGACCATACGGACGAGGCGGTAGTAGCGGCGCTGGATAAATTAGAGCGCAGATATGGTGCAGATATGTTTAAGCAGATATTTAAAACAATCACGGTAGACAATGGCAGCGAGTTTGCAGACGTGAACGGCTTAGAGCGTTCTGCACTGGAAGAGGGGGAAAAGAGGACGCATTTATATTACTGCCACCCGTATAGTAGCTGGGAGCGTGGAACGAATGAGGTAACAAATAAAATGGTACGGCGAAAAGTGCCAAAGGGTACAAACTTTGACGATAAGACCGACGAGGAAATAGAGCAAATAGAGAGCTGGATAAACGGATACCCACGCAGGATACATGGCTACCGTTCTGCTGGGGAGCTTTTCACAGAAGAGCTGGAAAAGCTGGCTTAATATCAGATACAGCGACTTTGAGAGGCTGGCAGCAGTGGCAGCCTTAAAGCTGCGCCTATTCCAGCAAAAGGGAGTTTACAAGGCGGGCGCACTCTGGTATAGTAAGGGTAGCATATCTGCTGCTTTTCATTCTGTATAGTTAAATTCTACAAAATACCCACTATCAAATTAGTAATAATGCCGAAACTGAAAAAATGTTCAAAAAAAGGTTGAAATTTTTAAATGTACAAAAAGTACAAAATGGAACTTGGAATTAATGGAAATATAGTGTATAATTAATATTCCGAGAAAGAGCAGGAAGGAACCTGAGAAACCATATGTTTGGAGAAGGGTACAGAGGTAAGACTTGTGGTTAAAAGAACTTTCGTGAGGACAAGGTCTTTGCAAGAAGGAATGAGAATTGACCAGGCGATCGTAGACCGGCGAGGAAGAATCCTGATTGCCCGGGGAGCGCCACTGGATGGGTATTTGATAGATTCGCTGTTGAAACTGGGGATTAATGGCGTATACATTCGGGAAGGTGAGGAAGATCCCGAGGAAGAGAAAATATCACTTCTGGCCAAAAGCGTAATTGAGAAGGCCAGGGTGGAGGATCGTGCGAAGGTAAAGCTGACAGAAAGCGTGAAGAAACGTGTGGCAGAGGGCATCCAGTATCTTTACAATAACACGGATACGCAGGATTTTGCGGATGCCACCAATCAGATTACAGGCGAGTTGATGCGCGCGATTTCTGATAATGATGCGATTGCGGTTGATATCAGTACGTTGAAGATCAGCGATGAATATACATTCAAGCACAGCGTTGATGTTGCTACGATGGCAATGATCGTGGCAAGGCAGCATGGATTGAATGATAAGGAAGTGTATGAAATCGGCATTGCCGGACTGCTGCACGATCTGGGGAAATCGAAGATTCCCAACGAAGTGCTCAACAAGCCCGGAAGGCTGGATGATGAAGAATTTGCAATCATGAAACAGCATTCCGTATACGGCTATGAGATTTTAAAGGAGAAAGAAGGGTACTCTCCGGCTGTGCTGCTGGGGGTGCTCCAGCATCATGAGAAGATGAACGGCATGGGATATCCCATGGGGGTTACCTCCGAAAAGATGCATTTGTTTGCCCGGATACTGTCTGTCGTGGATATCTATGATGCCCTCGTTACGGAGCGCTCCTATAAGAAGGCGTTTTCCCAGAGGGATGCGGTGGAAATGATAATGTCCATGACGCAGGAGCTGGATCTCGACGTCATGAAAAGTTTCCTTGAGAGTATGATTTTGTACCCGGTGGATACAATTGTACAGCTCAGTAACGGAGAAAAGGCGAAAGTCGTACAGAACAATCCCGGTTATATCCTCCGGCCGAAGGTGGTAGGAATTGAAACAGGCAAGATTTATGACCTTGGTAAGGATATGAGGTGCAATAACATTATTATTATGTAATTTGCCACAGGAAAAGATACATAGCCCAGACATGAAGGGCGCAGTCAGATGATCTGGCTGCGCCTTTTGCGAATCTTATTATGTTATCTTCACATGTTTCTTGATGGCTGCAAAACTTTCTTTGCTGATGACGTGCTCAATCCGGCAGGCGTCCTCCAGGGCAGTATCCTCGTCTACGCCGAGGCTCATCAGCCATGAGGAGAGGAAATTATGACGCTCGTAAATCATGTCGGCGATTTCTTTTCCGGCCTCTGTCAGGGTAATGAATCCGGAATCCGAGACCACAATGTAACCTTTTGCACGCAGGTTTTTCATGGCCACGCTGACGCTTGATTTCTTAAAGCCGAGCTGGGCGGCGACGTCTATGGAGCGCACTACCGGAAGTTCCTGGCTTAATATCAGAATCGTTTCCAGATAATTTTCAGCAGATTCAGTATTTTTCATCGTAGCATCCTCTTTATAAACAGATTATCAGTTGCTATCACCAGTATACTCAAAAAACCAGTAAATGGCAAATGGTTTTGTGGAGCTGTGGTAAAATTCTGTAACAAACAGGCTGAACTGGTATAATGTTCCATTTTTTGTGAAAAGTTATTGACATCTAATAAAAGTTAGTATATACTAACTAATGAAAATAAAAGATATGGCAAATAAAATTTTAGTATGAGAAGGAAGGAAACATGATGAAGACATTAAGAGAAATTCCCTGCGGAAAAACCGCGAAAGTTGCAAAGCTTCATGGAGAGGGAGCAGTAAAACGCCGCATTATGGATATGGGAATTACGAAAGGCGTGGAAGTGTTTGTAAGGAAGACAGCGCCTCTCGGCGATCCCGTGGAAGTGACTGTGCGGGGATACGAGCTGTCCCTTCGAAAGGCGGATGCCGCTATGATAGAAGTTTTATGATTTTTTTGCACATGAGTTAGTAGACACTAATTACAATTAGCGATAACAAACAAAAATGTCGAAAGACGGAAGGAGTATGGAAATGTCAGTTAAAATAGCATTGGCTGGAAACCCAAACAGTGGGAAAACAACGTTATTCAATGCGCTCACCGGTTCCAATCAGTTTGTCGGAAACTGGCCGGGCGTTACCGTTGAGAAAAAAGAGGGAAAATTAAAGGGATATCAGGATGTGACCGTTACGGACTTGCCGGGAATTTACTCCCTGTCACCTTACACGCCTGAGGAGGTGGTAGCGAGGAATTATCTGATAGAAGAGCGGCCGGACGCTGTTTTAAACATCGTTGATGGAACGAATTTGGAGCGGAACCTGTATCTTAGCACGCAATTGATGGAACTGGGCATTCCGGTTGTCCTGGCTGTCAATATGATGGATATTGTGTCGAAAAACGGGGATAAGATACAGATCAGAAAGCTGAGTGAGAAACTCGGCTGTCCGGTTGTGGAAATCTCTGCATTGAAAGGAAACGGAATCAGGGAGGCGGCAGAGAAAGCCGTAGCGTCAGCGCGGCAGAAAAAACCAGTAAAACGCGTACATGAATTTGCGCCGGAAGTGGAGAGCGTGCTGAATATCATTGAAGATAAAATTGCCTCTTACGTACCGGAGGAACAGAGGCGTTTCTTTGCAGTGAAGCTGTTGGAGAAAGATGATAAGGTTGCTGCTCATTTGAAACATATGCCGGATGTGACGGAACAAATCACTGCGATTGAAAAAGAGATGGACGACGATGCGCAGAGCATCATTACGAATGAACGTTATTTGTATATTTCTGCCATCATCAGTGATTGCTGCACAAGACAGAAAAAAGGCCAGGCCAGTATTTCTGATAAGATTGACAGAATTGTGACCAATCGTTTCCTTGCGCTGCCCATTTTTGCAGCAGTCATGGCAATTGTCTATTATGTGTCGGTTACGACAGTCGGAGACTGGGCGACTTCTTTTGTAAATGACAGCGTTTTCGGCGAGGGATTCCACCTGTTTGGGATGGAGGGCATTCATGTCCCGGCGATTCCGGAACTCTTTTCCAGCGGATTGGAGGCGATTGGCTGTGCATCCTGGCTGCAGGGACTGGTGGTAGATGGCATTGTTGCAGGTGTGGGCGCGGTGCTGGGGTTTGTGCCGCAGATGCTCGTGCTGTTCATCTTCCTGGCTTTCCTGGAAGGCTGCGGCTATATGGCGCGGGTGGCATTTATCATGGATCGCATTTTCCGTAAGTTCGGCCTGTCCGGAAAATCATTCATTCCGATGCTGATCGGAACCGGATGCGGCGTCCCGGGCGTTATGGCCTCCCGGACAATTGAAAATGACAGGGATCGCAAGATGACGATTATGACAACCACTTTCATTCCCTGTGGCGCGAAACTGCCGATTATTGCCTTGATTGCAGGAGCGTTTTTCGGAAATGCATGGTGGGTGTCCTGGAGCGCATTTTTTGTGGGGATTGCGGCAATTATCTGCTCTGGAATTATCTTGAAGAAAACACGCATGTTTGCGGGCGAGCCGGCGCCGTTTGTGATGGAGCTGCCATGTTACCATATGCCGGCCGCTGGGAATGTGCTCAGGAGCATGTGGGAGCGTGGATGGTCTTTCATTAAAAAAGCCGGAACGATTATTCTTTTATCGACCATCTTCATATGGTTTACGACTTATTTCGGATGGGTAGACGGAAAGTTTCGTATGCTTGAGGATATGGAGATCGAGCACAGTATCCTGGCATCCATTGGAAATGTGTTTGCCTGGATATTCGCACCACTCGGATGGGGAGACTGGAAATCGGCGGTGGCAGCCATCACGGGTCTTGTTGCGAAGGAAAACGTGGTTGGCACGTTCGGAATACTTTTTGGATTTGCGGAAGTGGCAGAGGATGGAGCCGAGATATGGGGAACGCTTTCTGCACACCTGACAGCGGCAGCCGCGTATTCTTTCCTGGTATTTAATCTGTTGTGCGCGCCCTGTTTCGCGGCAATGGGGGCAATTAAGCGCGAGATGAACAATACGAAATGGTTTCTGTTTGCGATTGGATACCAATGCGCCCTTGCCTGGGTGGTTGCCCTGTGCATTTACCAGATTGGAACGTGGATTACAACAGGCGTGTTCGGGCTGGGAACGATAGCGGCAATCCTTTTGATCATCGGCTTTGTTTACCTGCTGGTGCGTCCCTGTAAAGAGGGAAATACTCTGAATATAAAAGCCAGAGGACTGGCAGGGGCGAAATAGGGTGAACACTGCATAAAATACAGAAAAATATATAGCATAATCTGCTTGAAAACTTCCTTCCATTATATTAAAATTCAGGATAAGGATACATCCTTGAAATAATAAAAATAACAGAAGGAAGGGAGAAGATTATGATGTACAAGAAAAGACATTTCAGGCGTTTGCTGGCAGGAATGCTGACCGGCGTCATGCTGGCTGGCGCTGTGGGAACGCAGGTTCCGGCGATGAGCGTACATGCTGCGGCGCAGGGGGCAGTCGGAGAGGTTGCTGTGAATCCTCAGATTCATTACCAGACATTGAAAGGATGGGGGACCTCCATGTGCTGGTGGGGCAATATCATCGGCTCCTGGGGGAATACGGATTTCAACGGGAATGGCAGGCCGGATCGTGAGGAGATTGCCGAGCTGGCATTTTCCCCGGAATACCTGAATTTCAACATTGTCCGCTACAATGTGGGCGGCGGCGATAAGGAGGATACGTCCATCAAGCGTGTGGAAGGGCTCGTGCCCGGATGGACCGAAGACATGACCGGAACCAAAGACGGAACCGGAGCGTTTGATGCGGAGGCATTTTACGCGAAAAAGACAGAAGATATGAGTGACGCCGGGCAGCTCTGGATGCTGGAGCAGGCAAATAAGTGGCGCAAGGATACGGCGGAAAAGAACTATACCTCAAACGACATCATCAATGAGGTGTTTTCCAATTCACCGCCCTACTATATGACGAATTCCGGCAGTTCTACCGGAGGCGTGAATGCGGCGTCTAACTTAAAGGAAGATAGGTACGACGATTTTGCACTTTATATGGCAAGAGCCGCCAGATGGATTGAGAACGACCTGAGTACAAAATTCGGCGCGCATGTGGACTATATAGAGCCCATGAACGAGCCGGATACAAACTATTGGAGCAACGGCAGCGCCAAGCAGGAGGGCTGTACGTTTAAGCCAGGCACAGAGCAGTCCAATATGCTGCTGGCCATGCAGAATGCGCTTGGAGCAGAGGAATTTGACGGCGCGCTGGATAACATTAAGCTTACCGGTACCGATGAGACGGCATTGTCAAATGCCATCAGCTCGTTCAACAAGCTGACTGCGGATGCGAAAAACAGCATACCGACGATTGGCGCCCATACATACAGCGGCAGCGACAGCGAGCGCCATACCCTGCGCAAATTGGCGGCATCCTACGACAAGGAACTGTGGATGTCTGAAATCACCAGGGGCAATTACAATACCCACAGCCACGATTCCATGGCGGATACGAACACCAAAGACCAGAGCGAAGGCATTATGGCAGATTTGAAATATATGCAGCCTTCCGCATGGGTGGCATGGCTGGTTGCGGACAGTGAATATGAATGCCTGCACAGGGATGAGAGCTGGGGCCTGATTCACTGTGTATTCGAATCTGACGGGCCTGTGGCAGATTACCATACCAGCCTCGTAAACAGCGATGGCAGTCCCAAAGACGGTGTTCCAGAGGAAGGATACTGGGCAGTCAGCAAGCAGCTCTATACCATGATGCAGTACAGCAAATACTTAAAGGCCGGCTACACCATGATTGAAATTGCGGACAAAGATATGTGCGCAGCAGTTTCACCAAATGGCAAAGAGCTCGTGATCGTGGCACAGAGTTTCAATGGAAACCGTGATACGACGGTGGATCTGTCATTATTTGGCAATCTGAAAACGGCGCAGGTCTACCGGACTTCCGATGAAGAGAACTGTGAACTGGTTGAGACACAGGATGTCACAGGCGGTATTTTAGATGTTTCGCTTCCGGAGAATTCCGTGGCAACTTACGTGATTCCGGTAGAGACAGACATGGACAATTATAAGAAGATTGTGGAGAGCGACATTAAAACGCCTTCCGAGACTGGTGTGACAGTATCGGATATGGATAAATTTACTTATACGGGAACCTGGACAAATCAGAGCACTACGGATAAGGAAGCAACAGCAGTCTTTACGTTCCGCGGAAAACGCGCATCATTGTATGCGGCAAAAGGTGCGAAGGGAGCGCTTGTCAATATATCTGTGGACGGTGGGACGCCCCGACAGGTAGATCTTCAGGCGGAGACGGAGAATCCCGCTGCGATGGTATGCGATACCGGAACATTGGCAGAAGGGGAGCATACCATCGAGGTAACCATTGACGTTTCGTCGGGCGAGGGAACTTCTCTGTCGTTAAGCCGCGCGGAAATCATCTGCGGTGAGGTTTCCCTGCAGAGCAAGCCGATGATACGTAAGGTGGTAACGTATGACGGCGCTTTGCGCGTCAATTTTGACGAGGTCATTGGCAGCAATTCCTATACGATTAAATATGGGACAGCGGAGGGAAATCTCAATCAGACAGAAAATGTAGGTGTGAACACGGCTGTTATAAAGGGGCTTACCAATGGAACGACTTACTATATACAGGTGGAAGACAGCCTGGGCGGCATCTCGAATCTGGTAACGGCAACGCCGTGTGTTCCGGAAGGAAACCTGTGTTATTTCGTGGATGCAGGCGCGTCAAATATTACTTCCCTGGCGTCTGACGAACAGTTTGGAAGTTACAACAGCGTATTGGATCAGGAATATGGGGAGGATCCCGTATCAGGAAGAAGCTGGGGATATACAGGAAGCGACAGCGCCGCATATTATACGACTTCCGACCGCTGGACCAGCGTCCGGGAATGCGCGGCAGGGATGGAGTATAAGTTTGAGCTGCCGGCTGGAATGTACAATGTCATCGTTGCCATGAAAGACCCCTGGAACAATGGCAGCCGCTATACGGACATTGTCATCAATGATCAGACAAAAGATGAGGGGCTTGTTCCGTCCACTGGAATTTTCAAAAATTATAAGACCACGCTGGCTGCGGATGGAACCTTGAGCGTAAAGGCGGTCAAAGGCGCGGGAAACAGTAACCAGAGCCCGATGATCAGTTTTATCATGATTGCAGAATACAATGAAAATGACTCCACGCCGATGGGAGTTATCGAGCAGCCGCTGATAAATACAGTAAGCGGCGTTATCCCGCAGTTTCCAAAGACGGTAAAGGCGGCAACCCTGGGCGGAGGAACGATGGATGTGCCTGTCGTTTCCTGGAAGGATGTTACGGCAAAACAGTTTGAAGGCGCAGAGTACACAACGGTTTCCGTAAGTGGCAAGGCGGCGGTAAAAGGCAAATCCTATGGTGTCTCGCAGACGGTACAGATTGTGCCGGAAGACGTGCAGTATTTCATAGACTGCAACTGGGTGGATTCCACACAGTATGCAGCATTGGATGCGGCTGTGGCATTGAAGAATGAAACGGCGGATAAGCCATACACCGCGGGTTCCTGGGGATATTTATCTTCTGCCAGCGGATATGACGGAAATGATTCTTACAGCAGCGGATGGTACGACCCGACAGACGATAAGATTCAATATAAGATACCTGTGGACGCCGGAACCTACACGGTTGCATACGGACTCAATGACTGGTGGTATGAGAAGAATAAGAAAGTTCGTCCGATTGTTTTAAAGGCATATCTGGATGACTCTGAGACAGCAGCAGAAGACTGGGGCACGTATGAGATCAAGAGCAGCCGGCAGGTAGCAGTAAATGACCTGACATTGAAAAATGGGGCGGATGTCACGCTTTCCCTGGAACGGGGAGATGCAGATGCACCGTTACTAAGCTGGATTTCTATCCAGAAAAAGACAGGAACAGACCGCAGCGCCCTGAAAACGCAGCTGAACCTTGCCGGAGTGCTGAAACAATCAGAGTATACGCAGCAGACATTTGCGGTTGTTGAGAATGCGGTGGCTGCGGGAATGGCACAGCTTTTACGCTCCGATGCCACGCAGGAGAGCGTAAACCGCGCGGCTGAAACAATCCGCACGGCGATTGCAGGCCTGAAGAAACCGGGAGAAGTTGCACCGCCCAAAGACGAGTCTGGAGAAAAAGATCCCCAGCCACCGAAACCGGATGCTCCGAAAAAGGGAACGACGCTCAAATCAGGCAAGAATACCTTCAAGGTAACGAAGGAGAAATCTGAGCTGGCATTTGTAAAGACAACGAGTACGGCTAAGACGTTCCAGATTCCGAAAACCGCAAAAATTGGCGGCATTACTTACCGGATAACTTCGGTGGCGGCAAATGCGTTTAAGAACAATAAGAAATTACAGAAGGTAACTATCGGGAATTATGTGGCCACTATTGGAAATGGCGCCTTCAGAGGCTGTAAGAATCTTAGCAAAGTTACCGTCGGGGATAAAGTAACTTCCATCGGAAACAATGCGTTTATGGACTGTAAGAAACTTACCAGTGTGACGCTTGGTAAGAATGTAAAGAAGATTGGCAAAGAGGCTTTCAGGAACTGCGTGAAGCTTAAGACGATTAAGGTAAAATCAACAAAGCTTACCAGCGTAGGCAAGAACGCCCTGCGAAAAGTTTATGCGAAGGCTAAAATAAAAGTACCTTCAAAGAAACTGAAAAAATACGAAAATATCTTTAAAGGAAAAGGGCAGGGGAAAAAGGTCATGATTTACTAGTAAAAACCCCGCCGGATGGAAGGTGTTTCCATCCGGCGGGGTTTCATATCTGCGATATTATTTCTGTTTCACATATCCGATGAATTTATTCTCATACAAAATCTGGATATATTTTACCAGTCTTGGTACCAGTGGTTCCGCATCTTCCCCAAACTGTGCAGATACAAGTTTGGAAATCTCATGGACATTGCGCACGCCGTCCATCTGCTGCCAGACAAAACTTCCGTATTTGTCCAGTGTGATATGGCTGACGCGGGGACGCTTGAATACTTTCTGTGCAATCCAGTTATAGAACCCCTTGTTCTCCATATGGACGGTCACAATGCCTTTTTTGCTTGTATCCCAGGTGTTTGCAGGACTGCAGACCGGAATAAAATCCATGAAATTTTTTTTCGTCTTTCTCACACAGATGCTCCTTTTAACCATTTGCGCTGCATTTTGTTATTCAGCGATTATTTTGCTTTCTTTGTCTTGCGGTAGCAGAAGGACCACAGACTTAAGGTCAACAGTGCGAATGCGATGAGTCCGAGGATGTTGCCAAAGTTCATATTTGAAAGAACCGGAATCGCCCCGGGAAGGGCAGAGCCTATGATATCGCCGACATTGCTGTTACCTACAGGGATGATGGCAAGGATGGCAAGGAAGATACCGACCAGACCTTCTCCTGCGATTAAGCCGGAGGAGAACAGGATACCGTTGGAATCTGCGTCTTTGATCTCTTTCTCGCTGGCATTCTTTTTCTTTTCTACAATCAACTTAACGATACCGCCAACCATCATCGGTGTGCTTAAGTGGATGGGCAGATACAGACCAATGGCAAATGGAAGTACCGGAATACCGAGGATTTCCACGACAATGGCGATAAATGCGCCGATGCCGACCAGAGTCCAGGGCAGGTTGCCATCCATAACGCCTTCCACAATCATCTTCATCAATGTTGCCTGTGGAGCGGGGAGCTGTGCCTTGCCGTAGCCCCATGCAAGATGCAGCAGATAGAGAACGCCGCCGATGGCAAGGGAGGAGGCAAGTACGCCTACAAGCTCGCCAATCTGCTGTTTCTTCGGTGTTGCACCTAAGATATAGCCGGTCTTTAAGTCCTGTGAAGTATCGCCTGCAATCGCTGCAACGATACAGATCACGCCGCCAATGGCAATTGCAGCGGTCATGCCGGGTTGTCCGGTCATGCCGGTTGCTTTCAGGGCGATGGTAGCCACCAATAAGGTAGCGATTGTCATACCGGAAACCGGATTGTTACTGCTTCCTACAAGTCCGACCATACGAGAGGAGACCGTAGCGAAGAAAAAGCCGAAGATAACAATCAGGAATGCTCCAAATAAATTAATCGGAATTACCGGAATAATCCAGATGGCAAGCGCCAGAACGACAACGCCGATCAGGATCACCTTGATATTCAAATCCTGGTTGGTACGCTCGTCTGTAATTTCTCCCTTGCCAAAGCCCTTCATTGCTTCGCGGAACGTTTTGATAATCAGAGGCAGGGACTTAATCAGGCTCATAACGCCGCCGCAGGCAACGGCGCCAGCGCCGATGTATTTGATATAGTTTGTCCAGATGGCAAAAGAGCCGCCTTCCGCATAGAGCTGTGCGATACTGACGTCTGCCGGGAACATAACAATATCGCCGCCGAATAATACGATCAATGGCATCAGTACAAACCAGCCCAGGGTACCACCGCAGAACAGATAGGAAGAAATCTTGGGCCCGCAGATGTAGCCGACACCGAGAAGCGCCGGAAGTACGTCCATACCAACACCGGAGCCCTTGTATACCGGAATCTCATAATGAACTTCGCTGGGGAATACTTTCAAGCCATCGGTAATAAATTTATATGCGGCTGCAATTCCCAGACCTGCAAATACGGTGGAAGCTTTGGCTCCGCCCTCTTCACCGGCCATCAGGACTTCTGCGCAGGCTTTTCCTTCCGGATACGGAAGCGTGCCGTGTTCCTGAACAATCAATGCTTTTCTTAAAGGTACCATAAACAGGATACCAAGCGTACCGCCGATAAATGCGATTACGGCAATCTCAATCAGGGATGGGGAAGATGTGCCCCACTCGGACGCCCAGAGGAATAATGCGGGCAAGGAGACGATCAATGGAATCAAAAA
>CAJUOE010000331.1 GCA_910587895.1 uncultured Lachnospiraceae bacterium
GCTTCCCATCTTCCGTCCACCCCACAGTCACGCGCGCCCGCCAGGGCTTGCGCCTGTTGCCTTTCATCTTAACAACATTCCCTGAGCCATTCGCCCTCCTCATTGCCATAACCAAGACCTCCTTCAAAAATAATGCTGCTGGTTTGGAAAGAATCTGCGGCACAGGATACTATCGGCGGGACTGTCTTAAAACAATACATCTCAAATCAAAATGTCTGCCTTGAAACAATGCCAAATAATTCAAGATAGAATATACCCTTTAAAACAACGCACACAGCTCATCTCAGAACATTTACCTTGGAACAATGCCATATGATTCAAAACAAAATATCCACCTTAAAATAACACATGTACATCAACTCAGAATATCTGCCTTAAAACAGTGCCATAAAATTCAAAACAGAATATCCGCCTTAAAACAATGCCAATATTTCAACTCAGAACATCTGCCTTGAAACAGCCTCATATATTTTAAAGAAAGTATCCGCCCCAACTCATAAAACAAAAAAGAGTCCCCTCCCAGAACAGGCAAGCAAAAATGTAAAACCACATCTGCTATAGCCTGTATTGGAAGGAAACTCCCACATGAAGCAACTCACCCATATCAAACAGCCAACAAACTGCCTCCGATAACCAACTCGACAAAATAGACTGTCTGACGGCAGAACCGCCCGCCTTATGGGTCTTGTGTCTTGTGTGACTTGTCCCTGAGTCTTGTGTGTGTCATGCGCGTGTCTTGCGGAACAAGGGGGCTGTCGGAAAATAGATAGTTCCAAACAGGGGTCGGTGTGATTCGTTTGAATCACACCGACCCCTGAAATCTTTTATAAAAACTTTTATAAAAAAGAAAAAGATGGCTAACGACAACCATCTTTCTCCTCGTTTCATGTTATAATGAAACTATGCTAAAACAAGACTATTATAACGACTTTTTTGAGTTTGGGCAACAGAAAATTAACTTCAGTTTTTATGAATTGGGTTTACCCGACGACGATCCAGTCTATACCCTGAAAAAAGTGATGGAGGATTTAGATTTTTCAGGCCTGCTGGCCTGCTATTCTGATAAGGGAAGAACCGGGTTCAATCCAATCATGCTGTATTCTGTTATTACCTATGCCAACATGCGCGGGGTCAGGGCGGTTGACCGTATTGTTGACCTGTGCCGGAGGGATCTTGCATTTATCTGGCTGGCCAAAGGGCAGAAGCCCCAGAGGGATGCCTTTTACGATTTTAAAGGGAAAAAACTGACGGGGGAAGTCCTGGATGAATTAAATTACCAGTTTATGCGTCGTTTGGAAAAAGAAGGGCTGGTCACGTTGAAGGAACTCTATATTGACGGGACAAAACTGGAAGCGAACGCAAACAGATACACCTTCGTCTGGCGGGGCAGCCTCAACTACCATCTTGCCGGACTGCTGGACACCATAGATACCCTTTACGCAAAGTATAATGCCTTCCTGCAGGAGAATGGGTACGGACCGAAATACGATCTGGGGGATGCCCATATGTTCGTGACAGAAGGAATGGACAAAGTCAAAAAAGTGATCGAAGAAAACAGGAAACGGAAGCTTACAAAGCACAAGAAGATTTCTAATAATGCCGTCATTGAAATTGACCATTGCTCCCCTCTTGAAATCCTGAAACTGCAGCAGAACCTGGTGCGGGTTGCCCAAGGGGAAATGATCGAATTCGTTTTCGGAAAAGGGAAGCGCAAGCCGGAGCTCCAGAAACTCTATGAAGAGCTGGAAGGATGCGGCAGGCGCCTGATGGAATATAAGGAATGCTTTGAGATCATGGGGAAAGACCGCAACAGCTATTCCAAAACGGATCTGGGAGCAACATTCATGCGGATGAAAGAGGACCATATGCTGAACGGGCAGCTAAAGCCGGCATACAATGTCCAGATCGCGGTGGAGAATTACTTTATAGTCCACGGATATGTGAGTAATAACCGGACGGACTACAATACGCTGATTCCCGTTTTGAAAAAGCACCGGAACGCGTTTGGGGATACTCTGGAGGCGGTGGCTGCCGACAGCGGCTACTGCAGCGAAAAGAACCTGCTGTATCTGAAAGAGAGCGGGATCATGAGCTATATCAAGCTTCAGGACCATGAGAAACGGAAAACCCGTGCTTATAAAGAAGATATCGGGAAGTATTACAACATGGCATACGCCGTTTTTGAGGATGAGCACTATTACATCTGCCATGACGGAAGGGATCTGCGCCATATCCGGACGGAAAGCAGAGAACAGGACGGTTATACCCAGACGGTAGAAGTATACGGCTGTGCGGACTGTAGCGGCTGTGACCATAAATCCAAATGTTTGTATAAATACAATGCCGAAAAGAATCCAGGCCGCAATAAAGTCATGAAGATCAACGAACGGTGGGAAGAATTAAAAGAAGAATCCCATACAAATATCCAGAGTGAGGAAGGGATTTTGAAACGGCAGATACGTTCCATCCAGACAGAAGGACATTTCGGTGATATGAAAGAGAACGAGGACTTCCGGCGGTTCAACTATCGTTCTGCAGATAAAGTATATAAAGAGTTCATGCTGTATGCGATTGGGCGGAACATTATGAAATACCATCGGTTTTTACATCATGAAATCGAAAAATTTGAAGGAAAAAAAGAGCAGAAAACGGCTTAGCCGGTAGAGTGCCCCGAAAAATCCAAACAAGGGGTTTCTGCGCCCTAAAATAGAGGTTATAAAAAGAAGACGGCGATCCCACAATGAAATCTGGCCTTAAAAAAGCTCGATTCTGTGGGATCGTCTCCTTTTCAACTGTCCGGGTCTAAAAATTGGTATTAACCGACAGCCCCCTCTCGCGGTATTCGCCAAATATCCATGCAAGCATGGCTACTTGGCTCATTACTCGCGGAAATCCAGCCCGTCCCACGCCGTCCCTGCGTCAGGAATGCCCGTTTTTAGCGGTTTTCTTAGAACTTTCCGGCTTTTGCGGCTTCCTCGATGTACTCAGTAAGCGGCGGTTTTCCGGGCTTTTTGGGCGATTTGTGTCTTGCGTGATACTTTCCCAGAAAACCCTACGCCACCCCAGAGCACCCCATGAACCAACAACGCCCCTACACCCATGTTTCCTTCCGTGCTGGCATGTTAGCATACAACTCAGTAGGATGCAACTCACCGGAAAGCCGGGATTTCCCGCCTCAAAGTTTTCATATCTACAGGTAAAAAATTGCTTAACAACAGCTCACTTTTTCAGGATACCCCGCATCATTCAAAGTCCTTCTCCGTTTCGCCACGGTAAATAAAGCCTGTAAATTCCCATAACAGCTTCGGGCTTACATAATAATCATACTGGTTTGAGCCTTCCTTCTTGAACACGGAGCCGATCGGCAAATTACCGTGGATCATACCCTGCCTTACAAACTGCTTGTCTTTTCCCATCACCTTTGCCACAACTGATACTGGCACATTGCGGCCAGTAAACTCTGGAACTGCCTGATATATTACCTTGCCATCCATACAGAATCCTCCTTAAAAATAAAAATTGATAAGAAGAATACAGTGGCTCAGGAGATAGCTCCATTGAATATAAAAACAGCTTCTGCACTCAAATATGCGGATACAAAAACTGTATAAAGACATTTCTCAGATACCCCGGTTAGATTTTCAAAAAGCGCATGGTCTTATACCCCATACGCCTTTTCACCAACCTAAAACTGTTTGCTTATTTTTAAACTTCATCTGCCTTTTACTGTCTTCCCAGGATTCACGCTGGCTGAAACTCTTTTTCCAGTTCAGATACCTGTTCCAAAGTGAGTCCTGAATATAATGCAATCTCATCTAAAGATAATTTTCCTGCTTCTATCATCCTCATTACAGACTGCCTTTTCTCCTGCTCTATTCCTTGCTCTACACCCTGCTCATATTTTTCCTGATAATGCATCTGCAACGTCATATAATCCAACCTCCACTTCTCATTTTTTCTGGCTGACTGCACTGCCCCATCCAATTCCCTGGTAAACTCATCCTCCGGCGCTTTCCCATCAATAAAATCAAGCAGCCTCTTCAATTCTGGCGTGACGTCATCCATTGTCCGCTTTCAGTTCTGACGCAGCACTATGGGGCAGGGTTGAAGAGCACGGAGGAGAAAATCGAGAGATTTCAGAAAACACAGTCGCAGATCGACTTTTTTGAGGGAAAGA
>CAJUOE010000332.1 GCA_910587895.1 uncultured Lachnospiraceae bacterium
ATGGCATCCCTCGCCGCATAGGCATCTTCCGCCTCGGCTACCACCTCAATATTCGGATCCGCATTAAGTCCCTGTACAAGCATGTTGCGGAACAGACATTTCATCGCACGACTCCCCCACCCACACCCCGGCAATGAGCTGGGTGGCGCTGTCCACAGCCAGGTAGATGTAGGGCCGGAAAGGGGCGCCGCTGTCGGAGAGCAGATAAATGTCAGCTTCTGTGGCGTCCATTTGGAAGCTGCCGGAGGATTTCCGCCATACGGAAGCTGTGCCGAAGGCGGGCTGGCAGTTGCGCTGGTAGTGGCTCAACCCGTCCATGGCGATGATTTTTCTGGGTGATTTATGGTAATTTCGTGAATAAAAATAGGCTCGAAAGCTGCAAAATGTGGGGCGGGTGGGGGCGAAGCCACATGCCTTAATAGGGTTAAATATAGCATCCCAACGGAGTGGATGCGGTGGCTCCGCCAATATTTTGCCCTATTAAGCTATGGCAAATTAAAAAAATTTGCTCTCGCGCAAGCGATGGAACCGCCTGAAACAACTGACCTCCGGAGGATACCTGTGCTATTCCTCGACCTTGCCGTATCCCAATCTGACACGATTACTCACACGTATATAAGCACCGAAAAAACGGTCAAGAATGTTGTTGATTGTGGATGTGATTGTAGCGTGAGGAACACCGCTTCCAGCATTCATATCCTTGATCATCTTCACGAACTTCGGAGCGATTGGAACCTGTGGGAACTTCATCGAGGAAGAACGGTATACCATAGGGGAGATATAACCCTCTATGAAATCAGACTCTACGGTTTCCAAAATATGTCCGTTCTTTGACAGCACGAACAGAGCCTCCGCCTCATTTGCCAGCTTCGGTCCCTCAGGGGGCGAAAGCAGACTCAGGTTCAACGTGTTTTCCATGGCATATATGGTTCTCTCGGAGAATATGCCGTCCTTGTTCATCTCTATCTCAATGACCTTTCTCGGATCTTTCTCAAAAGATTTTCTCACATCTAAAAGGTCAACTTTTTCTTCTTCTGTTTCATCCATTGATAAAGCATTTGTTATTTGTTCTGAAAATTCATATTTCTGAAAATTATTCTACCTGAACATTCAGGCGTAAATATCTTCCTTACAAATAACATTCATACTATGGTTATGGTTCTTGAATGAAATCATGAAACAAATTTACTAATTTACCAAATTATTTGTAAACTTATTTACAATACTCAAAATACCAACAGAGGATTATCAGTGACTCTCTAACTCCACATTCCACCACCGAGTAACAGTTGGTCTGGATAGACCTGTTTCCCGGGCACACAAAGATTTATTCTTGCTGTCCGGATTCTTTACCCGCCATTCTTGAACAGCCTTTGATTGAGGCTTTCTACCATTTCCTTCTATCCAAGATGTCTTACCTTTTTCATCACATGAAATATCTCTATTAGCTCGGGCTCGTCTTAAATGTTGAGATTGCTCTCGTCCATTACGTCTATTTCTTTCTACCTTTATTCCGGTGGTTGTCTCAATAACTCGGAGCGGCCACTTGTTATATTCCTCGTCATAGGCTCTCATGGCATCGTTAACATCATCTTCCGTAAAGGGATTATCCACCGTCTCAGTCTTACGGTCAAAAGCCGGAACCAAAGAGAGGGCATCTGCAAGGACTTCATCACGGGGTACACCACATTTGACGGCATAGACAACCAATGTGAGAATGCACCAGTACCGGTGATGCACTTCCACCTGCTGACCATCTTTAAGGATATTCAGCCACCAATCATACAGACCACGGTTGAGCTGCCATTTCTTGCCAACTCTCTTGCGTCCGATAACTCGGGAGGCGTACCACTCCGGCCACGGGTGATGAGTTTGTCTTTATTATCGATGAATGGGATTATATTTTCAGCCATGAATTATATCCGGAACATCAGAGGGATTTTCTGGAATATTTAAGAAACCTGCTCAAAGACAGGCCTTATGCGGCGCTTGTATATATGACGGGCGTGCTGCCAGTCCAGAAATACAGTACGGGTTCTGCGTTAAATATGTTTGATGAATATACGATGCTTCATGATGCAGTGTTTGATTCTTATTTTGGGTTTACAGAGCAGGAAGTGCAGATGCTGTGTGCCAGGCAGGAGCGGCTGAAACCGGATGAGCTTCTTGTGATGATGAAGGAATATGTGTGGATCATCTTCTGCGGGATTTTTTTTGTGTTTTTGTATAATTACTTTGCGTTTAACCTGCGGGCGGCGGGTAATTCTATGATACCGCTGTTATTTTTAGGAGTTTCTGCGGGGATCAATGTGACGCTGGAAGAATATGCAGAATGTTTCGGGTTTA
>CAJUOE010000333.1 GCA_910587895.1 uncultured Lachnospiraceae bacterium
GAACGAATCCTACAAGGTCCTGAATTTTACTGTTTTTTCTTGTTGCCTCTGTCGCTCTTGGCAAAAATTATAATCTGCATGGAGCAAAAATGTGGTCTGCAAAAACATAGTACATTTTGGGGACAGACATCTGCAGCAGAGACATCGGTTTCCCTTCTATTCATGGCAACAAACAATTTGCAAATCTATTATCTAAATAATTCGATACACTCCCCTCCGGGAAACGGTAATTTATAGAACGGTCTTTGCTCTGCCCCTAAAGGGCTACCTTATTTGCTTTGTTTTACCGGCCACCCGTAAACGGGTCTATATACTCTTTTAGCTGATTCTGGATATACTCTTGTATCTTCTTCGCATTTTTTCCTACTGTATCTACGTAATATCCTCTACACCAGAAATGTCGATTCCCATACTTATACTTCAGATTGGCATGTCTCTCAAATTTCATCAGCGTACTCTTCCCTTTCAGATATCCCATAAAGCTTGATACGCTTATGTTGGGTGGTATCCTTACCAGCATATGTACATGATCTCTGCACATTTCCGCTTCTATGATCTCCACCCCTTTTCTCTTACACAGCATACTTAAGATATTCGCTATGTCCCGTTTGAATATATGACCTTTCTCCTGAATTTTGGTGCAAATACCACATGATATTTACACTCCCACTTTGAATGTGATAAACTATTCATGTCCATTTGGACTACCTCCTTTGCTACTTTTTGTGCGGTTGGCGAACCTGCACTTATTATAGCACTGGAGGTTTTTCTTGAAGCTAAAGCTATCCGTGGACACACCTGCATAGCAGGTGGTTTATTTTAAGATGTTTATACAAAAATATGCACCATGTTAATCTTCACATGGTGCATACTCTCACAATAATTTATGCACAACAAAATCATTTACTACGCAAAATACCTCTGTTGATTGCGCCGTACAATTCTGTTCCATTTTGTTCCTTCTTCCCTGTCAGCAGCTTTTCCAATTTTTCGAGAAAAGATACATAAAACTGCCTTTCCTTTACAAGTGCCTGTTGTTCTTCAATACTTATAGCCCGATTAGGTTCCAGAGGATGGTCAAAATCATATAAAGCTTTTTGGGTAGCCCGCATTGCGGACTCCACGGAATTACCCAAAATATCCGTACTATTTGGCTACATATTGTGCAAATGTAGAAGTCCCGTTACTTTTCTGCTTATTTTCATATGATATGATATTCTGCTGATAATTAGAATTAACCTGCATTTGCGCTACCCCCTCTTTTCTCACACATCCCACAAATATAAATATGCATAACTGAATGGTTTACTTTGTAATTATCCACTATCTCACTTTATACTCATATTATTTATCGGTCAAAAACTGAATATTTTAATATATTCCACCTCAAATTTACTTTACAATGACATATCATGCCCCTTTGACTTCTCCTTTCTCGACTCGGTTATCTGTTCCACACAGCATAAGAAGGACGATAAGGGGAAAGGGAAGAGGTAGGAAGGTTGAGGGAAAAGAAGAAGACCTTGTAAGAACGAGTCCTACAAGGTCCTGAATTTTACTGTTTTTTCTTGTTGCTTCTGTCGCTCTTGGCAAAAATTATAATCTGCATGGAGCAAAAATGTGGTCTGCAAGAATAATAACATCTTTATTCCAGTTCAATCGTCCCGGGAGGCTTACTCGTCAAATCATACATTACCCGGTTAATCCCCTTAACCTCATTGATAATCCTGTTCATAACCCCCTGTAGCACTGCCCAGGGAATCTCCGCACTCTCCGCCGTCATGAAATCAATGGTCTTGACCGCTCGCAACGCCACAGCGTAGTCATATGTTCTTTCGTCTCCCATAACGCCAACACTTCGCATATTGGTAAGCGCCGCAAAATACTGATCCGGTTTCCAAGGCGCCGCCGTGCCCTGCTCTTTGACATACGACACAGCCGCCCTGTCCACCTCTTCCCGATAGATTGCATCCGCATCCTGCACAATCCGCACTTTTTCAGCCGTCACTTCCCCAACGATCCGGACGCCCAGTCCCGGACCCGGAAACGGCTGTCTGTTCACCAGATATTCCGGAATACCAAGCTCCAATCCTACTTTGCGCACCTCATCTTTAAAAAGATCCCGAAGAGGTTCAATAATCTCCTTAAAATCCACATAATCAGGGAGACCACCTACATTGTGGTGGGATTTGATAACCGCGCTCTCACCGCCAAGGCCGCTCTCCACCACATCCGGATAAATCGTTCCCTGTACAAGAAAATCCACAGTACCAATTTTCTTTGCCTCTTCCTCAAACACACGGATAAACTCTTCCCCGATGATCTTTCGCTTCTGTTCCGGTTCTTCCACGCCGGCCAATTTCTCATAAAAACGCTCCTGAGCATTGACACGGATAAAATGCAGATCATAATTTCCTTCCGGCCCGAAAACTGCTTCCACTTCATCACCCTCGTTTTTACGAAGAAGGCCATGATCCACAAAAACACAGGTCAGCTGACTTCCGATTGCTTTCGATAAAAGTACTGCCGCCACAGAGGAATCCACGCCGCCGGAAAGAGCACAGAGCACTCTGCCGTCTCCCACTTTATTACGGATTGTTTCTATAGACTGTTTCACAAAGGAATCCACCTTCCAGTCGCCCGCGCAGCCGCATACCTGATAAACGAAGTTAGACAGCATCTTCATACCCTCGACAGTATGAAGGACTTCCGGATGAAACTGAATGGCATACAGCTTCCTGTCCGGATTCTCCGCCGCCGCCACAGGACAGTCTGCGGTATGGGCGCAAATGCCAAACCCGGGCGCAATTTGGGCAATATAATCGTTATGACTCATCCAACAGACTGTCTTCGGCGATACATTCTGAAAAAGGGCGCTGTGATTGTCCACCATGACTTCTATCTTGCCATATTCCCTGACAGGCGCCTTCTCCACTTTACCGCCCAACACCTGCATCATAAGCTGTGCGCCATAACAAAGTCCGAGCACGGGAACTCCCATCTCAAAAAGTTCCGGAGAACAGGTCGCCGCCCCCGGTTCATAACAACTGTTAGGGCCTCCGGTCAGGATAATTCCTTTCGGATTCATCTCCCGTATCTTCTCAAGATCTGTCTTATAAGAATAAATTTCACAATAAACATTACACTCTCTGACCCGGCGCGCCACCAACTGGTTATACTGTCCACCAAAGTCAATCACTATGACGGTTTCTCTGCTCATGTTCTCAACCATGCCTTTCTCTTTGTCTGTCTTTCCTAACATCTGGCCCTGCCCATAAAGTATACTATCAACCCATCCGTATTGCAAGAAGCACCCTCTATTTCCCGGCCGCCTCCCGCCTGCGCATAATGGTCTCCCACTTGCCGCCGCGGTAACGCAGCGTATAACAAATCGCCCGGAAAGTCCAGTCTATGGTCATGGCAATCCATATCCCCATCAATCCCAAATGGAACGCATAGCTGAAAACATATGCCGTAATGATACGGAACGTCCACATGGACAGAATCGCTATAATCATCGTCCACTCCCGTCGGCAGTTACGCTCCCGATTGGGCGATAGCTATGCAAAAAGGAGATGTCAAGCACATTTTCTTTATCGCTGAGACAAAAGGCTCGCTTCAGTCAATGCAACTCAACGCAATAGAAAATGCCAAGATCGACTGCTGCACGCAACTATTCAACGAAATGTCAACCAAATCTGTGCGTTATCATAAGGTTACTTGTTATCAAGACCTTATAGACGTAATGACTGCTATAAATTAACGATTATGTCACTTTGGAATTACATAGGTGAGTTCTTCTTGTTTCGTTGGCTTTTCGGTAAGTTCAGGAAGTCCACAATAGAGCATGATACGCACACTGAGGGCTTAAGGACTTCAGTTGACGGTGATGGTGAATCTCTGTATGACAATCACGATGAGGACATAGTCCAAAATGATCGTGCAGCTACACCTGTCGGTGATGAGTCAATTGATGATTCCGACAATTCCGAGGACCTTGATGATCTGGATATATTCATGCGCAACAACAATGGTAATTATAGATCACATCAGTCTGACGAAAACTATGACAGTAGTGATTATCATAGCCGGAGTCGTTATAGCTCCCATAATGATTGGGATTCCGGGAGCTATTCTCAATCGTACGACGATTTTCATGACGAGCAGGACGACTACGACATGATGGACGATGACTTTTAGTATCTAATGGA
>CAJUOE010000334.1 GCA_910587895.1 uncultured Lachnospiraceae bacterium
CCTCTTGCTCCCTTTTCTCCTGCTGCCCCTGTTTTTCCTGCTGCTCACTTCTCCTCTGCTGGTATTCCTCCATTGCTTTCTGCCTCCTTACCTCTGCCTTTGCCTGCTGTCTCTTCACAATTTTAATAATCAGCACAATAATCAGCGCAAACAGCAATAACTTATACCAATGCAGGATGAAGAAGAACAAGATGCCTTCAAAAAATCCCAGCATACCGCTCCAGCTCTTTGCCAGCACATCGCACAGACGCGCAAGGAAACCTGCATGCTGCTCCTTATAGGCCTGAACCTCAGAAATCCGCACCTGCACGGTGCTGAATGTCGCATCCGTATCTATGACTTCCATTTCACTCTTCGTCCTGGCAATGTTTAAGGATAATTCCGTTAGTTTCTCCTGAATGGCAAGCATGGCGTTATCATCCGACACTTCATCGAACATCTTTAAGTATCTCTCATATTCCGTCTCATATATCTCAAGCTCCGCCTTCAGGGTTCCATACTGCCTTGTCATGTTCGTAACCTTGGAATTGCTCCCGGTAACCTTGCCAAGCCCTTCGGTCTTCGCCATAAACTCCTGATACTTTTCTGAGGGAATCCTCGCCGTCGCCATGAAATCCCTCACATCCCGTACACTGTAAGAATCTTCGAGGTAATCGCCGCTGCCCGCACCGAAATTCTGCTCATCCTCCAGAAATCCGCCGAATTCTTCCACGGCTGCCTTAAATGCGCGCACCGTCTCTTCATATTCAATGGCTTCTATCGCCACGGAACCTTCATATACTAAGATCTTATCCTGGTTATCCTTTGTTTCATCCTGTCCGTTCCCTGCGCCCGCGTCCTGTTCAGCCTCTGCGCCTTCCTGCTCTGCGACATCTTCTGTATCAACCATGCCGTCTTCCTCCACGGCATCATCCACCGCAGCCGCCTCACTGCCCGTCTGGAAACCCGCGTCCTCACTCATTGTCTCCGCCATTTCATCATAAGCCGCACCGCCGCAGCCGGCAAGAAACGGCACGCATAAGGCTACCGCCAATGCCAGAATTACCATTCGAAATCTAACCGTATATTTCTCTTTAATTCTTATCCTCATTTTCCTTCCTCCTTCTTAAGGTATCGGCACGCTACGCATTTGCCTTCCTCCTTCTAAAAAATCACAGACCTTTTCAAATTCCATTGTCCCGCCAAACAGGTCCAGGGCGCTGCCGATCGTCACATTCAGCCTGTTTCTGCCAAGCGTTTTTAACTGTCGCAAATCGTCAAAACTTCCCACGCCCCCGGCATATGTAATGGGAATCCTGCCCCAGTCTCCCAGCAATTCCACCAGTTTATGCTCAATGCCCTGCGCTTTTCCTTCCACATCCACCGCATGGATTAAGAATTCATCTGCATATTCCGCAAGGCGTTCCAACAAAGGCGCCTCGATCACTTCCTGCGTAAACTTCTGCCAACGGTCGGTCACGATATAATAGTCATTCCCAAGCTTCCTGCAGCTTAAGTCCAGTACCAGACGCTCTCTTCCGACAGTATCCGACAGACGCTTGAGCCTCTCATAATGGATTTCCCCATTCTGGAACACATAGGAAGTGACAATGACATGGCTGGCGCCTGCATCCAGGAAAAATTCTGCATTGTCCAGATGAATGCCGCCTCCAACCTGCATCCCGCCCGGATAAGACTTAAGCGCCTGCACTGCCTGCGCCTTCGTGGCCTCATAATATTCACTTCCGGCAGGATTCAACAAAATAATATGTCCGCCCTTTATGCCGCGTTTCTGATACAGCCTGGCAAAAAAAGCGGCATCCTGTTCGGCGACAAAATTCTCCACCGCTGCATTGCCCGCATCCCTGAGGCTGCCACCGACAATCTGTTTTACCTTTCCGTTATGGATATCTATACATGGTCGAAACTCCATATAAGCCTCCTTTGCCAATACCTGCACGCAATCGAACCCTTCGCTTTCCTTATTATAAGCATAAATCGGATTTTGCACAACAAAAATTTTTATGGTTGTAACTGCTCATCCTGCACCTGAGCAACATAATGGCTTACTGATTAGCCATCTTTTTCGAAGTATTCACATACAGCACATATGCGATAACCAAAGAAACAACATCTGCCACAGGCTGCGCCCACACCAGCCCAGTCATTCCCATAACCGCTTTCAGAATAAACAGGGCCGGAATAAAAATAATCCCCTGCCTGCTTACGTTAATGACAAGAGCCGCCGCCCCTGCCCCCATAGCCTGCAATGCATTGGTAAGGACATAGAACACCCCGAACAGAAAACTTGTGGTAAGCAAAATCCTTGCAAACTGTACCGCATACTCAAATGCAGTTGTATCGGTAAGAAAAGCGCTTACAATCTGATTGGTAAACAAATAACAAATCCCTGTCAAAACAACACTCAGAAGAAAAGCAAACACCAAAGAAAACCTCAGCACTTTTTTAAACCTATCCCATAATTTTGCGCCCACACAATATCCCAAAATCGGCTGTATTCCCTGCCCCAGTCCCATGCAGACCATGCCTGTTATTGTAACCACTTTCATGGCTACGCCCATTGCTGCAATCGCCATGTCGCCATATTCTGCCATTTGGCTGTTGATTATGATTTGTGAAACGCTCATAAGCACAGAACCTAATGCGGCAGGTACGCCAATCGCAAGGACGGCGCTTGCAACCTTGTTTTTCACGGTAAAATCTTTCAAACTGATACTAAGTGAAGATTTCCCCCGAACAAAATAAGCGATATAATATCCTGCGCCTATGACGTTACCAATTACTGTTGCAATCGCAGCACCCGCAATGTTCCATCCAAACCCTAAAATAAGGATTGGGTCAAGAACCACATTCAAAAGATTGCCGATTAGCGTACCCATCATAGCTTTTGCCGATTCCCCCTCTGTTCGGACTACATTAGAGTAACAGTTAGAAATAAGCACAAACGGTCCGCAGCATACGACAATCACCAGATATGTTTTGGCCATATTCCAAGTGTCGGCACTTGCACCAACCAATGATAAAATCGAGTCAATAAAGATCAGCATACAAGCCGACATGACAACCCCGACTATCACGCAGCCCCACATACAGAAAGAACATACTTTTTTCGCATATTCAATCCTGCCTTCTCCCATAGCCCTTGATATGACAGATGTGCCGCCTATTCCAAACATTGTGCCTACCGCCATAAATATCAGAAATACGGGCGTCGCCAAAGATACTGCCGCCACCTGTAAGGCATCATGTGTCTGACCGATAAAAAAAGTATCTGCCAGATTATAAACCAAGACCATGAGCATTGCCGCCATTGCTGGCAATGCGTTTTTAAACACAGCCTGTGATACCGGGGCGTTGCTGAACAGTTCCATAGATTTCTTATTTTCCATTTTTAAATCCTCCATTCTCATGTTTTTGACTGTTTGCGATTGATAGTATGCGATTGATTAATTTTGTTTTAATGCCTGTATCAAAACAGGCATTAACTTTTTATAAATGTGTCGTTTACCTTTTTTAACAGAGAAAAGAATTCCTTTCTTTCTGTTTCTGACAGGCAAGATACAAGTTTTTCCTCTGTATCATTCATTTCCAGTCTGGCGTCTTCACAATATTTCGTGCCAGATGCTGTTATTTCTACATACTTAATCCTCTTATCGTCCTTATCCCCCAAGACAGCTACCAGCCCCTTTTGCTCCAATCGGGAAATCAATCCTGCCGTGGTGGATTGCGCTAATGTCAGCTGCTTTTCCAATTCCTTAAAGGAAAGTCTTTTTTCAGGAACCGAAACAAGCGTTATCAGCACATTCATCTGCGATAGGGTAAGGCCTTTCTTCCGAAGTTGGTTATTCATGATTTTCTCTATGGTATTGTGTATCTGATGGATAAATGTACCATAAGTTTCTTTTTGCATCAATCGAATTCCTCCAATCCGATAGTAAGTATAACATTTACTTTTTCAAAAGTCAATAGCATACGATTGATTTTCTAAAATTATTGGCAGGGTATTTATAAAAAATATTCGCCAGTCGTTGACAGTTTTCATCTTTTTTGATAAAATCGTGGGAATAACATAAAAACATTCAAGAAAGAGAGGAAGAAAAATGGGTACGATTATTGGTGAAGGAATTACATTTGACGACGTGTTATTAGTTCCTGCATACTCCGAAGTTACACCAAATATGGTAGATTTATCCACGAACCTGACGAAGACAGTGAAATTAAACATTCCTATGATGAGCGCAAGCATGGACACCGTTACGGAACACAGGATGGCCATCGCTATGGCACGCCAGGGCGGCATCGGCATTATCCATAAGAATATGTCTATTGAAGCTCAGGCAGAAGAAGTTGATAAGGTAAAGCGTTCTGAGAACGGCGTAATCACAGATCCATTTTCCCTTTCCCCTGAACATACCCTGCAGGATGCGGATAACCTGATGGCGAAGTTCCGCATTTCCGGCGTTCCGATTACGGAAAATGGGAAACTGGTGGGAATTATCACCAACCGGGACTTAAAATTCGAAGAAGATTTCACCAAGAAAATCAAAAATTCCATGACCTCCGAGGATCTCGTGACTGCCCGCGAAGGCATCACATTGGAGGAAGCCAAGAAAATCCTTGCCAAGGCACGCAAAGAAAAACTCCCGATTGTAGACGGGAATTTTAATTTAAAAGGCCTGATTACGATTAAGGATATCGAAAAACAGATTAAATACCCCTTATCCGCCAAAGACAAACAGGGACGGCTGCTCTGCGGTGCAGGCGTAGGCATCACCGCCGACATGCGCGAACGCGTAGACGCACTCGTAAAGGCCAAGGTTGACGTCATTGTCGTAGACTCCGCACACGGACATTCGAGAAATATTTTAGAGGCCGTCAAAAATATCAAAGCCGCATTCCCGGATTTACAGGTCATCGCCGGAAACATTGCTACCGGCGACGCGACAAAAGCCCTGATTGAGGCCGGCGCAGACGCCGTAAAGGTTGGCATCGGACCGGGCTCCATC
>CAJUOE010000335.1 GCA_910587895.1 uncultured Lachnospiraceae bacterium
AATGAGACATTATTATAATTCTAGCATTTTCGAGCCTTGCCGGAAGTGTGATTATCTTTTCAATCACACTTCCGGCAAGGTTTCAGGAGGTACGGAGGGTGAAGCCCTCTGTGTTAAAAAAATGATAAGTTGAGAACAGCGTAAGGGCGGTTATGAGTCAGTAGATTTATAGCTGCCCTTTTTGTTGTTTCCATTCAGGGTATCTGGAAACAGGGAGGAGATCACTATGGAATCATTACGGGATGTCAGGAGGGCAATGGAACGAGAGGTAAAGAAAGGGAGCTGCCCGCTCATGTTTGACCGGCTGGAGTTTGGCATGAAGCCTTTCCAGACCATTTCGTCGGAAGAAAAGCTGGATGAAGTGCTTGCATGGCTGTTAAGGATAAAGACTTTCCGTCAGTATGCAGAAAAGACCATAATCAACAACGTGTATATGGACTTGGATATGCTCTGCAAAAACCCGCAGTTTAAGCGCACCCATTCCGTCATAGACCGGGAAGGGATTTATGCAAGGGTGCAGAGGTATAAAAAGCGGTTACAGCCGGATTATGACAGGGGGATTTGTCTGGAAACAGTGCAGTGCATCTTCACGCTCCCGGAGGGGGAAGCGGAGAAATGCCGGCTGACACACAACGGGCAGGAAACCTATGCCTTTATCATGTCAAATAAATATATCCTTGGTCTGTTTACTTATTGTGAAGCGGCGAGGAAATCGGCTGCTGCGGACGGAGTGGAATATGGACACCTTACAGAACCGGAACAGAAAATTGTGCTGCTTGACGGTGTGGGGGATGTGCTGTTTCAGGCATTACTGCTTGATGATGTGGAATATGGCAATGATGGGCTGTCTGCCAATCTTTATACAATCTATTGCCTAAATGAAAAAGGATAACTTCTGGACATCATGTCCAGAAGTGGAAAGGAGAGATGTTGTGTATTTTGCATTGAAAATTGTCTTTTATATTACCTTCCGAGGGATTCCCCCTTAGTGCATGGTTTTTCACAGGAACGTAACAGGGAGGTGTTTCATGCAGGAGGAAGTAACACAGAAAACAATCGCCCTTGTGATTAAGACCGCAAAATTAGACGCTAACGTGCTGAAATCTGCAATGAAGATGTATCTGAACCACCGTAAGCAGAAAGCGCAGGAAACGCATGGAAAGACTTCTGTAAAGAAGCTCGTTGGCGATGGCGTGGGGGTATCGTCGATAGAAGTCACTGACGGCAATATCAAATCTTTTGAGCGTGTCGCAAAAAAGTACAATGTTGATTTTGCCATAAAGAAAGACAAGACAACCGAACCGCCGAAATATCTGGTCTTTTTCAAGGGCAGGGATGCCGACGTGGTAGCACAGGCATTCAAGGAATTTGTTTATGGTAATGAGAAAAAGAAAGGCAGGGTTTCCCTGAGAGAGAAGTTAAAGCGCTTTAAGGACGCAGTATCGCAGAACAAGAACCGGGAACGGAGCCGGGAGAAGAACAAGGACAGGGGGCAGAGCCTATGAGTAATATTATAAACGGCATTGCCAAAGACCTGAGAGCCATTCCGAAGAACCTCAAGGCAAAGACCGGGAGTATTGACAAAAAGAAACTTGTCCTGATGAATCTGCCTTATGCGCTTGCCGGATATTTCTGCGACAAAGTGGCTTGTCTGTGGCGGGTATCGCCGGGTCGGGATTCATGCAGCGCTCAGCCACCTTGCGCAGT
>CAJUOE010000336.1 GCA_910587895.1 uncultured Lachnospiraceae bacterium
TGTTTCTGTAACTTGAGCTCGTTTTTCTTGAGTTGCATATCTAGTTTCTCGGTAGCAGCTTGCTTTTTGATAGCTTTAGCATTTGCTTTTGCAATTCTTTCTTCCTTCATTTTTTCAAGGTGTTGTTCGTTGTCGCGTTTTCCATTAATGATTTTTTCATTTTGTTTTTTCCCGTTCTTTGTATATATAAATGTTAAAGTGAGCCATTCTGGATGGAATAGCTCTTGTTTTAATCCCCAGTACAGATGCCCGTCCTCATACACCAGCTTGGTCGTAAGCCCGTCCAGTTTCAGCATCAGTAATGCCGGGTTCCTGGCAAGAAGCGCTGTGATCTCCGTTACCTGTTTTGTCTTTTCCAGAGAAAGCAGTGGAACGGGGTGCTGCACTTTTGAAAGGCTGCTGACCGGGTAATAGCCGACTGTCTGAGTCGGGGAATTGGAGAGGATGAATCCGGTCTCCGTTTCCAGCTGTTGAAGCTCATCGAATAGCTGGTCATATTCTTTGTCTGTGATCGTCGGTGCGTTTAAGTTATAATAAGCGTGTCTGTGCTCATTTAATTTCTGCACCAGAGATGTAATTTTCTGAATCTGGTTCATGATATTCGTCCTTTCTTTTGTTGGTTTTGGGATATTTCTAAGAGATGATTCCGGGTGAATGAAGAAGCAGGTTCTGCATAAAATATTCGCCTGTGCCTTGTCCGGATTTGCTGTAATAGTAAGCATGGTCGGAAAGATATTCCTCCGGATCCAGATACTCTTGATTGACCTTCTGTATCAGCCGATCCAGTTCCTTTTTGGAAGGAGCCTTGGATCTGGGAAACAGAATTACTTCATGGATGCTGCTTGGAATAATGTAAAAATCCTCTTTAAAGAAATCTGCAATCTCATCCATCAGGTTTTTACAGGTCATTAAGACAGCGCCGCATGAGAAGTATTCGTTTGTTAAAAAATACATGTCCTTATTCGGATCATTGTCAGATATCGCAGCGTAGTACTCACTTTTTAGAAAGCCGCGATCCAGAAGATGCTGATTCAGATTGGCGAATTTTATTGGCAGCAAACGGCTATAATTTGCCAGCGCCTGCTGATGCAGTTCCAGAGTGTCAACGCCCCATTCCTTTAGCACCTCATCATTAACCAACATACTCAGGAGCATCCGGTCGGATTTTCCAATAAGATAATGGTAGACGATAGACAAGTCCTGGAATGGGATATGTGGGGCTTAAAAAGGCGGAGATCACGGGCAAGGTAAAGGAATCTGTAGGACAGAATGGCAGCAAGCCGGAGCTGTTCAGAGATATTGTCAGGGCGGCGATTTTGTTATTAGAGCATCTGATTGCAAAGGTTATGCAGAAAGTAATGGATATGGCGGAAAAGGTCATCAGCAAAGCTGATGATGCTGTAAAGGAAACATCAAAAGATATGGAGACAGCTTCAGGATACATAGAGAACACAAAGAGACGATGAAGGAGGTAAAAACAATGCGTCATATTTATATTCGTGGGATCATTGGACTGATCTGGCTGGTTGCAGCCATTGTATGTGGGGTATCCGGTAACTTCCCAATGATGGGGCTTTATCTGTTATTGGCAGGTGTATTTCTGTACTCCGCCTATGCGACATGGAAAAAAGAGAAGGACGGCAAAGGGGGGCGACAATACGAGAAAA
>CAJUOE010000337.1 GCA_910587895.1 uncultured Lachnospiraceae bacterium
AATTGTCTGTGAGGAGATGACCGGCACTTGGTGTGGTTTCTGCCCGAGAGGAATGGTGGGGCTGGAGCTTATGAAGATGTTGTGTTGGAGGGGGATTGCCCCGTCTCTTGTCTCCCTGTCCAATTCCTCCAGGAATGCAGCAGCCTGTTCCGGGGTGAAGAAGGAAATTTCCGGATTTCCCTGCCTGGGCGGCTTGACGCGCTTGCATGGGTTTTCCGTGATGATGTTCCACTGCACGGCGGTTGTCATTATGGAGCTTATGACGGCATGGACGCGCTTTATGGTCGTCGGGGAATAGCCGCCCGGCTTGCCGTCCTTGCGCTCCTTTTGCAGGGTGGCGTATAATTTGTTCAGGTGTGCCGGCTGCACCCTTGCCAGTTTCAGATGCCCGATTTCCGGGATTGCGTGTACATCCAGCAGGAACCTGTAGACCTCCGCCGTGGTCGGCTCAAGCTGTACCCTTGCGTATTCCTCCATCCAGCGCTTTGTGAATTCCTGGAAGGTGAGCTTTTCGCCGTCTAAGTATTTCCCATTCTTCACCCTGTCCTCAAAGTCCATGGCGAACCGTTCCAATGCCTTCTGGTTCTGTTTTTCCGTCTTGCCCGGATCCGGGATCCAGGTGGCGGTTTCCAGAATCTGCCTGTCGTGGACATCCCTTCCGTTGCTCACGGTCACCTGGTAGCCCTTGCCTCTCTTCCTGATGCTTGCCATATTTATCATTCCTCCTTGAAATTGGGTATAAAAATAACAGCCCTGGTCTTGCCAGAACTGCCCCAATAGGATATAATATGCTTGTAGAGGGAGTCGTCCTCGAACCCCTTGTCCCATTCTTTTGAATGGTTGACTGGTTCCATGAACGGCTCTTCCTTCATTTCTTGCGATAAGCTATTATATGTCCTTTTGGGTATATATGGAGCCGTCCCGGTGCTGGTAACGCCGGGGCAGTTTCATTTTCGGGGTTGAAAAATCCGTGTACGTGGTTTATAATATGCTTAACAAGACAGCCGGAAGGTGAGTGCAAGTCACCCGACCCGGCAATAATTAAGATTAGCTATGAGAATAGCCGTTCCTAAACTTTGACGAGAGCAGGACGGCTATTTCTTATTTTTCAGATTCAGAATCGCTACGATCAGTAGTGCCACGGTTAAAATCACCATGAGTTCCTCATATGTACTCATAATAATCACCACCTTCCGCAAGACTCGGATTGGGTGAGAGCACGTCCCCCGGCTGCCCGGTTAAGCATATTATGTTGTCATGGTGGCTGCTGCATGGCTGGAAGGTGCAGCAGGGTTATTTTGGTGTTTGTTCTAACTCAAACGTTGTCATTCCTGAAATGAATTTTTATTTTGGGAAGTCGTTTAACTTGTTGTTTAAGGAAAATTTCAAATATTTCCAAGTGTCATCTTTTATTTCCTGTAGTTCGTCCCAAGATAATGTTAATTTAATGTGATTAGTAATATCTCTTGAAATTAAAATATAATTAGTATCATCAAGAGATTTTACAATATAGCCAAGTGAATCATAGAATTTAAATACATCATTTATATCCATAATATTTTCTTTGTAAGTTAAACCCATAAGTTCAGCTATTGAGATATCTAGTGCATCAGCTATTTTTCCTAATTGTTCTATGCTTGGTTCTCTGTTGTTGTTTTCATAATTTGAATATGTTGAATATGGAATGCCAGTTAATTCTGACATTTCTTTCTGGGTCATTCCCTTTTCACTTCGGAATTTTCTGATTCTATTTCCTACTTGTATTATTTCGTTTATTCCCATGCTTTTCACCTCTGATGATTATAGTATCATATTATATTCAAAAATGAAAAGGTTATTTTAAATTTTCTATTGACATATTCATTATAGAATAGTATTATGTGCTTGTCAATAAATATATTCGATATTGAATATAAGAAAGAGGTGAACAAATGAAATTAAAATTGGATACGAAAAAAATTTATCTGGCCATGGCTGAAAAGGGCATCACAGCCACAGAGATTGCCAAGCAAGGCAGCGTAAGCCAACAGGCAGTATCCAATGCGCTGAATGGAAACCGGATAGGCAAGGTCAAGGTTGTTCCGGCAATCTGTAAGGCGTTGGGATTGTCTGCAAAGGACATTGTAATCATTGAGGATTAGGAAGGAGGCTATATGAGGCTGAATGTAAGCAGCTACCGTTCTATTTTGAACGAAAAGGGCTTAACTGATAGCCAGGTATGCAGAAGTACAGGCTTATCAGAAAAGACGCTTTTTTGGATTTTGGAGAACCAGTACATAGAGGTTCCGACATTGGAACTGGTTGCGGATGCCCTGGGGGTCGCATCCGGGGAAATTGCCCTTCCGGATCCCGATGGATGCATGGAGAACGTCATTGAATGGGTCAGGGATCAGGACCGGGCAACATTGACGCTCTCCCAGCGTAGGACAATCACCAGGGTAAGGAGGCTGGCGGAGAAACACCCGGAGGAATGCCAGGTTGTAGCCGAGAATCCGGATGGCAGCATATGCGCATATGTCCCGGTATCCTGGATTAAGATCTCACCGCTTAAAAAGGTGTCGGAAGAACGCCGGGAATTGTCACGTAGGATAATGAATGATTTACATTCAAAACGCGCAGACACTACACGTAATAATGGGTAAATTTCAACGAAAACCCCTCCAAGGTAGATTTATTAGGGCAAGGGGGTAAAAACGGATTTTCATGATTAATACAACGGAAAGGAGTGGAAAAATGGAGAGGAGCGTACAGATGGTGACATTGAAGGAGGCGTCCCAGAGGACGGGCATCAGCTATGACCGGCTGCGGAAGATGTGCATCAACAACCAGGTCGTCCACATCAAGGCGGGGTGCAAGTTCCTGCTCAACTGGGAAAGGCTGGTGGACTACCTGAACACCGGGGAGGCACAGCATGGGCGTGTATGAGAAACTGCTCCTGGTGCAGACGCAGCTCAAGGCCCCGAAGAACCAGGACAACGTCTTCGGCGGGTTCAAGTACCGCAGCTGCGAGGACATACTGGAGGCGGTAAAGCCCCTGCTGCACGAGGTGAACGCCGTGCTCGTCATATCGGATGACATCATTGCGGCAGGCGGAAGGACTTACGTGAAGGCAACCGCGACCTTCCGGGACGTGGAGGGCGGGGGGCAGGTGGAGGCGTTCGGGTATGCCCGGGAGCCGGAGAGCCGCCCGAAGATGGACGAGGCGCAGGTGACGGGGTCATCCTCCAGCTATGCGAGGAAATACGCGCTGAACGGCCTGTTCTGCATCGACGACACCCGGGACCCGGACGCGACGAACACCGGGCAGGGGAGCAAGGCGCAGAGGGGGCAGCAGAAGGCAGGACAGGAGGGCATCACCCCCGGGCAGCTTGCAGCCCTGAGGGGCGAGGCGGACAGCAAGGGCGTTGGGTACCAGGCCATATGCCAGAGGTACGGAAAAAAGAGGCTGGAAGAGCTTACGGTGCTTGACTTCAAAAAGGCAATGTCCGGGCTGTCGAAGATGCCGGACAAGACCCCGGAGGACTTCAATGCAGGATATGAGCAGCAGTCAATGTTTGAGGATATGCCGTTCCGGTAGGAAGGAGAGAAGGATAAATGGCAAATAGAAGGATGTTCAGTTTGAGCATTGTCGATACTGACAAATTTTTAGAAATGCCAGCGACGACGCAGTTATTATATTTCCACTTGGGAATGAGGGCAGATGACGACGGCTTTGTCTCTTCCCCAAGGAAGGTGCTGGCTTTTACAAATTGCACTAGTGATGACATGAAGGTGCTTGCGTCCAAAGGCTTTATCATTCCGTTTGAGAGTGGGATAATAGTCATTACGCACTGGAAACAGCAAAATTACATACAATCTGACAGATACCGGAAAACGATACATACGGAGGAACGGAATCTATTGGAGCTTGTCGGAAATGTATACAAGCTTAATCCAGACTGTATACATGATGGAGACGAGATGGAGACACAGTATAGTTTAAGTAAGGATATAGTTAGAGATAGAGATAGTATAAGTAATACTATATGCCCGGAGCCAGAAACTGCCCCCGGGCTGTCGGGAATCAGGATCATCCTGAATGACAGGACGTGCTATGACGTCCCGGCGGAGAAGATAGCCCTCTGGAAGGAGACCTACCCGGCAGTGGACATCGAGCAGGAACTAAGGAAGATGGCGGCGTGGAGCGACGCCAACCCTGCAAAGCGCAAGACCAGGAGGGGCATTGCCCGGTTCATCAACAGCTGGCTGTCCAGGGAGCAGGACAGGGGCGGCAGGGTGCAGCAGGATAACGGCAGGGTGCAGCAGGACAGGCCGTTCTATGGGGTGGAGCAGCCGGACTACCTGAAATACTTAGGGACGGAGCTCACGCCGGAAGAAAAGGCCCTGCTCGGCGAGGAATAGGGGGTGGCTGGCAATGGACAGAAAGCCGATCGCGCATTACGCGGCATACAGGGTACTGAAACCCGGGGGCAGCCGCCACAGGGCAATCCCCATGGGGGATCAGGTGCTCGCGGAGCGGAGACGGTACATGCGCGGCATACTGAAGGACACCAGGTTCCGGGCGGCAAGCAACAATGACCTTGACGAAATGCTGCTCTACCCGGTATGTGACACGTACATCGTGCAGGACCCGCAGGGGCGCGAGTTCTACCTGGAGACCGGACGCGTGAGCCCGGGGCTTGCCCGGGAAAGGAAGGAGCGCGCGCTGATCCCCCCGGAGTACAAGGGGAAGATGCTCAAGGACTTCAACTGGGACCTATACGGGTGCGACGCGTCCAACCAGAAGAAGACGGTGACGTCCTTCCTGCTGCACTTCCCGGAATACAGGGAAAGGGGGATGGGGCTATACATCTTCTCCAACACGAAGGGGAGCGGGAAGACGATGCTTTCCTGCATCCTGCTCAACGAGGCCAGCGAGCGCTACGGCATAAACTGCAAGTTCATCAGCGTGTATGACTACCTGGACCTCACGAGGAAGAAATACGGCGGCGCCCCGGAAAGCGTGGGCATGGTGAAGGGGGCGGAGCTGCTGGTCGTGGACGACATAGGGGCGCAGATGGGGAAGGAGTGGATAGACAGCACCTTCTATGAGCTGGTGGACTTCCGCTATGCGGGCAGGATGCCGACCATCTACACGAGCAACCTCCCGTTTGAGGGGCTGGCGATGGACGAGAGGACGGTAGACCGCATGGAGAGGAACACCGTCATGCTGGGCCTCCCGGAAAGGGCGGTCAGGAAGGAGCTCGGGAGGCGGGAGAAGGAAGAATTCATGAAACAAATGGGAATGAAGAATGCCCCATAGGCACGGACAATGCCAATGGGGCAGGGCATGGCCGGAGCCATGCAAGGGCATATATATTTTAGCAGGTTTCCGGCGGAAAGGGAAGGGAAATTATGGACAGGCACGAAATTTTCATGGAACTTGACAGCATCCATTCCAGGTATGAGCGGCTGGCATCGCTGGTTGACCTCCTGTACATAATGGCATCGGAAATGATGGATGTTGCCGGGATTCCGGAAGACTGCCTCTCTAATGTGCTGCATGAGGTCAGGCTTGGATTGGCAGAAAACAACAGGATTTTGAAGGAAATTTTAGACGGGAGGGAAGAAAGCCATGAAAAATAACCTTATTTCTGGCATAAGAACAGCGTTTGGGGCATTCCGGGAGACGCGCAGGGTGCGGAGGGATGCCGCCGCCCTGAGGCGCGCCATAAGGCAGCTCCGCAAGGTTTGAGATATTTATGCAAACTTGACAGATGTTAGGAAATGTTAAGGTTTGAAAGGCATTAATGGGACGGAGAAATGTTAGGAAATGTTAAGAAATGTTAAGGTTTGAAAGGCATGGGGGCTGTTGGATGTTAACAATTGTCAAGGTTGCAGCGCAATATGCCCCAGCCTTGGAAAGGACAGGTGGAAGACATGGGAGCAGGGAAAAAGCTGGACGGTTCGAACCATGAGGAAATGGAAAGGGAGATCTGCGAGATGATGCGCAAAAGCCCGGTGGCGATGCAGTATGTGTATGACTTCCTCTGCGTCTTCACGGAAGGGGGCGGCGATGAAGATTAGGGTCGCGTATTCAGAGGACGAGAAGGACAGGAAGGAGCAGCACGAGGCGGCAGTGAAGGGGCTGTTCCCGGGCGTGAAAGTGCGCGAGACTGCCGCAAGGGACGGTTTCCGGCACACGGTGCTGACCGTCCCCATGCCCCGGGGGCGCAGGGAATAATCCTGTTGACTGCACACGGCATATGTGGTAGGATGGGTACAGAACAGAATAAGGCATGAGTACCGCGCCGCCTGGGTTCCTTGACTGTTTCCTTGGGGCGGCGTTAGCCTCCGGCAGCTTGGCATGGCTGCGGCAGGGCATGGGAATGACTGGTTTTGATTGTTTGGCCGGTTGTTGCTCATGCCTTTTTTGTTTGCCAACACCAGCCCACCTTGGGCGTTAAAGGAAGGGAGAATGGAACAATGGATGGACAGATGGACAGGAACCAGAACGCAGACCCGGCGCCCGGACAGGGAACAGGGGAAAGGACCTTCACGCAGGACGACGTGAACCGCATTGTCCAGGAAAGGCTCGCAAAAGAGAAGGCCAAAAGCAGCGGGGAGTCAGACCTTGCGAAAAGGGAGCAGGAACTTGCGCAGCGCGAGCTCCGCATGAGCGCAAAGGAACTGTTGTCAGAGAAGGGCCTGCCCGTGCGGCTTTTTGATGCCCTTAACTGCACGGACAAGGAATCAATGGAAAAGAGCATCGAAACCATAGAGACAGTATTCAACGAGCACAAGGCGAATGCCGCAGGCAGCATAAAGCTCAAGGGTTTCCAGCCGGGAGTGTCAATGGGGATGACGGATGCTGGGAGCCTGGGCGACATGGAGATCAGGAAGGCCATGGGGCTTCGCACTTGACGGAAAGGGAGCGTGAGACATGGCTATAAATTTAGCAACAAAGTTTTTGCCGTACGTGGATGAAAAGTTCAGTACGGAGAGCAAGAAGTCGCTGCTGACGAACCAGGACTTCAACTGGACGGGGGCGCACACCGTGAAGGTGTACAAGGTCAGCACGTCGCAGATGAACGACTATGAGAGGAACACGCCGGACGGCATGTCGGGCTCGCGGTACGGGGCCGTGAAGGACCTTGACGCGACGACGGAGGAATTCACCCTGAAGAAGGACCGTTCCTTCACCTTCGTCATTGACAAGCTGGACACGGACGAGACCGTGCGGAACGTGCAGGCGGCGTCGGCATTGGAGAGGCAGGTAAGGGAAGTAGTCATCCCGGAGGTGGATTCCTACACATACGGCGTGATGTGCAGGGATGCCGGGCAGAAACCCGCCGCGAAGGCACTGAGCAAGTCCAACATCTATACGGAAATCCTTGCCGGCAACAATGCCCTGGACAATGCGGAGGTGCCGGAGACCGGGAGGATCATCGTAGTCACCCCTGACGTGTACGCGCTGATGAAACAGTGCAAGGACATTGTGATGGAGACGGACATCGGGAACGACCTGAGGCTCAAGGGCGTCATCTCAAACCTTGACGGCGCAATGGTAATCAAAGTGCCGGCGAACCGCCTCCCGGAAAACTTCGGTTTCATGATTGCGCACCCATGCGCCACGGTAGCCCCCACGAAGTTAGAGGACTACAAGACGCATGACGACCCGCCCGGAATCAGCGGGTCACTGGTGGAAGGCAGGATCTGCTACGACGCGTTCGTGCTGGACAACAAGGCAAAGGCCATTTACTACCATGCACAGGCGGAGGGACAGGCAGAAGGGCAGGAAACGCCCTAACATTTGATGGAAACGCCCCGGGCTTTCCCCTCCGATGTCTGGGGTGTTTTTCAATAACAGCCGGGGAGGTGGATCCATGACATATGAAGAGGCGATGGAAATATGTCACATCAACACGGAAATCCAGTCCCTGAAGGCGGAGCTGGCACAGCATGAGGACAACAGGCGGTACTATAGGACGACCCTTCTGTCAGACATGCCAAGAGCCAAGGGGGCGCATATAAGCCCTACAGATGAACACCTAATCAAGGAACAGCAGCTGAAAGAAATGCTCAGGTACTGCATGGACAGGCTGCAGGATGAGCTGCTGGAGTTCGAAAAGTTCCTTTCCGGCGTGGAAGACGCGGAAGTCCGCACGATACTCCGCCTAAGGTGCGTCAACAACATGGGCTGGGGGCAGATCGGGGACAGGATGCACATGGACCGGAGGACGGCAAGCAGGAAGTTCCAGAGGTTTTTTGCAGAAGGATCATGACGGATGGGATGTTATTATGGCTTTGGCTTTTTGGCATTTAGAATTTTTGCGCCAGGGCATTTACAAAAAAGCAAAAGTATTATAATATGCATATAATATAGGGCTTTGGCTAAGAGGTTATTGAAGTAGAGAACGTGCTGCTACGCACCCCTTGGGTCAAAAGAAATGCGGGAAGGGGCACACCCGCCAATAATTTCTTAGCCTGGCATAAAATCAAAGCAAAACATGACTAACATTTGACTAACAAATGCAGAAAATGTTAGCCAAAGAGAGGGAAAGCCAGAAAAAGCTATGTCTGCCAAGAGCCTTGTTTTACGGCGTTTTGGGAGAAATACGGAAACATGGAAAACGAGGAGACCATGACTTTTAATCAAGTTGTCCGGGGTTCGAATCCCCGATGCCTCATCACCGTAATAAATGGGAACTCTCGTAAGTCGAGGGTTCCCATTGTTTGTGCCTTCAAAAGCATTTTGATTACACCTGTTACAGCATTGGAAAAGTAGTTGCACATTACTCTGTAAAATCAGAAATGCGTATGCTTAAGTCGTCGTAGATGCATACGGGAGCTGCATCGTCGAAACTGTATTGGCAGGATTCTTTTTCATTTTCCAAGTCAAAAACATTTACAATACTTGTCCTGGGATTTACGATCCAGTATTCCCGCACGCCTGCGGAACGGTACTTAAATAGCTTAATGCCATAGTCTACGCGTTCCGTACTCGGGGAAACAATCTCAATAATCCAGTCCGGCGCACCGTTGCAGCCTTTGTCGTTTAATTTATCCCTGTCACATATGACGGAGATGTCGGGTTCCACATAGTTACGGTCATCCTTATTCAGGAATACGGCGAAAGGAGCCGGAAATATTTTACAATTTCCAGCCTTGGAACGGATATAATTCCCTATTGTAATAGTGAGTCCGCTGACCAGCATTTGATGTCTGGTATTTGGCGGAGCCATGTTATAAATCTGTCCGTCAATCAGTTCAGCCCGCTGCCCTTCCGGAAGGGCGTAAATATCATCAATGGTATAATCGTTTTTTTGTGTTAATGCCATGATTAAGACCTCGCTTTCTATGGCTTTTGCAGACATATTCAGGGGTGGGGGCATACCTGGGAATTTAGTCTCGCCATATTTATCCTTAAATTGATGTTAGCATATGGATCTTAAATCTGCAACACAAAAATATCGGTGAACGACTGTCATGATCTGCGGCATAGCCTGTTTGCCAGGGTCACAGCGACAGGATATCGCCAACGCCGCAGTCCAAGCAGTTACAGATTTTCTCCAGTGTATCAAAGCTGATGCGGGACGTTCTGTTGTGGTTTAAGTTCCGCAGCGTGTTGATGGAAATGCCGGTATCTTTGGAAAGCTGATTTTGGGAAATTCCCTTCTGGTCAAGTATTTGATTTAACATGATTTTCATAGTATTATACACCTCGTTTCTTTGATTAACATAAATTTTTTCCACAGACACATAAATCTATACATAAAAAACGGTTTTCGCAGGGCAGATTCGTTGGATATGAAAAATGGAAGAAAGCTATACAATTTGTGCCCTGGTATGATATAATATGACCTAAGGATTAGTAAAGCAATCAACAGGGAGGGCACAGGTTGAAGAAAATAGCGTTATTGATGGACGGATGGAAAAGATATTTAACGTTTGCATGGCCGGCCGGAATTCTGCAGCGGATTCATGAGACTGACGAGAAGGTAGCTCTCTACATATTTAGCAGTTCCGGAAACTGGAGCCGGGATGAGAAATATAATGAGGGAGAGTACAATATTTTCCGCCTGCCTGACTTAAGTGAATTCGATGGAATTATATTGGATTTGACGAATATACAGATAAGTTCCGTAATAGAGGAAGTCGTAAAACGGGCGAAGGATTCCGGCGTGCCGGTGATTTCCCTTGGAAAAGAGCTGGATGATTTCTATTATGTCGGGATTGACAACAGACGTGCTATGGCAGGGATGGTGGAACATCTGGTAGATGTGCATAAGTGCCGGACATTCTGGTTTGTGATGGGGCCAAAGGACAATTATGAAAATATCAGGCGCGTGGAAGGCATTCGGGAATATCTGGACAGCCAGGGAATTTCCTGGGAAGAAAGCGATTTCTTTTATGAGAGTTATGAGTTTCAATGCGGGATTAATGGTTTTCGGCATTTTATGGAGCGTGGGGAGAAACTTCCAGATGCCATTGTCTGCGCCAATGACAATATCGCGGTAGGCGTCTGTGAGGAGGCGGCAAGGGCGGGTTACCATGCACCGGGGGATTTCTTTATCACCGGTTTTGATAATTTTGACAAGGCGGCATTTTACACGCCGCAGATTACGACGGTGAGCCATGTCCGCGAGGAGGCGGGTTATCGCTGTGCGCAGCTTTTGCTGCAAATCTGGAAGGGCGAGGAACTTCCGCGGTTCCACTATACGGATGTGGAATATAAGTTCTGGGAGAGCTGTGGATGCAATAACGGCCATCACCATGAGGACAGGGATTATCTTAAGGGTCAGATTATCTATCAGATTGAGACGGATATATTTATGGAAGATATTCTTTCCCTTGAATATGAACTTCTCAAATGCAGTACATTTCCACAGATGATTAACTGTGTGTTGAAGTGCCTGCCGTCCATGAAATGTGACGCTATGTATCTGGTGATGGATCCCAGAATGAACGATTTTAAGAAGCGAACGGAGAATTCGGAAATATGGATGACGGAGGAGGAAAATTACTGCATTCATGGGTATCCGGAACGGATGGTGCTGGAATTTTCCTACGAAAATCCAGAAGTTTCCGAGGGGTTGGAACTGCATTTGGCACAGAGGGAAAACTCAGAGGTGAATACAATTTTTCCTGTCTTTGATTGCCAGGAACCTGGTGCGAATATTTTATTTTTGCCGCTGCATTTCAGGCAGTGGACGGTCGGCTATCTTGTCATCCGTGATTCGGTGTATCTGATGGAGCGGCAGTACCTGCACCATATGCTGGGGGCGCTGACGAAGGCGATGGAGAATCTTCACCGGCATGAAAAGCTGGAGTGGATGAATGAACAGCTTTCGAATCTGTATGTGCGCGATACGCTGACCGGCATGTATAACCGGATGGGTTACCGCAAATTTGCAGGGACGCTGTTTGAGGACAGGAAACGCGCAAATAATCTGTTAATTTTATTTATCGATTTGGATCGTTTAAAATTTATCAATGATAATCTGGGACATGATATGGGGGATCTTGCCATACGCGCGGTGGCGGACGCCATCAAGAGCAGCCTGGACGAAGAGGGGATCCCGGTACGGCTGGGAGGGGATGAATTTTTGGTTATCTGCGAAGAACCTTCCGGGCAGGAAATTGAAAACATGATTCGGGAAATCCGCCACAAGGTAGAGCATAGCGGAAATCAGGTTGGCCTGTATGAACTCAGCATCAGCGCCGGGTATGTGATTACCGATAAGGAATCCCCGAAGAAGCTGGAAGATTACGTGAATGAGGCGGATGCGATCATGTATGAGGAAAAGAAAGCCAAAAAAGCGGCACGAACATAGACAGACCGGCATTTGCCGTTTGAAAATAAAGCAGGAATTTTAGGAGGAAATTATGAGCAACGTAAGACGTATTTTTGTGGAAAAGAAACCGGCATTTGCCATTCAGGCAAAGGAGCTGCAATCAGAAATCAAAAGCTATCTCGGCATTAAGACGGTAACGCATGTGCGTGTGCTGATTCGCTATGATATGGAGCATATCTCGGAGGATACCTATCAAAAAGCCTTAAAGACCGTATTTTCCGAGCCTCCGGTGGATGAGGTGTACGAGGAAACATTTGACGCCGCCGACGCAAATGTGTTCAGCGTGGAGTACCTTCCGGGGCAATATGACCAGCGGGCGGATTCCGCAGAACAGTGCGTGAAGTTGTTAAATGAAAATGAGGAGCCGATCATCCGCTCTGCTACGACGTATGTGATTGAGGGAGAGGTGGATAGGAATCAGCTTGCGGCAATCAAAAACCACTGCATTAATCCGGTGGATTCGAGGGAGACCGGATTGGAGAAACCGCAGACGCTGGTGGATGAGTTTGAGGAGCCGGAGGATGTGAAGATTTTTGACGGATTTCAGGATATGCCGGAAAAAGAACTGCGGGCCTTGTATGATTCGCTTGGGCTTGCCATGACATTTAAGGACTTTTTGCATATTCAGAACTATTTTAAGGGTGAGGAAAAGCGTGAGCCGTCGATGACGGAAATCCGTGTCCTGGACACCTACTGGTCGGATCACTGCCGCCACACAACGTTTTCCACGGAACTGAAGGATGTGGCGTTTGCGGACGGTTATTACCGTGAGCCGATTGAGGGCGCTTATCGGGATTACCTGAATACCTATCAGGAAATTTATAAGGGCAGGGATGATAAATTCGTATGCCTGATGGATCTGGCGCTGATGGCTATGAAACGCCTGAAGAAAGAAGGAAAATTAGAAGACCAGGAGGAGTCGGACGAGATTAACGCCTGCTCCATCGTTGTTCCGGTCGAGGTAGACGGAAAGACGGAGGAATGGCTGGTGAATTTTAAGAATGAGACGCACAACCATCCGACGGAAATTGAGCCATTTGGCGGGGCTGCCACCTGTCTGGGCGGGGCAATCAGGGATCCGCTGTCCGGGCGTACTTATGTCTATCAGGCGATGCGTGTCACCGGAGCGGCAGACCCTACGGTATCCGTCAAAGAGACGATTGAGGGTAAGCTTCCCCAGAAGAAACTGGTGCGCGGCGCGGCGCATGGTTACAGTTCCTATGGCAACCAGATTGGACTTGCCACGGGCTATGTAAAAGAAATCTATCATCCGGATTATGTTGCAAAACGTATGGAAATCGGCGCGGTCATGGGGGCAGCTCCAAGACGTGCGGTGCAGCGTCTGAATTCGGATCCGGGAGATATCATTATTCTGTTAGGGGGAAGAACCGGACGTGACGGCATTGGAGGCGCGACCGGAAGTTCCAAGGCACATAACACCGAATCCACCGCCGTATGCGGTGCGGAAGTGCAGAAGGGCAATCCGCCGACAGAGCGCAAAATCCAAAGACTGTTCCGCAGGGAGGAAGTTGCGCATATCATCAAGAAATGCAATGATTTTGGCGCGGGCGGCGTGTCTGTGGCAATTGGTGAGCTGGCGCCGGGACTTCGCGTACAGCTTGATAAAGTTCCGAAGAAATATGCAGGCCTGGATGGTACGGAGATTGCGATTTCCGAGTCTCAGGAGCGTATGGCGGTCGTGATTGCGCCGGAGGATGTGCAGCAGTTCCTTGCCTATGCAAAGGAAGAAAACCTTGAGGCGGTAGAGGTTGCGGTCGTAACCGAAGAGCCGCGGCTTGTGCTGGAGTGGAGGGGCAAGGAGATTGTAAATATTTCCAGGGCATTTCTGGATACAAACGGCGCGCATCAGGAGACGTCCGTCTCTGTGGACATGCCGGACAAAGACGACAACTTCTTTGAGAAAATAGAAATTCCCGCTGTCGCAGAATCGTTACAGCAGGAGGATATCAGGGGCGCATGGCTGTCTGTGCTTTCAGACTTGAATGTCTGTTCCCAGAAAGGCCTAGTGGAAATGTTTGACGGTTCCATCGGCGCAGGCAGCGTGTTTATGCCGTACGGTGGAAAATATCAGCTGACGGAGACGCAGAGCATGGTGGCAAAACTGCCGGTTGCAGAAGGGAAATGCGATGCCGTGACCATGATGTCTTACGGTTTTGACCCGTATTTGTCTTCCTGGAGCCCTTATCACGGAGCCGTTTATGCCGTACTGGAATCCATGGCAAGAATTGTGGCTGCGGGCGGCGATTACCGGAAAATCCGTTTTACATTCCAGGAATATTTCCGCAGGATGAGCGAGGAGCCTCGCCGTTGGAGCCAGCCGTTTGCAGCGCTCTTAGGCGCGTACAGCGCACAGATTGGATTTGGCCTGCCTTCCATTGGCGGTAAGGATTCCATGTCCGGGACATTCAATGAGATTGACGTTCCGCCCACATTGGTTTCGTTTGCAGTAGATGTGGCAAATCAGCAGGATATCATTACGCCGGAGTTAAAATGCGTGGGTAACAAGCTGATGATTTTCAAGATAGCGAAAGACAAGTACGATTTGCCGGTATATGGACAGGTAATGGCGTTATATGACGCTATCCACACATTGATTCAGAAGAAGGCAATTGTATCCGCTTACGCGCTGGATGGCAAAGGAATTGTGGCAGCCATTAGCAAGATGGCGTTTGGCAATAAGCTTGGCGTTACCATCGCGTCTGATGTATGCAGGGATTGCCTGTTTGCACCGCATTTCGGAAAATTGATTGCAGAGGTTCCGGCGGACAAGGTATCGCTTGTCACGGACGTTATCGCAGAGGCGATGGCAGCATATGCCGAAAGTGCGGCGAAAGAGAGTGGCGGATGTGGAAATGACAGCTATTGCCGCGTATTTGGTGAGGTAAATGGAGAACAGAAATTTATTTACGGCAGCATGGAATTATCCGTGGAGGAGGCCGTAAAAGCCTGGACGGGCACGCTGGAAAAGGTATTCCCCACGATTGCAAGGGATGGCAAAGAAGAAGTCGATACGGATGTATTTGAGGCAGGCAAAGTGTATGTCTGCAAGCATAAAGTGGCAAAGCCGAAAGTATTCATTCCGGTATTTCCGGGAACAAACTGCGAATACGACAGTGCAAAGGCATTTGCGCGCGCAGGGGCGGAGCCGGTTGTTAAGGTGTTTAAGAACCTGGGGGCAGAGGATATCCGCGATTCGGTAGACGTATTTGTGGGGGCGATTGAACAGTGCCAGATGATTATGTTCCCGGGCGGATTCTCCGCAGGAGACGAGCCGGAGGGCAGCGCGAAATTCTTTGCAACGGCGTTCCGCAATGAGAAGATCAAAGAGGCAGTGAACAGGCTGCTCAAGGAGCGCGACGGACTGATGCTGGGCATCTGCAACGGTTTCCAGGCTTTGATTAAGCTTGGCCTCGTGCCGTATGGTGAGATCCGTGAGCAGGATGAGAATTCGCCTACGCTGACTTATAACACCATAGGACGCCATATTTCCAAGATGGTGTACACGAAGGTTGTGACAAATAATTCCCCGTGGCTTGCACAGGCGAAATTAGGAGAGACGTACTGCAATCCGGCATCCCACGGAGAGGGACGTTTTGTTGCGCCGAAGGAATGGCTTGATAAGCTGTTTGCAAACGGGCAGGTGGCAACCCAGTATGTCAACGAGCAGGGACAGCCTACCATGGATGAGGAATGGAATATCAATGGCTCTTATATGGCGATTGAGGGAATTATCAGCCCGGATGGACGTGTGCTGGGTAAAATGGCACATTCCGAGCGGCGTGGTGACCATGTTGCCATCAATATTTATGGAGAGCAGGACATGAAGTTGTTTGAGAGCGGGGTTGATTATTTTAAATAGAAAAATTGCTTGACAACACGGCAGAATTATTGTATATTGGATAAGTCAGTTGGAAAACAATCCAATATGCAATTGCTGCTGTGGCTCAGTCGGTAGAGCGTCGCATTGGTAGTGCGGAGGTCACGGGTTCGATTCCCGTCAGCAGCTCTGGACAATAAAGGCTTTTCGAGGAAGTTATTCTTTGAAAGGTCTTTTTTTATACTATTATCATACTATTCCACAAATTCATTGTTTTTCTTATACCGGTTTGTTATACTTTACTTGTAAGTGTATAAAATTTAGAAATGTCAAGGAGTATACTTTATGCGCAGGTTGAATATAGATATATCACTCTTATATTTTCTATTTGCAGATTTATTTGAAAGGATGTGTTTTTATGGCATATGATACATTAGTCAGAGAAGCGAAAGACCTTCCAGAAGACATGATAGAGCAGGTCATTGAATTTATGAGATTTTTAAAATATGCCTCGAAAAAAGAACAGACAGAACAATCTATAAGCGATGGTATAGCATTCCATAGGTCAGTAAATCCATTAGCAGATGAATTTATTGCTATTGCAGAGGATTTTGATGAAACGCCAGAATGTTTTAAGGAGTATGTATAATGTATTTATTGGACACAAATGCTTTGTTATACTTTTTATATGATAGTGAAAAACTCTCACCAAAAGCATCAGAGGTAATTTACGGTAGCGCTGAAAAAATTAGCGTAAGCATTGTATCTATGTGGGAAATTGCGATTAAGTCAAGCATTGGGAAATTGGAAATTAAAAGTTCAATTTCCAGAATTGTAGAAACCTGCGAAAAAGAGCAATTAGGCATTCTTCCTATAAAACCTTTTCATCTTGACGAAATAGGACAACTCCCTCAGATTCATGGAGACCCATTTGATAGGTTGATTATATCACAGGCTATTGCGGAAAATTTGGTAATTATCACAAAAGATGGAATAATACCGCAGTATAATGTCAGGGTTCTGTGGTAGGCGGACTTTTTGAATATTATAAAATAAATTGACATAAGCATAATAACCATATATAATAAAAGTACGAAAAACCATACGAAATTATGAGGTGATACTATGTTAGCAGTAAAGAGCATGGACGTGCGTGAAAATTTTAAAGAATGGTGCAATAAAGTAATAGGCGGTGAGACGCTTATTGTGTCAAGACCGAAAAATGAAAATGTAGTAATCGTATCTGAAAAAGAATATAACGAAATGGCAAAAGCAAAAAGGAATGAGGAATACCTAAAAAAATTAGACCATAGCTTTGCCCAGCTAGAACAAGGTGAAGTAATCCATAAATCACTTGATGAATTGAGGGCTATGATTGATGAATGATTTCACCTTTTCCCCAGATGCAATGGCGGAATTCATGGATTGGATTAAAAAGGATAAGAAAACAGCAAATAAAATTTATTCGTTGATTGAAGATATACGAAGAAATGGGGCAATGCAAGGCATTGGAAAGCCGGAGCCGCTGAAACAGCGTCCCGGATATTCCAGGCGGATTGATGAAAAGAACCGGTTAGTATATGATGTTGATGAATTGCAGAATATCAAAATCATATCATGCAGGGGGCATTACGACGATTAAGGCGGCATATTCCTAAAATACCAAACTTACTGTTTGTCAGCTTTTTGTTAGAATCTTGTTCGTAAAGTTACAGCGAATCATGAAAAAGTGTGCAGAGCCGTAAAAAGAATTCCGCGTAATTACAGTGTTTCAAGCAAAGTCAGGCAAAGCAGTGATAACACAGAGAAAGCGTTATCACTTTTTGGTAGTGCAAAGGTCACGGATCCGATTTCCGTCAGCAGTTTTAGGAGACCCAGTAAAATCAAGGATTCCAGAGAATAGGCAATCAGAATGTATGTTCTTGTTTTGCGAGCATCTAGGAAAGGAAGAATCTTGCACATTACTAAATTAAATATTCGGACATTATCAAAAGTCCATAACTGGTAAAATTAGTCAGTTGTGGGCTTTTTTAGTGCCTGAATCTTCCATTTTCGAAACACTAATTTCATTGAACTTATCAAAACCAAAACAGCAACAAAAAAATTAGTCACCCCAAAAGAGGAACACATCAAATGGCAAAACATATCAGCAACATGAACCAATTACAGAAGGCATTGCAGCCAGTAATGAAAAACATGGTTGACAAATTGGCAGACAGGGATTCGACTATCAACAATGGGAGCCTGGTGGAGCTTGCGGTCAAATATTTATGGAGCCAGGGAATACCGGTAAGATATTAAGAAAATATTTTTTATTGAATATTTATGTAAGAACGATTACAATGGAAAGAAAGAACATGAAGGAAAGGAGAGTATGTTATGAAAAAAGTGAAACTAATTTTATGTATTATGTTTTTGATGCTTGTGATGAGTTTTGGAGATAGTGTAAATGCTCAAGAAGTTTCAGAAGTGGCGAGTGGTAGATGTGGGGAAAATATTGTTTGGAGTTTGGATAGTAATGGATTGTTGGCTATAAGCGGAAATGGAAGAATGAATGATTATTCATTTTGGGAAAATACCAGTCCTTGGTATTCGTATGTAACTATGATTAAGAATGTTAGTATAAGTGATGATATTGAAAATATAGGAAATTATGCTTTTTATAAATGCACGAATCTGAAAAATATAAATATCTCAGACAGCGTGAAATATATAGGATGTTATGCATTTGATGTTTGTAGTGGTTTGAAAAGTATCACTATCCCTAATGGTGTGATAAGTATTAAAACAGGTGCATTTTCTAGATGTAACAGTCTGGCTAATATCACAATCCCATCCGGTGTGACGAATATAGGAGAGAATGTGTTTGAAGAATGCGGTAGCCTAAAGAGCATCGAAATCCCGTCTGGAGTGACAAGTATCGGAGCAGTTGCATTTAGAGGATGCAGCAGTTTAGCAAGCGTAAGCATTCCGTCCAGTGTGACGAGTATCGGAAATAATGCATTTAGAGGATGCTGCAGTTTGACCAGTATCGAACTGCCAAATGGATTAGAAAGTTTAGGAGCCTATGCGTTTAGTGAATGCAGTAAATTATCAGAGGTATATCTTGGAGAATCGTTGACTTCTATAGAAGATTATACATTTTATAAATGTGTGAGATTAAAAAGTATAGCTCTTCCAGATGAAGTAAATACGATAGGAAGATCTGCCTTTTCAAATTGCACAGTTTTGTCTGAAATAGAGTTTCCCAATAAATTAGATGTAATTTTAAATGGTGCATTTGAGAATTGTATTAATTTAAAATTTATAGAACTTCCAAATAGTGTTAGAGTATTATATAGTGAAACATTTAAGGACTGTTCGGGTTTAGAAGAAATATTGATGCCAGATGAATTGGGAATTATTCTGGATTATGCATTTGATGGATGTAGTAGTTTAAAAACTATTACAATTCCTAGTGGATTATCTGTGATTCGTGAAGGTGTATTTCGTGGGTGCAAAAGCCTTATTAGTGTTTCTATTTGCGGCAATGTAACTGAAATTGAAACAGGTGCATTTTCTGGATGTAGCAGTTTGGAAAGTGTGAATATTCCAGATAGTATGACGGATATACAAAAGTATGCATTTTCTGGTTGTAAGAGTTTAGAAAGTATTAAACTACCAGAGGGATTAACAAATATTGGTTTATACGCATTTGCATCTTGTGAAAATCTACTTAAAATAAAAATACCGTCTGGAATAACTGAAATTGAAGAAAACGCTTTTGAGAACTGTAGTAGACTGGAGGATGTAATTATACCTGAAAGTGTAAAAGTAATTGGTTCATATGCTTTTTTTGGATGTAAAATATCTAATATTTTAATTCCAGATGGTGTTGCTAACATCAGTAGTTATGCCTTTTATAATAACCCTAGCTGCGTTTTTAGAATAAATGGAGATTCATCAATGCTTACAACAGTTGGAAAAAATGCGTTTAATAGTGCTAGAAAAAATTCTTTTATAATAACAGGAGATGATGCTCTTTTAAAAATATTATTTTCACCATATGGAGATACTTATACAAGTTATGATGAATATTGTGAAAAGTTAGGTCATAAATTTGGAGTACCTGTATTTAACTGGTCAGATGATAGAAAAAATTGTATGGTAACATTTATTTGTCAGAATGATATAAGTCACATAGAAATGCATAATGCAACAGTGACATCAGAGGTCAAAACAGAGGCAACATGTGTATCCAAAGGTATAACCAGTTATACAGCAAGCTATGAGGAGTATAAAGATATTATAGATTTGGATGATATTCCAAAATCAAATATTCATAATTGGGATATGGGTGTGGTTACAACAGAAACAACTACCGCAAATCAAGGAGAGAAAACATATACATGCACTGTTTGTAAAACAACTAGAACAGAGATAATTCCCCAAATAACAGAAAATAGTAATGGTAATGCCAGTAACAATACCAATACTGATAATATTAGCACAAAGAAAAAATCTCAAACAATAAAAGCCACTACAAGAAAAAAATTCAGTGCAAAAAAAGTTAAGAATAAAGCACAGTCTTTTAAATTGTCTGCTAAGTCAACATCTGGTAGTAAAGTGAAATGTAAGCTTGTAAAGAAAAATAAAAATATTAAGTTTGCAGCATCTTCTGGCAAGGTTACTGTAAAGAAAGGAACTAAGAAAGGCACATATAAAATTAAAGTGAAGATGTCTGTGTCTGGAAATAATCAATATAAAGCATATTCAACTACAAAAACTATTTCAATCAAAGTAAAATAGTAGATGGGGATTCGCTGAAATTGGTGAATCCCTTATTTTTAGACATTTTTCATCATGGAAAAATGCGGGAAATGGAACCCGATGACGGGGATGATGGTTAGCGGATTTTAGTATGAAGTCATTGACAGTGTATATACTATTGTATATACTGAATATAGGGAAGGAGATGATTTTGTGCAGGCAACCATTCAGAAATGGGGAAATTCACAGGGAATAAGGATACCAAAAGCATTTCTCGAGGCATTGGGAATGATGGAAAACGATCTTGTGGAACTTAACAGGGTTGATGATAATATTGTGATTACGAAAGTGAAAGAGAAAAAGGAATTGACGCTGGAAGATATATTCAAGGATTATGAAGGAGAATATGCAGCAGAGGAATTTGATTGGGGTTCTCCTGTTGGGAAGGAAGTGTGGTAATGTATGATCTGAAACAAGGGGATATTGTATTCCTGGATTTTAGCCCACAATCAGGACATGAACAGGCAGGAAGAAGACCAGGAGTGATCATCAGTAATGAACAGTTTTTTGTAAGGACTAAATTCGCTGTAGTATGTCCGATTACGAATACAAGCAATAAGTTTCCATTGCATATTCCGTTGGACAATAGAACGAAAACAGCAGGCGTCATACTTACGGAACATATGAAGTGTCTGGATGTAATAAGCAGAAATATTCAGTTTGTGGAGAAGATACCAGAAGATTTGTTGGAGAAGACATTGGCATATGTAAAAGCATTTTTCTGATAAAAATTTGAATTTGAAAATATTGTTATTAGTGAATTTGCATCAGATTGCTTGGAGCTAAACTATGAACTTAAAAATGACAGGAATTGATTACACCAGAGCCGGAATTGACGTCAGGCAGAAGTTTTCTTTTACCAGAACTGCCATGGCGGAGGCGATGGAGCAGATGCGGCAGACGAAGGAAATACGCGGCTGCGTAATGATCTCCACCTGTAACCGCATGGAATTGTGGCTGAGTCTGCGTGAAGGGGCAGCATTTGAGTTACCGGAATTTTTGTGCCGGTTAAAAGAACTTCCATCGGAAAAGTATCGGGAATATTTCGTGGAGCGTGAGAACGAAAAGGCTGTCTGGCATCTTTTTTATCTCAGCGCAGGTATGAAATCGCAGATTGTGGGAGAAGACCAGATATTGACACAGGTGAAGGAGGCGCTGGCCTTCGCCAGGGAACAGGCGTGTACGGACAGGGTTTTGGAGGTATTATTCCGTATGGCGGTCACGGCGGGGAAAAAGGTAAAATCCAGCGTCGTGATAGATAAGGCAAATGTATCAGCGGCACATCAGGCGGTGGATTTTCTGCGGAAACAGGAAGGCGGGCTCGTTGGCAAAAAATGCCTTGTGATTGGAAACGGCATGATGGGGAAACTGACGGCGCAGGCGTTGATGGAAGAGAGGGCGGACGTTACCGTTACGGTTCGCCAGTACAAAAGCGGTCTGGTTGAGATTCCGCCAGGGGCGAAACGAATCGACTATGGGGAGCGTTACCGCTATATCCCTGCGTGTGAGCTGATTGTCTCCGCGACAGCAAGCCCCAATACGCCGATTACAAGGGACAGGCTGGAGGAATGCCTTGCAGTCAGTGAAACAGATGCCGTGGCAGCCAGGAAAAAGCAGATTTATGTGGATTTGGCAGTTCCGCGTGATATGGAGCCGTCGATTGCAGAGCTTGCGGGCGTGAAGTATTATGATATGGACAGCCTGCCCGTCAGGGCGCAGTCGCCTAAAATGCACAGGCAGTACAGGCGCGCAGAAGAAATATTATCAGAGGAAATCAGGGAGTTTCTGCACGGGCAGGAATGCAGGGATTTAAACCCGAGAATTCAGAAGATTGGAAAGGCGAGCGCCCAGGAACTGGTCTGGCGGATGGAGCGCCCGCTTAGAGAATTGCAGCTTTCAGATGCAGACCGGGAGAAATTAAAAGCACAGCTTGAGGAAACCGCGGCAAAAGTGACAGACAGGCTCTTATTTGAATTGCGGGATGAATCAGAGCGGGATGACTTGCGAAAGGCAATCGAAATCTTAGAACAGGTATATCAGGAAAGGAACGAATAAAATGGAATTATGGGATATTTATGACAGCAACAAGCAGCGAACCGGAAGGACGATGAAACGCAACGACTGGAATATGAAAGAGGGCGATTATCACCTCACGGTATTGGGCGTATTGATGCGCCCGGATGGGAAATTCCTCATCACGAAAAGAGTAGAGACAAAGGCCTGGGCGCCGGGCTGGTGGGAAGTTTCCGGCGGGGCTGCCATGGCTGGCGAGGACTCCCGGGAGGCAGTCAACCGTGAAGTCCGCGAGGAGACCGGGCTGGACGTATCGGGGTGTGAAGACGGATATCTGTTTACATACCAGCGTGAGAACCCGGAGGAGGGTGACAATTATTTTGTGGATGTGTACCGTTTTGTGCTCGATTTCGAGGAGGAGGACATTCATATGCAGGAGGAGGAGACAGCGGGATTTCTGATTGCGGACAGGGAGAAGATTGAAGAGCTGGCAGGACAGGGTATCTTTTTGCATTATGACAGCATCAAACAGGCATTTTCGGTGGAGGAATCCGGGAAATGAGCGCGTATTTCCCGTTGTTTTTTGATTTGCAGGACAGGAACATCCGCGTATTTGGCGGGGGGACGATTGCTGCCCGCAGGGTGGAAGTTCTTCTGGAATCCGGCGCAAACGTAAGCGTGGTTTCCCCGGAGATGACGGAGGCCCTGGAAAGGCTGGCGGAGCGGCATGAGAGGCTTTCGCTGGATTACCGCAGGTACCGTTCGGGAGAACTTACAAAGGAGAATATCGTTCTTGCAGCAACGAATGATGCGCGTGTCAATACGGAAATTTACGAGGAATGCCGTCGCAAACAGATTCCGGTCAATGTGGCGTCCGATAAGGAAAAATGTGATTTTTATTTTCCGGCGCTTATCCGCGAGGGCAATCTCATTATCGGGCTGACGTCGGGAGGAGAAGACCACCAGGGAGTGGCCAAGGCGGCAGAGAGGATCCGTGGACTGTTCAGGGACTTAAGAGAGCAGGACGGAGTAATTTAACAGCAGGCACGAGAACGGAATGGGGGATGAGCGGTGCAGAAAATAAGAATCGCAACGAGGGAGAGCCGCCTTGCAGTGGCGCAGGCAGAACTTGTGGCAGAATACATCCGCAGTTCCTGTGAGGGAAAAGAGCCGGAGCTTGTCGCAATGAAGACGACAGGCGATAAAATTTTAGATCGTACCCTAAGCCAGGTTGGCGGGAAAGGACTGTTTGTCAAAGAACTGGAACTTTCCCTGCGGGAAGGCCGCTGTGACATCGCAGTTCACAGCCTGAAAGATGTTCCGATGGAAACGACGGAGGATTTACCTGTGATTGGCGTATCGGCAAGGGAAGACGCGAGAGACGTATTAGTGTTACCGAAAGACACTACTAAGATTGAGGCATCCTTGCCGATAGGCACTTCCAGTCCCAGGCGCATCGTCCAGTTACGAAAATTATTTCCGCAGATGCAGATAAAGAGTGTCCGCGGCAATATTCTGACCCGCCTTGCCAAATTGGACAGGGGGGAGTACAGCGCCCTTGTGCTGGCGGCCGCAGGATTGAAACGGCTGGGGCTTGCGGACAGAATCAGCCGATATTTTTCCGTAGAGGAAATGCTGCCGGCGGCAGGACAGGGAATCCTTGCTATTCAGGGCAGGGCGGGAATAAAATCATTTTCCGCAGTGCATGGCAGATACTCTATGCGCGACCACCTGTCATCAATAAGCTCTCCACCTCTTCCACTCATTA
>CAJUOE010000338.1 GCA_910587895.1 uncultured Lachnospiraceae bacterium
AATTAAATAATTATCAGCGGTAAAAAACATAACATTAAATAATGTGAAATGCTGTTTGCCTTCAAAATTAATGGTATCATAAATATAGTACTGACAACTACTAAAATGAATGGGGTTTGAGAAATGAAAAGAGGATTTGAGCTGTACGACCTTACTGTCAATTAAGATCACAGGTATCTCAATATCTGTGCCGGTTATCTAAGATACACTATAGTGAAGGAGCCCAGGACAACTATGAAAACAGATATCAGTTTGACAGAAATCATTGTGCCGGTTGTCCTTATCAGAAGCAATGCCGCCCGAAGATTTACAAAAAGGCCGCTTCATTTATTACTTCAAAAAATGCATCTGACAGGGCAAAAAGCCAGCGATACATGCAGAGTGAAGAATTTGGTGATCTGGCACGATTAAGAAACGGCGTGGAAACAGTTCCTTCCAATCTTTGGAAAAATTACTATCTGGATACCCTTCCAAGAGGAAAGCAGCGGGGGAATTTTTCTTTGGAAGTAAAGTAGCAGCTTTGAACTGCAGAAAGCTCTTCGGATTTCGGAAGGGACTGGGGCTCGGTAGTTGGGATTTTGACCCCAGCATCATAACATTTATGTAACAGGAATACTATCTATTTTTCTTTCCATTATACTGCTCCACATCCATTGACTATATACCCAGATATGGTAGTATGAAAATAGCAGTGGAACAAAGATTTATATCTTATTATGGATTGATAAGCGAACCAAATTCCACAACAAGGAGGATACCATATGAAATACTATGTAAATGCGAATGCGGCGCAAGGCGGAGACGGAAGCAGTGAAAAACCCTTCGCGCGGATTCAAGAGGCGGCAGAGAAAGCCATGCCCGGAGATGAGGTGATCGTCATGCCGGGAATTTACAGGGAGTCTGTAAGCCCTGCAAACGGCGGCACGGAAGATGCCCGAATCGTCTACCGTTCGGAAGTGGAACGGGCTGCTGTGATCACGGGCGCTGACCCGGTCAATGGCTGGGAAGCCTGCGAAGGCACCGTCTGGAAAAGGAGCATTTCCAACAAAGTATTTGGCGGATATAATCCGTATACGACGTTAGTGTACGGTGACTGGTTTATAGCGACCATGACCGCCCATACCGGCGACGTATATTTAAACGGCAAGTCCATGTATGAAGTGACAGAGTACGATAAAGTCCTGCACCCGGAAAAGAGCAAAACCTCATGGGATCCTGCATTTTCTGTCTACGTCTGGTATACAGTTCAGGATGAAAAGGCGGATGAGACAATTCTGTATGCCAATTTCCAAGGGAAAAATCCCAATGAGGAAAATGTGGAAATCAGCGTGCGGAAAAACTGTTTCTACCCGAAAGAAGAAGGTGTGGGTTATATCACGCTTTCCGGCTTTACCGTGAGACAGGCGGCGACACAGTGGGCACCCCCGACGGCATATCAGGAAGGAATGATCGGTCCGCACTGGTCCAAAGGCTGGATCATAGAAGATTGTGAAATTTATGAGTCGAAATGTTCCGGCATTTCCCTAGGGAAATATCTGCAGCCAGAAAACGATAACAAATGGTCTAAATGGAAGTACAAGGACGGTACGCAGACAGAGCGCGACTGTATCTGTCAGGCACAGCGGGAGGGATGGAGCAAGGAAACAATAGGCTCTCATATTGTCAGAAGGTGCGACATCCACGACTGCGGGCAGACTGGAATCGTCGGGCATCTCGGCGGCGTATTTTCCGTCATTGAGGACAATACGATCCACCACATCAACAACAAGCAGAATTTGTGCGGCGCTGAGATCAGCGGCATTAAAATGCATGCGGCAATCGACGTAGATCGGAAGAGCACACGTCTGAACTCCAGTCACCAGATCATCTCGTATGCCGTCTTC
>CAJUOE010000339.1 GCA_910587895.1 uncultured Lachnospiraceae bacterium
CCCCCTTTTTTTGTTCTTTTTTGAACTATTTGAATTATAGCGGGAAACATGAAGCTTGTCAAGAGGGGGCGAAAGAAGGAGGTCCGGCAAATGGAACAAAAAGGCGCTTGACAAGAAGGAGAGCATTGGATATAATGGGGGAGCCAAGCATTTTATTGTCAATACCAACGATGACGGCAAGCTTTTGGTCAATGCCTGTCCCAAAGGGTGGCAGGGAAATACGAATAAAATTACTACGGCAGCGCCGGCAGCCGGTACCTGGTGCCATCTTACGATTGTGATGGAGGGAAGGACACTGAGCCTGTACAAAGACGGCGCAAAGGTAAACACTGTTACGGCAGATTATTCTCCGGCAGAGATGGGCAGCATTGCATTTGCCTATATCGGCAATGCGATTTATGCGCATAATGGAGACAAGGATTTCAAGGGAAATATCAAAGATTTCCGAATCTATGATTTTGCCCTCAGTGAAGAAGAAGCGGCTGGTTTCATGGAAGAATCCATCAAAGAAGAATTGATGGCAGACTTGCAGGCGGCTCTGAACCTGGATATTGCCAAAGGGGAGGACGGCAGCCTTTCCATGACTATTACCGATGGTTCGCTCACGCTTCCGACTACGGCATGTGGCGGTGCGGCGACGATTAGCTGGGCATCTTCTGATACAGGTGTGATTGATAATTCCGGGAAGGTGACCTTGCCGGGGCCAGAGGAGCCAATTGCAGACGTGACTTTAACGGCGACCGTCACCATGCAGGGTAAGACTTCCGAAGTTGTATTCCATTGTTCCGTATTTACCAGGCCTGAGGTTGACACGGCAGATTTGCAGGCGGTTATCTCCTCTGTGGAGATAACGGTGGCAGGATTGAAGGAAGAAGATTATACGGCGACAAGCTGGCAGGCATTGCAGCGGTCATTGGATGCGGCAAAGCAGCAGCTTAGAAAACCTACCAGTGAAGCGGACGTAAATGCAGCAGCCACAGATTTGCAGGCAAAGAAGAATGCCCTGGTAAGGCGCGGGGACAAGGGGGCTTTGACCGCCCTGATAAATACCGTGAAATCATTGAAACAGGCTGATTATACAGCGGCTAGCTGGACTGCGTTACAGACAGCCCTTGCCGCGGCAGAAGAAATTGCCGGGAACATTGACGTCTCGCAGACAGAGGTAGACGCGGCAAAGGACAATCTTGAATCCAGGAAAGCTGCCCTGGTAAAACTTGGAGATAAGACGGATTTAAATGCAGCGATTGCAGCAGCTGAGGAGCTGAACGAGGACGATTATCTGTCAGATACCTGGACGTTACTGCAGGAGGCTCTTGCCACGGCGAAACGGACTGCTGCCGATACGGAGGCAACGGAGGAGGACGTAAGAACTGCAGAAACGTTACTGCAGGAGGCAGTGGATGCACTGGGGAAGATAACTTATACTGTAACCTTTGAGCCGGATAATGATACGGAAACTATAATCGTAACGGTTGGCAAAGGAGATATGGCAGAAACGCCCCCAATGCCGGAAAAAGACGGATACACCTTTGAAGGGTGGTTTGCAGAGGATGAGGATACGGCATTTGATTTCGAGAATACGCCGATTACGGCAGACCTCACCCTGACTGCCAAATGGAAAGAAACACAAGGCGGAGGGGATGATAACCAGGGAGGCAACACCCCAGGAGGGGATGATAACCAGGGAGGCAATACCCCAGGAGGGGATGATAACCAGGGAGGCAACACCCCGGGAGGAGATGATAACCAGGGAGGCAACACCCCGGGAGGGGATGATAACCAGGGAGGTAACACCCCGGGAGGGAACACTCCGGGAGGAGAAACGCCAGGAGGGAATAACCCAGAAGAGGGTAATCCTGATGGAGATAAAAAACCAGATCCTGTTTCTATCAGCAGTGCAGCCATAAGCCTGTCTAAGGCAACGCTTACCTACAATGGGAAAGAACAGAAACCGGCAGTGACGGTAACTTGTAACGGAACCACATTATCTTTGGGCAGCGATTACGAGGTAGCTTACAGCAATAATAAGAAAGTGGGACTGGGTACGGTTAAGATTACCGGAAAAGGCAATTACTGTGATCAGAAGACGGCAACCTTCACCATCATGCCGCAGAATAATAAAGTTTCTAAGCTTACCAGCAAATCCGGGCGTAAATTGCTCGTGAAACTTAGCAAGTCTGTTAAGAAGACGGGCGCAAAAGGATATGAAATTTCGTATTCCTTAAAGAAGAATTTTAAGGGCGCAAAGAAGGTTAAGACGACAAAGACTTCATACACGCTGAAGAATTTAAAGCAAGGCAAGACTTACTATGTCAGGGTCCGCAGCTTTGCCAAGATTGGCACGAAAACCAAGTATGGCGCGTACAGCAAGGCTGTAAAGAAGAAAATTACCAAGTAAAAAGCGTTTTTGCGCACGGTTAAAAAGGGAACGGCAATACGGGAAAAGGAGGTTTGCGCCTCCTTTTTTCAAGCTTTCCGGGGCAAAATGGCAAACCTCCTGATTTGAAATGGAATTATAATGAAAATTATTGATTTTTTCAATAACAGCTCAGTTAATCTGCCTTAATGTGCGAAATACAAGAATATAAACCTGCCTTTATGTGCGGAGATCTATTGTATAAACCTGCCTTTTGTGTATATAATAGAAGATGACAGGGAGATAGCAGGAGGACAGGCTTATGAAAAGGAAGATATACAGACGTTTATTGGAGTGGAAGGAAAAAGACCATGGAAACTGCGCGCTCCTCCTGGATGGAGCAAGGCGCGTTGGCAAGAGCTATATTGCCCGTTTGTTTGGGGAGAATGAGTACCGGAGCTTTTTATTTATTGATTTTGCGCATTTGCCGCATGAAGTGAGGAATATTTTTGAACATGATTTTGAAGATTTGGACTTGTTTTTTAATAAACTATCTGCTTATTACAGAGAAGTTCTTTATGTAAGGGAATCCCTGATTATTTTTGATGAAGTGCAGAGATATCCGGCAGCAAGGGAAATGGTAAAATATTTGGTTGCGGATGGGAGGTATGACTATCTGGAAACCGGTTCCTTGATTTCTTTGCGGATGAATGTGCAGGATATTGTGATTCCATCCGAGGAAGAACATATTAAAATGTTCCCGATGGATTTTGAGGAATTCCTCTGGGCGTTGGGGGACGAGACGACCGTTCCTTATTTGCGTGAATGTTTTGAAGAGATACGGCCTCTCGGGCAGGCGATGCACAGACGGGTGATGAATGATTTTCGTCAATATCTTTTAGTCGGCGGAATGCCGCAGGCAGTGGAAATCTACAGGGAAACAAAGAATTTTGAAGAGACCGACAGGATTAAGAAACGCATTTTAAATTTATACAGGAAAGATATCACCAGGTTTGCAGCAGGATATGATGCAAAGGTTCTTGCCATTTTTGATGAAATGCCGACCCAGCTTTCCCAGACAGAGAAGAAGTATAAATTATCAAATATCAAAAAGGGTGCCAGGTTCCGAGACTACGAAAATGCTTTTATGTGGCTTGCGGAGGCGATGGTAGTGAACCATTGTTATAATGCGACGGAGCCGAGCGTGGGTTTGTCCATGAGTGGGGAACATACGACAAGAAAATGTTACATGGCGGATACCGGATTGCTTGTCACGCATTCTTTTATGGATGATGAATATACGGATAATGAGCTATATCGTGATATCCTCCTTGATAAGCTGCATGTCAATGAAGGAATGCTCATGGAAAATATTGTAGCCCAGGAATTGCGTGCAAATGGACATAAATTGTTTTTTTATTCCAGGACGGACAAAAGCCAACGAGAAAACAATATGGAGATTGATTTTTTGATTCGCCAGAAAAGAAAAATATGTCCGGTGGAAGTGAAATCAGGTGCATACAGGGCTCATTCTTCACTTGACAAATTTCGGACGAAATTCAAGGGTAAGATCGGGCAGCCTTATGTTTTGTATACCAAGGACGTTATGGTAAAGGAAGAGGTGATCCATCTGCCTCTTTATATGGCAATGTTCCTTTAAATGCATCCATACCAAAAGTCGTTTTCTGTAGAAGAATTTTTGGAAAATCGGGCAACAGTTTGACAAAAAAATCGGTTCTGTCCTTATATACTGTTGCTATGGCAGGGATGACAAGGAGGGTGAGCGTGGAATATGAACTGTATATTGACGTTTTGTTTCTGACGAATTTTACCATGGACAGCGTCGCCCTTATGATTGCCGGCAAAATGATGAGGGAGCGGATTCGCATGGGAAGGCTCCTGCTGGGAAGTCTTGTCGGTACTGCGGGTTCTATGTCTCTCTTCTTTTTTCTGAATGATTACACCTGGTATCAGCTGGGTGTTCATTTTTTGGTAAATCCTCTGATGGTCTGGCTCTGTTACCGCAGCAGGAAATGGAAGCAGTTTCTGGGGCAATGGTTTGTTACGTATCTGTCCTGTATTTTGCTGGGAGGGATTCTCACATGGGGAACTGCAAATTCAGCGCTGGGAGGGAATCTCTGGCTCTGCCTTGCGGGAGCGTTTCTGTTTCTTTTCCTCGCAGGAAAAATGCTCGGACAGTTTCGCAGGCAGAAAGAGACGATTTACGAGATTCTCCTGGTAACCGGACAGGGGAATCTTCCGGCAAGGGGTTTTTTCGACACAGGGAACCTGCTTATGGATCCAATTGTGGGAAAACCGGTACATATCGTCAAAAGAGAAATCCTCAGTGAACAGATAGAGAAAGGGCTGCTGCCGATACGGCTGATCCCCTTTCATTCCCTGGGAATGGAAGAGGGGCTTTTGGAGGCGGTCACGATTGAGGGCATATATATCTTAAAAGAGGAGCAGCCGCTGTATCTTGAGCGGCCGGTGCTGGGCCTTGCTAAAGAGAAATTATTTCAGGACGACAGATGCGATGTGATTTTAAATGGAAAGAGTATGAATAATTAGAGGAGGATGAATATGTACATAAAAATCGCAATTCCACAGCATTTTCAGCTGAAACTGGTTGCCGGTATCCGTAATTTGCTGTTGGTAAAAAAGGGGGATGTCCACTATATCGGGGGTGCGGAGATTCTGCCGCCGCCATTGGAGGCGCGGGAGGAGAACCACTATATCCAGATGCTGGCGGAGGATTCGGAGAAGGCCAGGAGCGTTCTGATTGAGCATAATCTGCGTCTGGTGGTATATATCGCCAAGAAGTTTGACAATACCGGAATTGGCGTGGAGGATTTGATTTCCATCGGTACCATAGGCCTGATTAAGGCAATCAATACCTTCAATCCCACGAAAAACATCAAGCTTGCCACCTATGCCTCGCGCTGCATTGAGAATGAAATTCTCATGTATCTGCGCAGGAATAACAAGACGCGGATGGAGGTGTCGATTGATGAACCTCTAAATGTAGACTGGGATGGGAACGAGCTGCTCTTATCGGATATCCTTGGCACAGATGAGGATATCATTTACCGGGATATTGAGACGGAGGTAGAGAAAAATCTGCTGAACAAAGCGGTAGAAAAACTGTCGGATCGTGAACGGACGATTGTGGAGCTGCGTTTTGGCCTGAGGAATCCAAATGGCGATGAGATGACACAGAAAGAGGTGGCAGATCTGCTGGGAATTTCCCAGTCTTATATTTCCAGGCTGGAAAAGAAGATCATGAAACGGCTCAAAAAGGAAATTGTAAGATTTGAGTGACAATTTAATTAAATTGAAAGAGTTGATTAAAAATACGAGTCATGATAAGATAAAAGAAAAGTCACAAAGGAGGAGGTAAATGGATGAAACTTGAATTTTTGGGTGCAGCTCATGAGGTTACGGGCAGCTGCCATTACTTGAAGATGGGGGACGTGCATCTTCTGGTGGACTGTGGTATGGAACAGGGCAAGGATTTGTACGTAAATCAGGAAATTCCGGTCAATGCGACAGACATTGACTACGTGCTGGTGACACATGCACATATCGACCATTCGGGGTTGCTGCCGCTTTTGTACAGCCATGGGTTCCGGGGAAAGATTTACGCGACAAAGGCAACGACGGAGCTGTGTAATATTATGCTGAAGGATTCCGCGCATATTCAGGAATTTGAGGCAGAGTGGAAGAATCGCAAAGCGCGTCGTGCCGGGCGTCCGTTGGTGGAGCCTATGTATAGCATGGAAGATGCGGAAGGGGTATTAAAGTATTTCATTCCCTGTGACTATGATGAAAAGATTACGTTATGCCCGGAGATCACGATTCGCTTTGTTGACGCAGGACATTTGCTTGGCTCTTCCAGCATTGAGGTGTGGGGGACGGAAGGGGATAAGCAGGTCAAGCTGGTATTTTCCGGTGATATCGGAAACGGGAACCGGCCGTTGATTCGCGATCCGGAGTACATAGAGGAAGCGGATTATGTGATTGTGGAGTCTACCTATGGGGACCGGGTTCGCCAGACGCCGCTGGATTTTGCACCGGAGCTTGCAAAGGTCTGCAAAGAGACGTTTACCCGCGGAGGAAACGTTGTGATTCCTGCATTTTCTGTGGGCAGGACGCAGGAGATGCTTTTCTTCCTGCGGAGGATTAAGAAAGAAAACATGCTGCCGGAATTTGCAGATTTTGAGGTCTATATCGACAGCCCGCTTGCTGTGGAGGCGACCAGCATTTTTCAGAACCATATGAGCGACTGCTTTAACGAGCGTGCGCTTGGACTGATTGAAAAAGGGACGAATCCGATTTCATTTCCGGGACTTAAGATTGCGGTCTCAAGCGATGAGTCCAAAATGATTAACTTTATCAAGAAACCCATCGTCATTATTTCCGCTTCGGGCATGTGCGAGGCCGGAAGAATCCGCCATCACCTGAAACATAACCTGTGGAGGAAAGATTCTACCATCCTCTTCGTGGGCTACCAGGTGCCCGGCACGCTGGGAAATCACCTGTTAAACGGCGCAAAGGAAGTGAAGCTGTTTGGTGAGACGATTGACGTGCAGGCGCGCATTACCAACCTGCCCGGCATCAGCGGGCACGCCGACCAGAACCACCTTATGGACTGGGTCAGGGCTTTTGGAAAGACGCCCAGACGCGTCTTTGTCGTCCATGGACAGGACAGCGTATGCGATACCTTTGCGCAGATCATTGAGCAGGAGACCAAAATTCCCACAGTTGCCCCATACAGCGGTGATATCTATGATTTAGAGACAAACGCCTGCGTGGCACATGGAAGCAGGGAGCGCGTCGTTAAGAAGGAGAAAGATACGCGCGCTGTCTCCAATGTATTTGCAAGGCTTTTGGCGGCCGGCGAGCGTCTCCTTGGGGTCATCCGAAAGAGCGAAGGACGCCCCAACAAGGAGCTTGGCAAATTTGCTGACCAGATTACTTCCCTCTGTGACAAGTGGGACCAATAGAGAGATAATTTTTCATGTTTTTGAGTGCGGACTTTTCCAGTCTGCTTACCTGGGCCTGGGAGATGTGGATTTCCTCGGCGACCTCCATCTGGGTTTTCCCTTCGAAGAAACGGAGTTTGATGATATAGTTTTCACGTTCGTTTAACCGTTTCATGGCGTCGCTTAAGGAGAGTTCCTCTACCCAGGTCTCTTCTCTGTTCTTCTTGTCGCTGATTTGGTCCATGACGTACAGGGTGTCGCCGCCGTCCGTGTAAACCGGGTCGTACAGGCTGATGGGACACTGGATGGCATCGAGGGCAAAGACAATGTCTTCCTTGGGAATTTCGATTTTTTCTGCAATGTCGTCAATGGTGGGTTCTCTGGAGAGTTCTTTGGATAAGAGTTCTTTTGCATGGATTGCCTTGTAGGCGGTATCGCGCAGGGAACGGCTGACGCGGATGGAGTTGTTGTCGCGCAGGTAGCGCCTGATTTCACCGATAATCATCGGAATGAACATGATTAGTAGAAAAAATATATCTTGTCTCTCAAAATAGATTGGTTTATAATGGAAATAATAAGAGATAATCTCAGATGGAAGAGAGCGAGAAAGGAGAAAGAAATGAATATATTAGTAGTCAACTGTGGAAGTTCCTCCCTGAAATATCAGGTCATCAACTCAGATACGGAGGCAGTGCTGGCAAAAGGACTGTGCGAGAGAATCGGTCTCGACGGCAGGCTGGTGTACCAGAAGGCAGGAGGAGAGAAAGAGATTACGGATGCGGATATGCCTACGCATAAGCAGGCAATCCAGATGGTACTGGATGCGCTGGTGAATCCGAAGACGGGCGCGCTTAACAGCCTGGAGGAAATCGGAGCAGTTGGACACAGGGTGGTTCATGGAGGAGAGAAATTTGCATCCTCTACAATTTTGAATGAAGACGTGCTGAAGGTTATTGAGGAGTGTAATGACTTAGCGCCGCTTCACAACCCGGCGAATCTTATCGGAATCCGTGCATGTCAGGAATTGATGCCGCATGTGCCCATGGTTGGCGTGTTTGACACGGCATTCCATCAGACCATGCCGGAGGAAGCATACCTCTATGGCATTGATTATGATTATTATGAGAAGTATAAGGTGAGGAGGTATGGGTTCCACGGCACTTCGCACAGTTATGTTTCCAAACGCGCGGCAGAGATTGTGGGGAAACCATACGAAGAACTGAAGACCATTGTCTGCCATCTGGGGAACGGGGCGTCCATCTGTGCGGTTAAGAATGGCAAATCCATTGACACATCCATGGGCCTTACGCCTTTGGAGGGATTGATCATGGGAACCAGATCCGGCGATATTGACCCCGGTGCGATGGAATATCTTGCCAAGAAGGAGAACACGGATCTGGAAGGCATCATGGATATCCTTAACAAGAAATCCGGCGTTCAGGGATTATCCCATATTTCCAGTGACTTCCGTGATCTGGAGGCTGCGGCGGAAAAGAATGATGCGGCGGGCATCCGTGCGCTGAATACTTACATTTACCGTGCGGCAAAATATGTCGGCGCATATACGGCGGCGATGAACGGCGTGGACGTGATCTGCTTTACGGCAGGCGTAGGCGAGAACGGCCCCAACACGAGAAAGGGTATCTGTGATTATCTCGGCTATCTGGGGGTAAAACTGGATGATAAGGCAAATGAGGTACATGGGGAGGAGAAGATTATTTCCACACCGGATTCCAAGGTGACGGTTATTTGCCTTCCCACAAATGAAGAGCTTGCCATTGCACGTGAAACGGTTGCGCTTGTAACGGCTGCTACCGAATAGGAAGGAGGAAGGCAATATGAAAAAATACGTAAGAGCCAGCATTGAAGTTGAGGCAGCGCAATATGAGATGAATAAGGGAATGGAAGACGGCTTTATGCCCTGGACCTCGATCGTGACAACCGGCTGGATTGCCACGGAGAAACTGCTCAAGATAACCAGGGAAGACGGCGTTGTGGTATGCCCCTTCATCCAGAACCGCAGAGGTGTTATTTTCCTGCGGGAAGGCGACTATATCATTGAAGAGAAGAATCATGAGCGCCATGTCTGTGGAGAAGACAAATTCCATAACCGTTATCATGAAATAGAAGGATAAGCAAGAGCTGCCCCTGGGCAGCTCTTTTTTAAGGAGGATGTATGTCGTTACAGTTGGTCTTCGGAAACAGCGGGAGTGGAAAATCCGATTATGTCTGCAAAAAAGCGCTGGCTCAGGCCAAAGAGGAGCCGGAGCGCACTTTTTTTGTGCTCGTGCCGGAACAGTTTACGATGCAGACGCAGAGGGAGCTTGTCAAAAGGCAGGAGCGCCACAGCATTATGAACGTGGACGTCGTGAGCTTTAACCGCCTTGCCTTTCGCATTTTTGATGAGCTTGGAATCGGAAATCTGAATATTCTGGAAGAAACCGGCAAAAATCTGGTGCTGCGCCGCGTGGCGGGACAGGAACAGGACAATTTAATGCTGATGAAATCAAGCCTGAAAAAAGCCGGCTATATCAGTGAAATGAAATCTATCATTTCTGAGCTGACCCAGTACCGGATTGCGCCAAAGCAGCTTGACATATTGATTGGACAGGAGAATCAGCCGCCGCTGTTTCGCTATAAAATGCGTGATATCCAGACCATGTATCAGGGCTTTACAGATTATCTTGAGGGAAAATTCGTGACTGCGGAGGAAGTGCTGGAAGTGCTTTCACAGGTGGCGGATCAGTCAAAACTTCTGAAAAATTCTGTGCTTGTGCTGGATGGATTTACCGGGTTTACGCCGGTGCAGTACCATCTTTTGGAGCGGTTGTTTCCGATCGTGAGAGAAATTCTCGTGACGGTGACGCTGGATGCGCGGGAGGATCCCTATCTTTGCAGGGGCGTGCAGGAATTATTTTATATGAGCAAAAAAACCGTGCAGGCCCTGACCGAAATTGCCGCAAGGCAAGGGGTGCAAATCAAAGATCCTGTCTGGATGCGGCATGGGGACAACACGCGATTTGCCCAAGCCCCGGCGCTTCTGTGGCTGGAGCAGAATTTATTCCGTCCGAAACCGGAGATTTATGACGGCCCCGGGGATTGCCTGTTTCTCTGTTCCCTGTTAAATCCCAGGCAGGAGCTTGATTTCATTGCAAGGGAAATCCGAAAGCTTGTGCGTGCGTCCGGATATCGCTACAAAGATATTGCGATTGTTTGCGGCGATGTGGAGATGTACGGCAATTATGCGCGGGAAATTTTTGATACCTACGATATCCCACTGTTTCTCGATGCGAAAAAAGACATCCTGTTTCATCCGATGACGGAATTCTTAAGGCAGGCGCTGCTTATTTTAGAACAGGATTTTTCTTACGAGGCAGTGTTGGGATATCTGCGCTGCAGCCTTGGCGGAATGGCGATGGAAGACGTTGACCTGCTCGAAAATTACCTGCTGGACAGGAAAATCCGAGGGATGCGCATCTGGCAGCAGAAATGGGTGCGGCGTGGCTGCGTGGCAGGCCAGCAGGAGTTAGACAGGATCAATGAATTGCGGGAGCAGCTGGTACGGCAGTTTACGCCGCTTGTGGAGGTCTTTCGTGAGAAGGGGACGGTGTCTGAGGTGTGCAGGCGGTTCTATCAGCTGCTTGTGGAGCTGGATGTGGAGTACCGGCTGAAGGAGTATGAAACGTATTTCCAGGAGCAGGGACAGACGTCCCTTGCCAGGGAATATGCACAGATTTACCGCGTTGTCATGGATTTGCTGGACAAGATGGTGGAACTTCTGGGCGAGGAACGCATGAATATCCGGGAATACCGTGAAATCCTCGAAGCGGGAATGGAGGCGGCGGCAATCGGCATCATTCCGCCGGGGTATGACCGGGTTGTGCTGGGGGATATAGAAAGGAGCCGGCTTTCGGACGTTAAAGTATTGTTTTTTGCAGGCGTCAATGACGGCCTGATTCCCAAGGCGGTGGAGCATGGAGGAATTATTTCCCAGTCAGACCGTGAGCTGTTTGCGGCAAATCAGATGGAGCTTGCGCCTACGGACAGGGAGCGCAGTTTCATTCAGAAGTTTTATCTGTATTTAAACCTTACCAAACCGTCCGAGCGGTTATATCTTACCTGGTTCCGGGTCAACCAGGAGGGGAAAGAGGGGCGGAAATCGTACCTGGTGGAGACGATACGCAGAATATTTCCGCAGTTTGTCCCGGTACGCGTGGACGGGCAGGGAGGAATGGCGCAGATTGTAACCGAAAAAAGCAGCCGGAAATATTTTGTGGAGGGACTGAAAAAGGCGAAGAAGGGCGAGGTTTCCCCGGAGTGGAAAGCCTTGTACCACTGGTATGGCAGGCAGGATAAATTTCAGGAGATCGAGCCGTTTCTTGAGGCGGCGTTTTATCATTATCACAGTGGAAAAATAGGGCAGGAACTTACGCGCGCCTTGTATGGGAATGTGCTTGAGAACAGCGTGACCCGCCTGGAGACATTTAGCGCCTGTGCCTGCAGCCATTTCCTGCAATATGGCCTGCAATTGAAGGAGAGAAGCCTTGGGGAATTTGCTCCGGTGGATATGGGCAGCATGTTCCATGAAGTTTTGGAGCGGTACGCCCACGCCATGGAAAGGGAAGGCTATCACTGGTTTGACGTGCCGAAAGAGGTGCAGGAGCGTCTGGTTGACGAGGCAATAGAGAAGGCGCTTGGCAGCGGGTTTGACAGTATGCTGCTGCAGGAGGCGAGGACGGCGTATCTCTTGGAGCGCATGAAACGGATTGTAAAACGGACGGTTGAGGCGATTGCCGAGCAGGTACAAACCAGCCATTTTACGCCGGAGGGATATGAGATTTCATTTTCTTTTGCGCAGGATCTTAAGGCGGTGAATTTTACGTTGAGTGAGCAGGAGCGGATGCGGCTCCTTGGCAGGATTGACCGTATTGATACACAGAAAAAAGAGCAGCAGGTCTATGTCAAGGTCGTGGATTATAAGTCCGGCAATCAGGATTTCCAGCTGCTGTCATTCTATCATGGACTGCAATTGCAGCTTGTGGTGTACCTGAATTCTGCCATGGAGCTCATGAAAAAGAGATATCCGGACAGGGAAATCCTACCGGGCGGGATGTACTATTATCATCTCGACGACCCCGTGATTGAGGGGGATGCCACGAAGACGGATGAGGAAATCCGCAAGGAGATTTTTCAGAAACTGAAACTGAAAGGCGTTGCCGCAGAAACAGAAGACGAGAGCGTAAATGCCAAGACAAAACGTTTCGGTAACGAGGAGTTTCAGGTGTTATCCGGATTTGTCAATCACAAAATCCGGGAAATCGGGCGTAAGATATTTGACGGAGAGATTGCAGCAAATCCCTATCGCCTGGGGGAGGAGAGCGGATGCGATTACTGCCCGTACCACGGCGTTTGCGGGTTTGAGCCCGGGGAACCGGGACAAAGCTACCGGCAGTTAAAGCAGATCAAGGACGAAACGGAGATTTTTCGCAGCATGAAAGAGGAGATGTAGACGGGATGGAGAAGAAGTGGACAGATCAACAGCAGCAGGTGATCCGGCTTGACAACCGCAATCTTTTGGTGTCTGCGGCGGCGGGAAGTGGTAAGACAGCCGTCCTCGTAGAACGCATTATCCGAAAAATTACGGACAAACACCATCCGCTGGATATTGACCGCCTTTTGATTGTGACGTTTACCAATGCGGCGGCGGCCCAGATGCGTGAACGGATTGCAGCAGCTTTGGCAGAGGCGCTTATGCGGGATCCGGATAGCGTACATTTGCAGCGGCAGCAGACGCTTTTGCACAATGCGCAGATTACCACCATTCACAGTTTCTGCCTGTATGTGATACGCAATTTTTTTCATCGAATTGAGATGGAGCCCGATTTTCGCGTGGCGGAGGAAGGCGAATTAAAGCTGCTGAAAAGCGATGTGCTCGACCGAGTGTTAGAGCGGCATTACGAGGAGGCGAAACCGGAATTTCTCATGCTTTCGGAAACGATTGCCACGGGAAAGACCGACCAGCCGCTGAAAGACGCTATTTTAAAGCTCTCATCTTTTGCCATAAGCTACCCCTGGGTGGAGGAATGGCTGGAAGGGTGCAGGCAGCCCTTTCATGTTACGCAGCTTGCGGACTTCGAGGCGCTGCCGATGACGGAATCGTTATTGGATTACCTGAAAAACCTGACCTCACAGTGGGGCAGACAGATGCGGCAGTGCCTTAAAATCTGCCTCATGGAAGACGGCCCGGATGCGTATGAGAACCTGATGCAGCAGGAATCTGAAATGATGGAGCAGTTCATAAAATGCCGCACGTATGGGGAATACTATGAAAAGATGCAGGGCGTATCGTTTGCGCGCCTGCCTGCGCTGCGCAAATTTGCCGGCGATGCGGCGAAAAAAGAGCGCGTGCAGAAAATGCGCAATGAGGTAAAGGATTCGTATAAGAAGTTAAAGGCGCAGTTCTTCTTCCAGCAGCCGGAAATGATGGTGGAAGACATGAAAAAAATCCGTCCGCAGGCGGATATGCTGATCGACGTGACGCTTGATTTCCTTCAGGCTTTTTCGGAGAAAAAACGGGAAAAAAATATGCTGGATTTTAACGATTTAGAGCATTTTGCATTGAAAATTCTCGTGGATGACAAGACGCATCTTCCCAGCCAGACTGCGCAGGAGTTGCGCAGAAACTATGAGGAGATCATGATTGACGAATACCAGGATTCCAATCTTGTCCAGGAGACGGTACTGCGCGCAGTTTCCATGGAGGAAGAGGGCGGGCATAATATTTTCATGGTTGGCGATGTGAAACAGAGCATATACCGTTTCCGCATGGCGCGCCCGGAGCTTTTTATGGAGAAATATGGAACTTATACCATAGAGGAGAGCGAAAACCAGCGCGTTGACCTGCATAAGAATTTCCGCAGCCGACCGGAGGTTTTACATACGGTCAACGATATCTTCCGTAAATTGATGCATGAGGATATTGGAAATATTACTTATGACGACCAGGCGGCGTTGTATCCGGGCGCCTCGTTTCCGGAAGGGACGCCCGGTATGTTTGATACGAGGTTTCTGGTTGTTTCGCCCGGAGAGGAGGAAGACATAAAGACGCCGGAGCTGGAGGCAAAGGCGGTGGGCACTGAAATCCGCAGATTGCTCAAAGAGCAGCTTGTATGCAATGAGAATCCGACAGAAACGAATCCAGAGGAATTGCGTCCGGTGCGTTATGGCGATATCGTAATTTTGCTGCGCTCCATGAGCGGCTGGGCGGATGCATTTGTGCATGTGTTGGGTGAGATGGGGATTCCCGCCCGGGCAGCCGCCGGGACAGGCTATTTTTCTGCGCTGGAAGTGCAGACCGCGCTGAATCTCTTAAAAATCCTGGATAATCCCAGGCAGGATATTCCCATGGCGGCGGTGCTGTCTTCGCCGATCGCAGGGCTGTCCGGGGAAGAGCTTGCCTCTTTACGCGTGCAGTTTCCGGAGGAGACATTTTACGGGGCAGCGCTGCATGATTGGGAGGCGGATTCTGCGGAGGCAGGAATTGCAGCGGAGACCAGGAGGAAGTTGCAGAAATTTATACGGCTTTTGCAGAAATACCGCAGGAAAATCAGCTACACGCCCATCCACCAGCTCCTGTATGAAATTCTGGAGGAGAGCGGCTATCAGGCGTATGTCTATGCGCTGCCGGGCGGCGAGGTGAAGAAGGCAAACCTGGAAATGCTGGTGGAGAAGGCCATCGCCTATGAGAATACCAGCTACCGCGGACTGTTTCATTTTATACGCTATATGGAGCAGCTACAGAAATATGAGGTGGATTTTCCGCTGGCCGATGGAGACGAGGCAGAAGACGTCGTGCGGATCATGAGCATCCACAAGAGCAAGGGGCTGGAATTTCCCATTGTGTTTGTCTCCGGGCTTGGAAAGATGTTTAACAACCAGGACGTGCGTGAGCGTCTCGTGCTCCATCCCTCGCTTGGAATCGGCATGGATGTGCTGGATTTCAAACGGCGTTTGAAAACGCCGGGATTTACGAGGCAGCTTTTGGCGCGGAAGATCGCCATGGAAAATACCGGGGAGGAGCTGCGCGTATTGTATGTTGCCCTGACGCGTGCCAAAGAGCGCCTGATCCTTACCGGGGTCTTAAAAAAAGCGGAGGAAAAGTTAAAGGAGTATGGAATTGCAGTGATTGCACGGGATAAAACGATGCTGGCGGAAGCAGAACCGCAGCCTGTGGTTGAAGAAGGGTTTTTGTCATTTTTAAAACGGCTGAATGCAGGTTCCTTTTTGCAGATGCTTTTGATGGCAGCTGCCGCTTATCCGGGCAGGTATCCGGTGATGCTCCTTAAGAGTGCGGATCTTGCCGACGCAGTAAAGACGCATGAGGTGGAGGAAGAACTGACAAGGATAGAGCTTTTGGCGAGGCTTCAGGAAACAGATGCAGCCTGGGATGAGAAGGTAGAAAAACGGCTTTCCTATGTCTATCCCTATGTGGAGGAAACTACAATGCGAACGAAGGTTTCCGTGTCGGAATTGAAACACCGTGCCATGGATAAACTGATAGAGGAAGAGATGGTGGAGCGGATACTGCCTGTTAGACAGGAAACGGGGCAGTTTTTGGCCAGGCAGCAGGAGCCACAGGCCAGGCAGCAGGAGAGGGAGCGTTATGTCCCGGCATTTATGGAGGGCATACAGGAAGAAAATATGGGAGCCAAACGGGGGACGGCGATGCACCGCGTATTGGAATGTTATGATTTTACGAAGGATGCAGGCAGCCTGAAGGAGCAGATGGCATGGATGGAAGAACAGGGGAGGATTGAAAAAGACCTGCTTGCCCTTGTCTCATTTCCTGCGTTGCAGACATTTCTTGAGACCCCGCTTGGACAGCGGATGCACAGGGCGGCCTGCGCAGGAAAACTGTATAAGGAGAAACCGTTTGTGATGGGCAAACCTGCAAAGGAGGCGCTTGAGGAGAGCAGCAGCGAAGAGATGATTCTGATTCAGGGAATTATTGATGTTTTTTTTGAGGAAGAAGACGGGATCGTGCTGTTGGACTATAAGACGGATCATGTGCGAAGCAAAAAGGAACTGGCAGAGCGTTACCGCACGCAGATGGAGCTCTATGCACAGGCCTTGGAACGCGCGCTCTTTTGTCCGGTGAAGGAGAAACTGTTGTATTCGTTCTGCCTGCATGAGATTGTAACCTTGTAGGAATTGTCCATGGTAATGGAATGAGGTAATGTTTACGAACAGAAAGGAAGAAATATGGGATACCGATTGATATTAGCATCCGCATCTCCCAGAAGGAGGGAGCTGTTAGAACAGATTGGCGCAACTTTCCAAGTGATGCCGGCGAAAGGCGAGGAGGTAATCACGAAGGAACAGCCAGAACAGGCAGTCATGGAACTGTCGAGGCAGAAAGCCGAAGAAATTGCAGAGAAAATTGCGGATGGAATTGCGGATGAGGATGTGCTGGTTCTTGGTGCGGATACGGTGGTCGTATACGAGGGAAAGATACTTGGGAAACCGAAGGATGAATCGGATGCCAGAGCGATGCTGTCAATGTTAAACGGCAGGACGCACAGTGTATTTACCGGGGTTACCGTAATCGTTATGAAAAATGGTAATTCTCAAATCCATTCGTTTTATGAGGAGACGGAAGTGTCCATGTATCCGATGACGGATGCGCAGATTTCATATTATATCCAGACAGGGGAGCCGATGGACAAAGCAGGCGCCTATGGCATTCAGGGAAAGGGAGCCGTTTTCATTGAGAAAATCCATGGGGACTACAATAATGTGGTGGGGCTTCCGGTGGCAAAGATTTTTTATAAGATGCTTGAATCAGGCATTGAAATTTTGTAGTTTTCATACTATCATATAGGGAAAGAGAGAGGAGGCGTGAGTTTATGAGTGAATATGACGAACTCTGTCTGGAATATTTTCTGGACAATCAGTCTCAGCTTTTTGATGAAAGGGTAGCTGAGAATCTGGATGATGCGGAAGAATTTCTGGAAGACTGTATGGCAGTGTTATGTAAAAATATCAAAGAGGTGCGCGCATACTTTGAAGAAGAAGGCGCAGACGTTTCTCATATGGATGACGACGAGCTGGAAGAGGCATCTGAGGTATTTTCGCTGCCGGATGGAAGATTTCTGGTTGTGGAGGCTTAAATGGAAAAATATGATGTGATTATTGTGGGCGCGGGGCCTTCCGGGATTTTCTGTGCCTATGAACTGATAAGACAGAACCCATCCCTTCGTGTGCTGATGCTTGAGAAGGGAAGGAGGATTGAACAGAGGCAGTGTCCCAAGCGCAAGACAAAAGAGTGCGTGGGATGCCAGCCCTGTTCTATTACGACGGGATTTGCGGGAGCGGGAGCGTTTTCAGATGGAAAACTGTCCCTGTCTCCGGATGTAGGAGGCAATCTTCCCGGGATTCTCGGCTATGACAAAGCGGTGGAGCTGATTCATGAGTCGGATGAGATTTACCTGAAGTTTGGCGCGGACAAGAATGTCTACGGCGTGGGAAAAGAAAAGGAAATCCGGGAAATCCGCAGGAAGGCGATCAATGCGAACCTGAAACTGGTCGAGTGCCCGATCCGCCATCTCGGCACGGAGGAGGGCTATAAGATATACAGCCGTCTTCAGGAGCACCTGTTGCAGCAGGGAATTGAGATGAAGTTCGGAACGATGGTGGAGAATGTGCTGGTGGAAAATGGCAGGGCAGTCGGCGTTGTGACGAAGGCCGGGGAGTCATTCTATGGAGCGGAGATCGTCTGTGCCATTGGAAGGGAAGGCGCTGACTGGTTCAGCCATATCTGCAAGGAGCATGGGATAGAGACGAAGGTAGGGACCGTTGATATCGGCGTGCGGGTGGAAGTCCGGGATGAGGTGATGGAATTTTTAAACCAGAACCTGTACGAGGCAAAACTGATCTACCATACGCCGACCTTTGATGACAAAGTGCGTACGTTCTGTACGAATCCTTCCGGCGAGGTGGCGACGGAATATTATGAGGATGGGCTTGCGGTGGTGAACGGCCACGCTTATAAGTCGAATGAATTAAAGACCAGCAATACGAATTTTGCACTGCTGGTTTCCAAGAATTTTACGAAACCGTTTAAGACGCCAATTGCATATGGCAAGCAGATTGCCCAGCTGTCCAATATGCTCTGTGACGGCAAAATTTTAGTGCAGACATTCGGGGATTTTCGAAGGGGCAGAAGAACTACGGAAGAACGGCTCTGCCGGAATAATCTTATTCCTACGCTCAAGGACGCCGTTCCGGGAGATTTATCGCTGGTATTTCCACACCGGATCATGGTGGATATTGAAGAGATGATTTTTGCGCTGGATAAGGTGACGCCGGGCATTGCAAGCGATGAGACGCTGCTCTACGGTGTGGAAGTCAAATTTTATTCCAACAAGGTTGTGGTGGACCGTGAATTTAAGACAAATCTGCCCGGGCTGCGTGCGATTGGAGACGGCGCGTCTGTGACGAGAGGACTGCAGCAGGCATCTGCAAACGGACTCAGCGTTGCGCGCAGTATTTTACAGGAACGGTAAGTTTTGATGGCGTAACATGGCATGGGGCAATATAAGATTAACATTTAAGAGAAAACGGATGGGGTTACCGATGAAAACAGGTAAGAAATGGATAACAGCCGGAATCTGCATAGTGCTTTCTGTCGTCTTGCAGGGCTGCCAGGTGACGGGCAGCGAGGTGGTCGTTAATGCAGATTCCACAGGCAATGAAGTTTTTAAAATCAAGGACGAGGTCTGTACGGTTTCCGAAGCGCGGGTAGTGCTGACAAATTACCAGAATATGTATGACAGGACATACGGTATTAACCTGTGGGAACATGAGTTTAAGGACAGGGAGCTGGAGACGTATGTCAAAGATTTGACGATATCCAGGCTGGCACAGATTATGGCGATGGATTATCTGGCGCAGGATAATGGGATTGTCCTGGAAGAAGAGGAACAGGCGAAGATAAAAGAGGCCGCGGAAGAATATTTTGAGTCCTTAAATGATGCAGAGAAAGAATATATGCAAGTCAAACAGAGCGATATCGAGACGCTCTATACCCGCTATGGGCTGGCAAACAAGCTCTATACCCATCTGACACAGGGGGTCAACGACGAGGTTAGCGATGAAGAGGCGCGCGTTATGGAGGCGCTGCAGATTTTTGTGACAGAGGAGGAAAAAGCCGAGGAAGTAGCGCAGCAGCTGAAGGAGGGTAATGATTTCCTCACAGTCGCCAACCGTTACAATGAGGCCTCTGAGACGGAAGTGTTTTTCAGCAAAAACGGCGTGGAGCAGGAAGTTGCAGAGGTGGTGTTTTCCCTGGAGAATGATGAGGTCAGCGACAAAATCAAAACGGGGGACGGATATTATTTTGTAAAATGCATCAACCACTACGACCAGGAGCGAACTGATGATAACAAGTCCGTGATTTTGGAGGAACGCAGGAAAGAGGCGTTTGACGACGTCTATCAGGGCTTTTTGGTTGATTTGCCGTCCGAAATCAATGATAAGGTCTGGGAGGAAGTCAAGGTGGAAGTTAATGAAGAGCTGACGACGGACAGTTTCTTTGAAGTATATGAAAAATATTGCATGTGGTAAATACAGGTGACGGTTGAGCTCCGGGTTTTATGAGACAGTTTTGTTTCGTGGAACCCGGGGTATTTTTTTGTTGACAAATGCAAACTACTGTGGTAGTGTAAATATGTACACTACTATAGTAGTTTGAACTTGGGAGGAAAGCATATGGATGTGAAATTAGTGGATTCTGAGCTGAAAGTAATGAATGTCTTATGGAGAGAGGGTGATGCGACAGCAAAGCATATTTCCGACGTCCTCAAACAAGAAACCGGCTGGAATATGAACACGACGTATACGCTGATCAATCGCTGTATCAAAAAGGGGGCGATTGCGCGTTTTGAGCCGAATTTCATGTGCCACGCACTGATTCCGAAAGAAGAGGTGCAGATTTTAGAGACAGAGGCATTGCTTGATAAGATTTTTGACGGCTCCGCGGACAAATTATTTGCAACGCTGCTGGGCAGGAAGAAACTGTCAAAAGAAGAGATTGGTAACTTGAGGAAGATGGTAGAAGAACTGGAATGAGGTAACTGGCATGAGTTTATGGAATATGAGTATATCTGGTGGAATTTTCATTGCAGCAGTCATTATCGCCCGCAGCCTGCTGCGGGAGCGGCTGCAGGGATGGGTATTCCAGGTGTTATGGCTTGCCGTATTGTTCCGGTTGCTGGTTCCGTTTTCCATACCCTGCCAATTGAGCGTCTATACCCTTGCAGACCGGTGCGGGCTGAATGTCTTTGTTGGTGAAAGTTTAGGAAACCGTGTGGATGGAACTGGCATTGGTGGAAATGGGGTGGCGGCGTATGAAGGAGCAGAAACAGGAGGCGAATCCATATCGGCCGCGCACATGGAAGATGCATGGGAATCCGGTGCGGCTGTGCATACGGAAGATACATGGGAATCCAGTGCGGTCACGCACATGGAGGATGCATGGGAATCCAGTGCGGTCACGCACATGGAGGATGCATGGGCATCTGGGACGAATATGCATTTTCTTTGGCTTGCGGTCTATCTGTGTGGTGTTTTCCTATTTACCTTGTATTATCTGCTGGCCTGCCTGAACTGGCGGAGAAAGTTCAAAGTTTCATTTGCCGCAGATCCGGCAGTACAGGCGTATGTGGATGCGCTGCCGTTAAGGCGCAAAATATCCGTCCGCCAATGGGAGAAGGCGTCGTCGCCTCTGACCTATGGAATTTTCCACCCGGTGATATTGTTGCCGCAGGCTCTGGAAGAGGAGGACATGAAGCAGCTAAGGATGGTATTGGTGCATGAATACATGCATATCCGGCACTATGATGCGGTAAAGAAAATGTTATTGATATTGGCATGTTGCATCCATTGGTTCAATCCGCTCGTATGGGTGATGTCTGTTCTGGCAAATCGGGACATGGAGATTGCTTGTGATGAAAATGTAATAAAATACCTGGGGAGGGATATGCGCCGTGCGTATGCGCGCGCCCTGATTGACATGGAAGAGCAGAGGGATATCCCGCTGTCCCTGGGAAATGGTTTCAGTAAAAATGCACTGGAAGAAAGGGTGATTGCGATTATGAAAGAGAAGAATAAATCTATTGTGATAGGGGTTGTTTCAGGGCTTATGGCGACAGGCCTCATCATGGTATTTACCACTTCTGCATATGCCATCGGCAGGGCGGAGAAAACCGTGTATGTCCAGGCGGATGAGGTGGCGGCAGAAGAGAGCATACCGGGCGATGTTGCCGTAAATACATCGGATGCTATTGCCTTTGCCGTGGAGAATGGAGCTTATGATGAAAGCGATAGCGTCCCGGATATAGACAAGGAGTATGCTGCTTATGGCATTACGGCGGATCCGCATACCGCATGTTGGCTGTATCAGGGGAAGAAAGTTGCCGTTTTCTATGATAAGGATAAGTTTTTGTCAACAAATGATGTTCCGGAAAAGAATGCCGTTTACCTTGAAGTCTGCCGCGACAAGAAGGGCAGGATAGAGGAAATCAGGGAGCATAGCAAGAAAGAAATGCAGAAACTCCTGAAACACACTGGGCTGGTATTTTGAAAAACGGTAAGGCATTTCGGGTGGTTACAGGAAAAGCAGTTCTAAAATAAAAATACTTTGCTTTCATACAAAAGTGTGGTAGTATGGGAGCAAGGTATTTTTCTTTCAGGCATTCGCCTGTCTTACAGATAATTATGTTTTCAGGAAATCCCTGATTTATCCAGGAAATAATATATTGAACCGGGCAGCCGGGGGGACGCGTCCACCCAATCCGAGTCTTGCGGAAAGGGGTGGTATCTATGAGTACATACGAAGAATTTGTGATAATTTTGACGATAGCAATTTTAATCGTTGACATTTTGGAATATATTGATCATAGAAAATAGCCGTCCTACACTCAGCAAAGTTCAGGACGACTACTTCTAAAGTCAAACTGTAATTTTCGCCGGGTTGGGTGAGTAGCAGTCACCTTCCGGCTGTCTTGTTAAGTATATTATATGCATTATTGAAGAAAAAATCAATAAGAAATTTACAGCCTGGAGTACGAATTTATTTATTTCGCCAACAGCAGCATAATCTGATTGCTCCGTGCCACAAATTTACTCATGGCGTCCGGCGTAAGCGGATGGTTGCTTAAAAGCGCCAGGTCATAGAGCTGTTCGCAGAATACCGGTACATGTTCGGAATCTTTATGCTCAAGGATATACTGAACCAAGGCGTTGTTGGCATTTAAGATCAGCGTCTGGTCGCCGCCGAACATGGACGGATCCATGCCTGCCATGCCGTACATCTTCATCATGTCCTGCATTCTTCTTCCCTCTTCTGAGAGCGTAATGACAGAAGAAATTTCTGCATTTTTCAGTTTCTCTACATTGACCTTTAAATTCTCATTGTTCAGCGCTTTGCGGAACGTCTCTGTCAGCGCGTCTTTCGTCTCTTTTAAATCCTCTTCGGAGACGTCTTCCTTCATGGAATCCGTGAGGTCGGCGTCAATGCGGACAAATTTGATTTTCTCATTCCGGCGCTCCAGCTGGGAGATGAAGGAGGTATCAATGTTGTGGTCTAAGATCACAGCATCCATTTCCTGCTCGCGGAACATATTGATATACTGTCCCTGCTGTTGTACGTCCGTGACATAGTAGATGGGTTTGCGGGTATCTTTTTCTTCTGCATTGTCGGAATCGGTGTCCTCGTCAGAAACTGTATTTTCTGCTTCGGCATTCTTTGCGGTATCGTCGCTATCGGAATCAGCGTCTTTGGCTGCATCCGCGTTTTCTTCTACTTTCAGGCATTCCGGCAGCGTCAGATATTTGTCATCGAGATTCTTAAACAGGATGTAGTCGTTCATCTTGTCGCAGAATTTCTCGTCTTTCAGGCAGCCGAACTTGATAAAGGGGCTGATGTCGTCCCAGTATTTCTCGTAGGATTCCTTATCGGTCTTGCACATGCCGCTCAACTTGTCAGCTACCTTTTTGGTGATGTAGTCGGAAATTTTCTGTACGAAACCATCGTTCTGCAAGGCGCTTCTGGATACGTTCAGAGGAAGGTCCGGACAGTCGATGACGCCCTTTAAAAGCATCAGGAATTCCGGAATGACTTCCTTGATATTGTCGGCGATAAATACCTGGTTATTGTAAAGCTTAATGGTGCCTTCGATGGAATCGTATTCGGTGTTGATTTTCGGGAAATACAGGATGCCTTTTAAGTTAAACGGATAATCCATGTTCAGGTGGATCCAGAACAGGGGCTCCTTGTAATCCTGGAAAACCTTGCGGTAAAATGTTTTGTATTCCTCATCCGTGCAATCGTTGGGATGTTTCGTCCACAGGGGATGCGTATCGTTTAAGGCAACCGGACGTTTAACAATCTTTGCCTTTTCCGTGCGCGGGGATACCTCTACCTGCTCCTTGGTGCCGTCCTCGTTTTCTTTTTCTTCGAATTTGGCTTCCTCCACAATGGTCTCAATAACCTTGTCCTTCTCAGTTACCTCGTCCGCAGGAATGGTCTCATATTCTTCCTCTGCATTTTCTTTGGACAGGTAGATGGCAGTGGGCATGAAAGAGCAGTATTTTTCGATGACTTCTTTTGCGCGGTATTCGTTGGCGAATTCCAGGCAGTCCTCATTCAAAAACAGGGTGATTTGCGTACCAACGGTGTCCTTTGTGCCGTCAGACATGTCAAATTCCGTACCGCCGTCACAGGTCCAGTGTACAGGTACGGCGTCTTTCTGCCAGGAGAGGGAGTCGATATGGACTTCGTCTGCTACCATGAAAGCAGAATAGAATCCCAGGCCGAAATGACCGATAATCTGTTCTTCGCTGGCTTTGTCCTTATATTTTTCCAGGAAGTCAGACGCGCCGGAGAAGGCAATCTGATTGATGTATTCTTCCACCTCGTCCGCGGTCATGCCAAGGCCGTTGTCGATGATTTTTAACGTTTTTTCCTCCGGATTCACAAGAATCTGAATCTTTGGCTCGTAGTCGTCCGGCAGTTCGTATTCGCCCATCAAGTCTAATTTCTTTAATTTTGTGATGGCATCGCAGCCGTTGGAAATTAATTCGCGATAAAAAATATCGTGGTCAGAATACAGCCATTTCTTTATAATTGGAAAAATATTGTCGCTGTTAATCGAAAGATTTCCGTGTTTGTTGCTCATAAAATTACACTCCTTTGTTTGCTGTTTTGTTGCGGATGCTTTTTTTGTTTTTTTCATCTAAAAAAGATTGTAATACCCTCGCCCGGAAAAGTCAATAGAAAATTAGCACTCCTTGGCAATGAGTGCTAACAAAAACTGGAAAATCCAGTAAAATCAAGGGGTGAGGGAATTATTAAAAGTTTATAAAATTAAGGAAAGAGAGGAAAAGACCATGAGTATACCTGCAAATACAATATATAAAATTCATATAACAGAACTGTGGTTGAAAAATTGTCTTAAATTGGTTATACTTTCAAAAGTATCTAATGGAATGTTGAGGAAGGATAAAGCTATGGCAGAACAGATAAAGGGAAACATGGTTAGCGGCAATCCCACAAAAGCGTTGATCGCATTTACGCTGCCGATGGTTGCGGGCAACCTGTTTCAGCAGTTTTACAATATTATGGATTCCATCATCGTGGGAAATGTGGTAGGCGAGGATGCATTGGCGGCAGTGGGCGCGTCCACTGCCATTACCATGTTGTTCGTGATGGTGGCGATTGGCACCGGGATCGGATGTTCCGTGGTGATTTCACAGTTATTTGGAGCGAAACAGCTCGAACAGATGAAGACGGCGATTTCTACGGCGCTTTTGTCCATTTTGGGATTCAGCCTTTTCTTGAGCCTGCTTGGAATCCTGATTAACCGGCAGCTTATGCGCCTGATGGGAACGCCGGAAAACATTTTTCAGGATGCGGCGGAATATATGCAGATTTACTTTTTCGGGTTTGCATTTTTGTTCTTGTACAATGCTTTTTCCGCGATTTTTAATGCGCTTGGGGATTCTATAAAGCCGCTCCTGTTTCTGATTTTTTCGTCCCTGTTAAATATTGTGCTGGATTTATATTTTGTGGCGCAGCTTCATATGGGCGTGCCGGGCGTAGCGTGGGCGACGCTGATTTCACAGGCGATATCTGCATTGTTGTCGTTCTTTTTCCTGATGCGCAAGCTGCGCGGGATCCAGACTGCGCAGTACGACAAGTTTGATGCAAAGCTTTTGGCAGGCATGATTAAGGTGGCGATTCCAACCATTGTGCAGCAGTCGATTGTTTCGGTCGGCATGTTGCTGATCCAGTCTGCGGTAAACCGTTTCGGTTCCACATTTCTTGCGGGGTATACGGCGGCGACGAAGATTGACGGGATCGCCATTGTGCCGATGGTGGCGGTTGGAAATGCAATGTCAACGTATGTGGCGCAGAATATGGGTGCGAAGAAAACAGAGCGGGTTTCCATGGGCTATCGTATCTGTCTTGTGATGGCGGCTGGCATCGGGCTTTTGATTGCCCTGGCGCTGCATTTTACCGGGGAAGGCTTTGTAGGGCTTTTTCTAAACGCGGATTCCAGTGCGGAGGCAATTTCTGTCGGAACTTCTTACCTTAGCACGGTGTCGCTGTTTTATTTCGTCATGGGCAGCATGAACGTCAGCAACGGCGTATTGCGCGGGGCGGCGGATATGGGCTGGTTTTTGTCGAGCAGCGTCTGCAACCTGCTTGTCAGGGTAACGCTGACCTATGCGCTTGCCGATGCGACGCAGGGGATGATTATTATGTGGGCGAACCCGGTCGGCTGGGCAGTGGGGCTTGTGATCGCCCTGATACGGTATTTTCAGGGGGGATGGAAGAAGAAGGAGATTATTTAGGGGGAAATATCAAAAATAGCCGTAAATTCGCCGGGACAGGTCGTTTTGACCCATCCCGGCTGTTTTTGTCTGGAGCCGGCAACCCTTATTTGGTAATTTTAACCTTCTTGCCCTGCCCCTTTCCTTTGAAAAGTTTCTTATAAGCTTTCAGTTTCCTGGCTGGAACCTTGATCTTGGCGTTGGGTGCGATTTTTTGGAAGGCTTTTTTTCCTACGGATTTGATGTTTTTGGATTTTATGGTGACTGTCCGAAGTTTTTTGCAGTTCTTGAATGCACTGGAGCCAATTTTCGTGACCTTCGAGCCGATGGTTACTTTGGTGAGCTTGCCGCAGCCTTCGAATGCAGAATTCTCAATGGTCTTGATGTTTGATCCGATGGTGACGGACGATACCTTGGATTTTTTCAGTGCATTTTTTGCGATCGTCGTCACCCGGAACGATTTGCCGCCGATGGTGACCGTCTTGGGAATCGTGACCTTGGTGGCTTTGGCATTTTTCAGCCCGGTGAATGCTGCCTGCCCGTTGTCCATAATATTGTATTTGTATGCCTGGACGATATAGGGTCCTCCTTTCTTCGGCGTGATGCCAAAATACCTGGTAACCTTTCCAATGTAGCCGTTTATGCCGGTGATGGTCACGGAGGCGGTTCCGATGTTGGTATTGTCCTTGTAGGTTACGGTGTAATCCTTGCCCGGGGATAAGGTCTTGCCGCCCAGCTTGACGGTCACGGATGCGTTACACTTTCCGGGATGGTGGTATTGTTACAGCCGGTTATCAGGGTGTTGCTTTCCGTCTCAATGACGGCGTTGCAATTCTCCCTGCTGTCATACGTCGGGTTTCCGGCGGCGACGGTTATCCTTTCCAGCCCGTCAAGCAGGGGAATGTATCCCGCATTATCATAACGATAATTTGTCTCAAATGAGCGGATAAGTTTTATATTTGCCGGGATATTTAATTCGGTTATGCCGTATATTGGGCCGTCGAGCGTATCAACGCTGTTTATGTATTCTTCTGTTATTCCATTTTCGACAATTTCAAACGATGTATCGGTTGGAATGGTGGTATTTTTACAGCCCAGTTCCAGGGTGGCGCCAACTTTTTTCAGGTCTTTAAATTCTCCCTTGCGGATAATTGCGTTGCAGCCGTCCCTGCTGTCATACTTCTCATTTCCATCGGCTACCGTAATCTGCCCCAGGCCGGTGCATCCGAGAAAAGCATTTCCATCAATGTAAGATACGCTTGCCGGGATATGTATGCCAGATAAGCTGCTGCAATTTAAAAATGACTTCATACGGATATAGGTTACATTTCCTCCAATGGTAACATCTTTCAAGCCAGCGCAATCCTCAAATGCAGACGCGTCAATGGTTGCCACATTTTCCGGGATCGTGATGGAAGTTAAGCTGCTGCAGCCGGAAAAGGTATATTGTTCAATGGCTGCAAGCTGTGAGGGAAGCGTTATTTCCTTCAGGCTGGAGCAGCCGCTAAATGCGTATATCCCGATGCTCTCCACACTGTCTGGAATCGTTACAGATGTTAAGCTGGCACAATTCTTAAATGTAGCAGCGTTGATGCTTGCAATGCTGTTGGGAAGGCTGATGCCGGTCAGGCTGGAACAATTTTCAAATACGCCGCCGTCAATCTCTGTTACGCCCTCCATAATCGTTACGTCTGCCAGAGATGTACAGAACGCAAATGCATCTCCGCCGATGGTTTTTACATTTTGGGGGATGGTTATGGATTTTAATCGGCTGCAAAGGGCAAAAGCATAACTGCCAATGTCTGTGATGCTGTCAGGAAGGCTTATGCGTGTTATGTAAGGACAGTCGTAAAAAGCCCATGCCTCAATCACGGTGACGCCTTCCGGGATGGTGACGCCGGTCAGGCAGCCATAGTATTGAAAAGCAGATTCACCGATAATAGTCACCTTCTTGCCCTCAATTTCCGAGGGAATCGTGATGTCCCCGCCATAGCCCAGGTAGCCGGTGATGGTTACGCTTGCCCCATCCTCATTCACTGTGTACTCATAGTCTCCGCTTGTCAGTTCCTGCGCCGCTTCTGCCTCCATGCCATACATGGGGATGGCTGTCAGCACAAGCAGCAGCGCCAGCGCGGACGCCAGCAGTTTTTTTGTTAGTTTCATTTCTTTTCCTCCGTTTCCTTCTTGATTTGTATTAAGAAAACCAAAGAAAAGAGCAGACTGAAAAAACCGCAGTCTGCTCGTAAACTCCGATTTCCCACTCGGAATCCTCCAAAGGCAGGATGCGGTGGCTGGAAAATACTATGGAAAGCAAAGATTCTGATTGAGATAAATGTCGGATAATGTTATACTAAAATGGTGACACAGAAGAAACTTATTTAAGGAGGAGAAGGTTTGGAAGCAAAGGAACAAAAGGTACTGGATGAGATACTGAAATCTCATGATTACAACCAGACAGCAGTGATTGCAATTATGCAGGATATCCAGAAGGTATACCGCTATCTGCCGGAGGACGCGCTGTGCTATATTGCCGGGAAACTGGATTTGAGCGAGGCGAAAGTGTACGGTGTGGCGACATTTTATGAGAATTTTTCTCTGGAGCCCAAAGGAAAATACGTCATCAAAATCTGTGACGGAACGGCATGTCATGTAAGGAAATCTACGGAGATACTCAACGAAATCCGCAGTCTTCTGGGCGTGACAGAAGCAAAGCCTACCACGGACGATATGATGTTTACCGTGGAAACAGTATCTTGCCTGGGAGCCTGCGGACTGGCTCCGGTATGTACCGTCAATGACGAGGTACATCCCGCGATGACGCCGGAGAAGGCAAGGGAGCTGATCAAAGAACTGAAAGAGGGCAAAGCTGCCGGAGAGGAGGCTGCAGATGAGAATTAATACGAGAAAAGAGCTGGAAGCGAGAAGAAAAGAATATGCGGCATCCTTAAAGACACAGAAGAAACAGATTTTAATCTGTGCCGGGACCGGATGCGTTGCGGGCGGTTCCCTGAACATTTTTGCAAAGCTGCAGGAGATTCTCATTGCGCGTGGTATCAAATGTTCCCTGGTGCTTGAGAAAGAGCCCCACGATGACAGCGTTGGCCTGAAAAAATCGGGCTGCCATGGATTTTGTGAGATGGGTCCGTTGCTTCGTATTGAGCCGAAAGGAATCCTGTATGTCAAGGTAAAAGTCGAAGATTGTGAAGAGATTATTGAGAAGAGCATTGTCGGCGACGAGGTGATTGACCGTCTTGTTTATCACGACCAGAATGGGGAGGCCTATGAGAAACAGGACGACATTCCATTCTATAAGCAGCAGACGCGCGTAGCGCTTGAAGACTGCGGAAGAATCAATGCGGAATCGATCAAGGAATACATAGCGGTGGGAGGCTACAGTGCAGTGGCAAAAGCATTGTTCGACATGACGCCGCAGCAGATTGTGGACGAGGTGAACGAGGCCTGCCTGCGTGGACGAGGCGGCGGTGGATTCCCCACCGGACGGAAATGGGCGCAGGTACTGGCGCAGGACGAAGAGGTGAAGTATGTGGTATGTAACGGCGACGAGGGCGACCCCGGAGCGTTTATGGATCGAAGCATGATGGAGGGAGATCCCCATCGTGTCATCGAGGGAATGCTGATTGCCGGAATTGCCACAGGAGCGCATTATGGATATATCTATGTGCGTGCGGAATATCCTCTGGCTGTGGAGCGTCTGCAGACGGCTATCAATAAGGCAGAGGAAAAGGGACTGTTAGGAAAGAATATTTTGGGTTCCGGCTTTGATTTTGATTTGAAAATCAGCCAGGGCGCAGGCGCATTCGTCTGCGGAGAGGGCTCGGCGCTGACCGCATCCATCGAAGGAAACCGCGGCATGCCAAGGGTAAAACCGCCCCGTACCGTGGAGAAGGGCCTGTTCGAGAAACCGACCGTGTTAAATAACGTGGAGACGTACTGTAACGTTCCGCCGATTATCTTAAAGGGCGCAGAGTGGTATAAGACAATCGGCCCGGACAACAACCATGGAACGAAGGCATTTGCGCTGACAGGAAATGTCATGAATACTGGACTGATTGAGGTGCCGATGGGAACTCCGCTTCGCAAAGTTATTTTCGATATCGGCGGCGGCGTCAAAGGCGGCGATTTCAAGGCGGTGCAGATTGGCGGGCCTTCCGGCGGGTGCCTCTGCATCAGCGCTACCGAGGATCATCTGGATTTGCATCTGGATTTTGATTCCCTCAAGAAAGTGGGAGCCATGATTGGCAGCGGCGGCCTGGTTGTTATGAATGACAAGAGCTGTATGGTGGAAGTGGCAAGATTCTTTATGAACTTTACGCAGAACGAATCCTGTGGAAAATGCATTCCCTGCCGCGAGGGCACGAAACGGATGCTGGAGCTTTTGAACGACATCTGCGAGGGACGCGGAACGATGGAGCATATTACGCTGCTGGAAGAGCTGGCGTCCACGATTTCCGCTACGGCGCTCTGCGGATTGGGCAAGACGGCGGCGTCTCCGGTTGTCAGCACGATGAAATATTTCCGGGAAGAGTATCTTGCCCATGTACAGGATAAGAAATGTCCGGCGGGTCAGTGTAAGGCGCTTGTAACCCTCCAGATTGATCCGGAATTGTGCAAGGGCTGCAGCAAGTGTGCAAGAGTCTGCCCGGTTGGCGCGATTTCCGGCGAGATTAAGAAACCATTTACCATTGATACGAGCAAATGTATTAAGTGTGGAGCCTGCAAGGAAGGCTGTAATTTCCACGCGGTGATAGAAGTGTAGGAGGGAACGGACATGGAAAAATATATGATTATTGACGGAGAGCGTGTACCGTTCACCGATGAGAAAAATATTCTTGCGGTTATCCGTAAGGCGGGGATTATCTTACCGACATTCTGTTATTATTCGGATTTGTCCATCTACGGGGCATGTCGTATGTGCGTGGTGGAGGATAACCGGGGAGGCATCGTGGCGTCCTGTTCCACGCCGCCGAAGAACGGCATGGAAATCCGCACAAACACACCGCAGCTTTACTATCACAGGAAACGTATCCTGGAGCTGCTTTTAGCGGCGCATTGCAGGGATTGTACGACCTGTGAGAAGAATGGGAAATGTAAATTGCAGGAGCTGGCGAACCGTTTCGCCATTCCCAGCGTACGGTTTGAGAATACCAATCCGATTCGCCCGATTGATACTTCCTCCAAGGCGATTGTGCGCAATCCCAACAAATGCATTCTCTGTGGAGACTGCGTGAGGGTCTGCAGTGAGATTCAGCACGTAGGAGCCATTGATTTTGCGCACCGTGGTTCCGATATGGAGATTGACGCGGAGAATATCGAGCTTGAGGACGTACTTAAGAACCTTCTTGACGAGGCGGTTTCCCGGGGGCTCATCGAGGACAGTATC
>CAJUOE010000340.1 GCA_910587895.1 uncultured Lachnospiraceae bacterium
ATCCAGAATGTAGGAAAAGACCAAAGCAGTATAGACCGTATTGGTGCGGGAACAGCAGGAACTGGAAATGTTGTGATCGCATCAAATATTTTGGAACAAATGGCAAATGATCCGGAGAAAGCAGCTTATTATGAAGGGAAAATACAGAATTATTTTAATTCCGTTCCGAGATATCAGGCGGAGCTTTCTGCAATGGGGCATGAGATTCATTCCTCTGGTATAGTCATCCATCCGGATGGTACTGTCACGCATTATATCAGCGGTGATTTAAAACCGGAAGTAAGGGCAAAGATAGAGGCCAAAATGAAAGCTGAGGATGAAGAAAAAGCAAAGCGGAAAAAGCGGTATCAGGAACTTGGTCAGGAAGCGGCCGAGAAGCGGAGAATGGAAATGGAGACAGCTTACAAGCGGCAGACTATGGAAGAAATGCTTGCCAGTCGCACAGCAGAAACAGGCAGGGTTACCTATGTGGGAACGCCAGAAACCATGAGTTCTGTGATTGCGGCTTATGAAATGAGTGCTTTTATTACGCAGGGTATTTTGAATTAACTGCTTGGACTTATTGCAAGGGAGCGGATTCAGCCCTGAATGACAGATGGGCTGTGATACATTTGGAAAGGAGAAGATTATTATGAGCATTTTAGGAGTAAATGGCGCTTTGGCAGGTGCATATCAGTACGCAAACCGAACGCAGAAAACAAGTACAAACAGGACAGGGTTTACGGAGCAGTTGCAGAAAACGGGAGAAGCGGCGGAAACATCAAAGGTGGATGCTTACACAGAATATCTACGGTCAAAGTATGGCAATGTAAGAATCCAGAGTATCGGGAAAGACCAGAAAAGCCTTGACAGGGCTGGAAAGAGCATGAGCGGCAGTGATGTTGTGATTGCCCCGAACATTCTGGAGCAGATGGCGAATGACCCGGAAAAGGCAGCTTATTACGAGGGAAAGATAGATGATTTCTTTAATGCCACTCCGATGCTGACGGCTTCGTTTGCGGCAAAGGGACTTGTCTATGAACCGGGTGGAGTGGTAGTCCATGAGGATGGAAGTGTAACGTATATCGGCGGCTGTAGTGATTCACCAGAGCGGGTAAGAGAGGTTAATGAAATCAATAAAGCGAAACGTGAGAAAGAGGCGGCACAGAGGAGAGAGAGTATGGAGCGCAGTCAGGAGGCGGCGGAAGAACGGAAACAGCAGATGGAGATAGCTTATAAAAAACAAAGTATAGCAGAGGCTCTCGCTAACCATACAATGGATACAAGCAGGTATACATATACGGTTGCACCAGAAGTTATGGGTTCTGCAATCACAGCTTATACGCAGAACATCATAGAGGCGGCGGGCATTTTGAAGTAAGGAAGATCATGCCCGGACTTACCGCAAGGGGGCATGGGCGGCTCCGAATGACAGAGGGGCCGCCGCAACGGATAAGAGGAATGAAACTTTTTTGAGGGCCGGTTCGTATTATCAGCAGAGGGCTGGTTCCATCAATTTATGGAGGAGGATGTGAAAAATGCGTGTCAGCAGAATATCGGCATTACTTATTACGGCAATGGTGGTTCCCGCGATCAGCGGATGCACCACACAGGGAAGCCCCGCCCCGGATGCCGTGCATCAGATTGAGGATGGCGGTCCGGCGGTCTATGATGATGACCCGATAGCGGTGGAGCCGCAGCTTGACGAAGATGAGCTGGACGGGGATTCGGATGAATCCAATGTGCAGGGGGAGATCATTTCGGCGGAACCGCATAAAGGGAATGCGGAGTGAAAAAAGTATTTACTGGATTTATATAGAATTTCGACAGAACGGCAAACATAATGAGTCAAAACAAAGAAAAGGAGAGTGCAGATTATGAATATCGATTACAGCCAGTTTTACAGAGGGACAACAAATATCCCATCATATGGGGGTGGTGCGTATAAGAAGGACACCCTTGTAAAATATGAGTTCAACACCACGGATGAACATGGCAACAAGGTCATGGACAAAATGTCGAGGGAGGAAACCCTGCAGGCGATGAAGGACATCCGTTCACAGTATGGGGACAGCGTTATCGTGGAGTTTTCAGGAGACGGCATGGCGGCCCTTGCGGAGGGCAGGAAGGGCTGGACGGTGCCGGAAGATAAGGAAGCAGTGGAGGCAAGAAATGCGGCATTCCAAAAGGATATCGTGCAGGTTGACAAGTCCTTAAATAATCTCCCGGCATATTCGGGGATGTATGGCGCAGACAAGGCGGTTGCGTCCGCACTGGAGAACTGCGGCAAAGAGGAGCAGGGATTTGTGTATGACATCATCCGGCAGAATTTCCTTGTCGGGAACAGCGGCTCCATGACGGAAGAAGAGCGGCAGGCGAACATATCGCTCGGCATGAAGAAAGCGGAATATGCGGCAGAAAACTTTATTCCGGAGGACAGCAGGGATGCGTTTCTGGAGGCAATGGAATCCATTGCGAAACTGGCAAGCGCGGGAAAAGCGGACAGTAACGGAAACATGGATTACGGTGTGGCAAAAGGCAGGTATCTTGGGCATGGGAGCAATCTTGTCCAGACCACAAGCGCGCTTGACATGATGCGGACGATGGACAAAGACGCATACGCAGAGTACCAGAAGATGGGGGAAAAAGATGACGGCGGGCTTAGTTCGTTGAAATACCTTACAAACTGGTATGCGGGCGCGGTAAAGAAGAACCCCTCGATGGTTGATAATTACGAAAAGCAGTCGGAGGAATATGTGGAGAAGAATGTGAAAAACCAGAAACTGGATAAGACTTTCACAGGATTAAAGACGGGAAGCAAGGCCGCTTTCTTTGAAAGCCTGAGAATGTTCCACAGCAGCAATCCTAATTTCCTCTCATCTATCATAAACCGGGAGCTTGCATCGAAGTTTTGGGGATTTTAGGGTTATGGAGGGGATGGCTGTTTATGGGTGCATATTACTAATATGGCACAGAGGGCGGGCATCCCCGGTGTTCCGGCAGATCGGGGAATCGAGGGGGCAGGGTAGTGTCAAGTAATCTATGAAAAACTGAACCAAAAAACTAGGCTCAATTGAACCTTGAAAATTGCAGATACTGATGGTTTAAGACCTTGGGGCGTTGCCCCAAACCCCACAAGGGACC
>CAJUOE010000341.1 GCA_910587895.1 uncultured Lachnospiraceae bacterium
AAGTCAATGCAAGCCCCGACAAAGCGCACAATCCTTCATCAAGCCCCGCCATACCGGCAAGCACGACTCCGAGAGCAGCAGATTCGGGGAATCCATCAATGCCATCGACAAAAGCACCCGCTGCTGTTCACCACCGGACAGGTTGCACACCTGCTTATCTATGAGATGCTCCGCTTCAAATATTTTCAGGTGCTCCTCAATCTCCCGGCGGATTTTCCTGCCACGCATCAAAAACACCGGCACATTGCTCTGGTATGACGCCATCATGTCATAGACGCTGACCGGCGTCTGCTTTTCCACATTCAGGGACTGCGGCACATATCCGATTTTCAGTTTCTGAATACGTCCGTTCTCCCTGTCCTTAAATTCAATATTTCCCGTATGTGGAATGTCCCCCAAAATGGCGCGTATCAGCGTGGATTTCCCCGCCCCGTTGCGTCCAATGACAACGTTCAGGCTGCCGCAGTGGATATGGAGATTGATGTCCTTTAAAACCTCCTGCTCCCCCAGCGTCACGCCGAGATGATTAATTTTGATACAATGCAGCCCACAGGGCACGATGATTTTCTTCAAATAAATCCTTCTTTCTTCTATCCCCGGTATCATAAGCCTGTCCGATATAACGAACCAAAACTTCTGATATATTCACTCCTCTGTCTCCAGCGCCTGCCCTAATACCTCTATATTCCTGCGAACGGCTGTCAGATAGCTGTCCGCCTGATAGTCGCCGCGCACCAGCGCATCCAGATAAAGGACGTCTGCTTCTGTTTCCGCCTCCACGGCGTCTCCCATGTCCCTGCCATATAATTCCTCCGCAAAGACAAGGGATACCTCATTTTCTGAAATTGCTTTCATAACGTCTGCCACCTCGCGGGCGCTGACCTGACGTTCTTCATCCAAATCCAGACAATATGCGACGTCCATTCCAAGCTCCTTCGCGACATAGGCATAAGCCTCATGAAAAATTACAACAGGCTTTCCCTGCGCCATCTTACGCAGCTTATCCATCTGCCCGCTCAAGTCCTGAACCTTCCTGCAATAATCATCAGCGTTCTCCTGGTACCGTTTGGCATTTTCCGGATCCGCCTCTGCAAACGCCCCGGCAATATTCTGCACCATGCCCCCGTAAAGCCTGGTATCCATCCAGACATGGGCATTTTCTTCCTCCAAGACCCCCAGCCCTTCTGAGGCTTTCGATATCACAAGTTCTGGATAGGACTGTCCGACTTTCGCAAGAAAATTCTCAATCCCGCCGCCGTTTACCAGAAACAGATCCGCCTTGGACAAAAGAATCATATCCTGCGGCGTAAGCTGGTAATCGTGCATACATCCCGTCTGCGGCTCACTCAGGTTTTCCAGAACCACATGCGGGCTGGAACCTGCCACATTGAGCGCCGCGATATAGACGGGATAAAAGGAAGTCACCACGCGAATTTCCCGTTCTTTGCGCACCTGTCCATCCAGATTGACATAGAGCCCTGTAAAAATACCGCCTGCCAACATAATGGCAAGCAGCATAAAACATACGAACAGGTATTTATTTCGTTTCATTGGAACCTCCCTGCGTCGGCTCCTCAAATCCCAGCAGTTTGTCCATCAACGCCCAGATTTCCTCCCGCCCCTGTTTCGTCAACGCGGAATAGGGAAGTATTTCCGTGCCCGGTTTTACCGCCAGCCCCTTCCTTATCATACTGATATGTTTTGCCACCTGGCTCCTCTTAATCTTATCCAGCTTTGTTGCAATGATAATCGGCTCATATCCCTGATAGACAATCCAATCATACATCTGCTTATCGTTTGCAGAAGGCTCATGGCGGATGTCAATCAACAGGAACACCGCCTTAAGCTGCTGCGAAGTGTGAAGATAATTTTCAATCATCTTTCCCCACTTCTCCTTTTCCGCAACGGACACCTTAGCATACCCATAACCTGGAAGATCTACCAGATACATGCGGTTGTTGATATTATAATAATTGATGGTCTGGGTCTTTCCCGGCTGCGAAGAAATCCGCGCCAGGGATTTGCGGTTCATCAATCCATTAATCAGCGAGGATTTCCCCACATTGGACTTCCCTGCAAAGGCGATTTCCGGCTTGTCCGTAAGAGGCAGCTTGCTTGTCACGCCACAGACGATTTCCAACTCCACTGATTTGATTACCATAAGCGATTACTCCTTTACCAATGTGGTCTCAAGCACCTGTTCCATATTCTCCACAAATACGATTTCAAGACCTTTTTTAATTTCCTGGGCAATTTCCGCAATATCCGGCTCGTTCTTCTTCGGCACGCAGATCGTTGTAATTCCGGCATTTTTCGCTGCCAGTATCTTCTCCTTCAGGCCCCCGATAGGCAGAACCCTTCCGCGAAGCGTAATTTCCCCGGTCATTGCCACGTCCTTGCGCACTTTGCGTTTTGTGATGGCCGACAACATCGCCGTTGCCATCGTAATTCCAGCGGAGGGGCCGTCCTTGGGTACCGCGCCCTCCGGAATATGAATATGGATATCGTATTCCTTGAAAAATTCCTTATCTATGCGATACTGTTCGCTGACGGAACGGATATAGCTGATGCCCGCCTGCGCCGATTCCTTCATCACATCGCCAAGCTGTCCGGTAAGCTGAAACTCTCCCTTGCCGGGCATGATATTGACTTCAATCTGAAGCGTATCTCCACCCACGCTCGTCCAGGCGAGTCCGCGTACAATGCCAACCTCATCGTTCTCATTTATTATATCGTAATTATATTTCTCTTTTCCAAGCAGTTTTTCCAGCCTATTCTCGGTAATTTTAATAGTCTTTTTCTTTTTGGCATTGCCGGGTTGCATATTTTCTGGTTGCCCGCCGCTCTGCCCCTCAAAAGCCTGCTGTTTCTCCGAAAACTCCTCGTTGTAGAGCTCCCGCGCCGCCTTTCGGCATATCTCACCGATCTTGCGCTCCAGGTTACGGACGCCGGCCTCTCTCGTATAGCCGCGGATCAGCCTCTCCAGGGCGCGGTCGCTGATGGATAACTGACCTGGTTTCAACCCGTTCTTCTCCATCTGCTTTGCAATCAGATGTTCCCTCGCAATATGGGCTTTCTCATTCTCCGTATAGCTGCTGACTTCTATGATTTCCATGCGATCCAACAGCGGTTTCTGGATATCCTGCAGGGAATTTGCCGTGGCGATAAACAATACCTCCGACAAATCAATCGGTATCTCCACGTAATGGTCGCGGAACCTGCTGTTTTGCTCACTGTCCAGCACTTCCAACAGCGCAGATGCCGTATCCCCTTTGTAGTCACTGCTGATTTTGTCAATTTCATCCAAAAGCATCAGTGGGTTCTTCACGCCGGAATTCTTCAGTCCCGTTGCAATCCGTCCCGGCATGGCGCCCACATATGTCTTCCTGTGACCGCGGATTTCCGCCTCATCCCGGACGCCGCCAAGGCTGATGCGGATATATTTCTTGTCCAATGCACGTGCCACGGAACGGGCAATGCTCGTCTTTCCCGTTCCCGGCGGTCCCACCAGGCAGATAATGGGGCTGTCCCCTTTTGCCGTGAGATTGCGCACGGCGAGAAACTCAAGCATACGTTCCTTGACTTTCTCCATCCCATAATGGTCTTCATCCAATATCCGCTCCGCGTCGCCGAGATTTTTGTTATCTTTGGACGCTTTATTCCACGGCAGTTCCAGTAACGTCTCAATATATCCGCGGATAACCGCGCTCTCGGAAGAATTGCTGGAGACGTTCTTAAAACGCTCGATCTCTTTTTTGAGTTTCTCTTTTACTTCCTGCTCCGCGTCAAGCTTCTCCGTCTCTTCCAGAAAATGGTCTGCCTCCGACACCGTATTGTCTTCGCCCAGCTCCTCGCGGATGAGACGCATCTGCTCACGCAAAATGTATTCTTTCTGATTCTTATCTACTTTTTCCTTGACTTTGCTCTGAAATTCAGTCTTAATCTGAATGACGTTGATTTCGTTCATCAAAATAATCATCAAAGTCTCATAGCGTTCCTGTGTCGTACCCGCCTCAAGGATTCTCTGTTTCTCCTCGAAAGGCACCGGAAGGTTATTTCCAATATCGTCCAGAAGCCGCCCTAAATCCTGAATGTCCTGTATCTGCCTGGCAAGCTCTTTCCCCGGCTTGGGATTCAGCACGCAGTAACGTCCAAACGTCTCTTTTACCCCGCGCATCATTGCCTCCTGGATGTTATCGGGTAATTCCTCTTCCTCCTCTTTGAGAATTTCTACTTCTGCAAACAGGCATTCCTCCACCGACAACTCCGCCAGACGGCCGCGCTGTTCTCCTTCTATGAGCACCCGGACCACATTATTCTGCAGCTTGATCACCTGTTTGATGACTGCCAGCACGCCAATGGAATACAAATCTTCCATGACCGGGTCTTCTTTGTTGATATTCCTCTGCGTAACCAGAAATACCATCTGATCCTGCACCATGGCATTTTCGATCGCCTTAATGGATTTGTTTCTGCTCACGTCGAAATGTGCCACCATTCCCGGGAGAATTGTCATTCCCCTCAGCGCCACCGTCGGAATTTTCCTGTATTCTTCACTCATTCGTTATCTATCTCCTCATGCAGACTTACTCTCGCTGTCACGATATATGATTTCTACGCTTTCGCCTTCTTCCACCATGGCTTTCGTAATCCGGCAGCCTGCAATCGACTCATCGGAAGGCACACGGTACATCAGATCCATCAGCGTCTTTTCCATGATGGCGCGAAGACCCCTTGCGCCAGTCTTGCGTTTCAGTGTTTTCTCTGCAATTGCCTCCACGGCATCCTCGTCCAGGATCAGATTTACGCCATCAAGTTCAAACAATGCCTGGTACTGGCGAATCAGGGAATTCTTAGGCTCCCTCAAGATGCGGACAAGCGCGTCCCTGTCCAGAGATTCCAGAGAAACCGTGACCGGCACGCGTCCTACCAGCTCCGGAATCAGGCCGAACTTCACCAGATCCTGCGGCAGGGCATTTTTGAGGATCACGCCTACATCCTGCTCCCTCTTATCTGCAATTTCCGCGCCAAATCCCATGGACTTCTGATCCATGCGCTTCTCAATAATCTTATCCAGGCCCTCAAAGGCGCCGCCGCAGATAAACAGGATATTCGTGGTATCTATCTGAATCAGCTCCTGCTGCGGATGTTTCCTGCCACCCTGAGGCGGAACGCTTGCAACCGTGCCTTCCAAAATCTTCAACAGCGCCTGCTGCACGCCCTCTCCCGACACATCCCTCGTAATGGAAGGATTCTCCGATTTACGTGTAATTTTATCAATCTCGTCAATATAAATAATTCCCATCTGGGCGCGCTCAATATCGTACTCTGCCGCCTGAATGATTTTCAGCAGAATATTTTCCACATCCTCGCCGACATATCCCGCCTCCGTAAGCGCTGTAGCGTCTGCAATGGCAAACGGCACATTGAGAATCCGCGCCAGCGTCTGTGCAAGCAAAGTCTTGCCGCAGCCCGTAGGCCCAAGCATCAGTATATTGCTCTTCTGCAATTCCACACCCAGGTTTTTCGGTGCAAGAATCCTCTTGTAGTGATTGTACACTGCGACAGACAGGACTTTTTTGGCCTCTTCCTGCCCAATCACATACTCATCCAGAAATGCTTTTAATTCCTCCGGCTTGAGCAGATTGATCTCCTCAACTTCCGGCTCTACCTCTACTTCTTCCTCTTCTAACAGCTCTTCCTCAATAATCTCCGCGCAGATATCTACGCACTCATCACAGATAAACGCCCCATTCGGTCCTGCAATCATCTTGCGAACCTGACCGTCGGTCTTTCCACAGAAAGAACAACGTATCTTGTCTTCAAATCTTCCTGCCATAATCTGTTTCCACCTCTTCCAATCAAATTCTCAAAAGGGACAGTGGCATATATCCGCTGTCCCTGAGGAGAAAGGCAAATGCGAGGAGAAAGGCAAATGCGAAGCATTTTTGGAATGCCTTTCTCCGACTTGGCAGGTGTCGCAAAGCGACGCGTGCCGTTACCGCAATGATGAATACCTTTCTCCGACTTGGCAGGTGACGCAAAGCGTCGCATGCCACTACCTTCTGTTTGTAATCACACCGTCTATGATGCCATATTCTTTTGCTTCTTCTGCGGACATATAATTATCACGTTCCGTATCCGCCGCAATCACATCATATGGCTTTCCTGTATTTTCTGCCAGAATGGTATTCAGTTGTTTCTTGGTTCTTAAAATATTGTCGGCAACAATCTGGATATCCGTCGCCTGTCCTTTTGCGCCGCCGGAAGGCTGATGAATCATGATTTCCGCATTGGGAAGTGCAAAACGTTTCCCTTTCGTTCCGCCTGCCAGCAGAAATGCCCCCATGCTTGCCGCAAGTCCGATACAGATCGTCTCCACGTCACACTTGATATAATTCATGGTATCATATATTGCAAGACCCGCGGTCACCACGCCGCCCGGGGAATTGATGTATAAATGGATATCCTTGCCCGGGTCTTCGGATTCCAGAAATAAAAGCTGTGCAACCACAAGGCCTGCGGTCGTCTCATTTACTTCCTCGCCCAAAAATATAATTCTGTCCTTTAACAGTCTGGAATATATGTCATAAGAGCGTTCCCCTCTGCTGGTCTGCTCAACGACATAAGGTACTAAACTCATATATGTTCCTCCTTCTATTCAGAGGAAGGCATCTTAGAAATGCTTCGCATTCGCCTTCTTCCTTATTCTGCATCAGTTTCGGTTTCTACTGCCTGATCCATGATAAGCTCTATTGCCTTCTGGATCCCAAGCTCCATTTTCATAGACTCTTTCTCTGATTCTCCCATGTACTCTTTCAGTTCTGCGGCGTCCATTCCATACATGCCAGCCATCCGCTCAATCTCTGCATCTATATCTTCCTCAGATATCTGGATGTCTTCTTTCTTAACAATCTCCTCCAGAACAAGCGTAGACTGGATCCGTTTCAGGGCCTCCGGTTTCATCTGCTCCAACATCTGGTCAACTGTTGTCCCACTGAACTGCATATACTGCTCCATGGACAGCCCCTGCTGTGAAATCCTGTTTGCAAAATCATCTATCATAGAACGCGCCTGATTATCCACCATTACATCCGGAATCTCCATCTCGGACACTTCTACGATTTTGTCGATCGCCTCATTCTCCTGCGCCCGTTTTCCTTCTGTCTCCTTGCGCTCGATAATTTTCTTCTCTACGCTCTGCTTATACTCGTCAAGCGTGTCAAACTCGGATACATCCTGTGCAAACTCATCATCCAGCTCCGGAAGCTCTTCCATCTTAATCTCATTGATCTTCACCTTAAATACAGCCGGCTTGCCAGCAAGCTCCGCGGCATGATACTCCTCCGGGAATGTTACATTTACATCCAGCTCGTCTCCGGTATTCTTTCCAATCAACTGTTCCTCAAAACCTTCGATAAAGGAATGGGAACCGATGACCAGCGAATGATTCTCGCCTTTTCCGCCTTCGAATGCCACGCCGTCAACAAATCCTTCAAAATCAATCACTGCCGTATCGCCATCCTGCACGGCACGATCTTCCACTGTGATGGTTCTCGCATTGCTCTTTCTCTCACGGTCAAGCTCTGCCTGCATCTCTTCTTCTGTCACCTTCATGTCAATCTTCGTTACCTGGACACCTTTATATTCTCCGAGCGTAACTTCCGGTCTTACGGCAACCTCCGCGGTAAAAATAAACGGCTTGCCCTTTTCAATCTGCGTAACGTCAATCTCAGGTCTTGATACCACATCAACGCCGGATTCGTCAACCGCTTTGGGATATTCCTGTCCAATCAGCATATTTGCCGCATCTTCAAAGAAAATCTCCGGTCCGTACATCTTCTCAATCATGGCTCTCGGCACTTTGCCCTTACGGAATCCCGGAAGGCTGATTCTTCCTTTCTCCTTCTGATAAACCGCCTGAAGAGCTTTTTCCAGTTCCTCTGCCGCTACCTCAATTGTGAGTTTTACCATGTTCTTTTCTAAATTTTCTACCTGTACGCTCATTATCGTTGTTTCCTCCTTAAATATATATCATCCTGCAATGCTTTTATTAAAATATTTTGTGATTTCATTCCAAATTACACAATCATCTTGCAATTATAGCACACTCCTTACAAAAATACCAGCATTTTTTTACACCCGGAATCTGGAAGTGATATCTGACAGCTGCCGGGCAGAAACTTTTCCGCTGGAAGTCTTGTCAAAAGCCTCTTTCGTAAGTTCCACCACATCCGTCGTCTTCCGGGCAATACCGGAAATTCCCGTGGAGCATTCGCTGATATTTCTGTTGACTTCCGACATGGTCTCCGCAATCTCATCAATAAAATGCTTGAGCTCCATGACCTCCTGATTCGCCTGATTCATGAATTCTTCAATAGATTCGGTCGCGTTGCTGTATTCATCACTGGACTGCATGAAATCATTATAATCGTTCAACACCTTATGCTCAAGAAAATTCAGGGCGTCCATAAGACATTCTTTCAACGTTCCCACGGAAGAATTAACGTCATCCACAATCGCCACGATATCAGCCCCGGTCTGGGTAGACTGGGCTGCCAGGGATGCGATCTCGCTTGCCACAACGCCAAATCCTTTCCCTTCTTCCCCTGCCCTTGCCGCTTCAATGGACGCGTTCAGGGAAAGCAGGTTGGTCTGATCCGCAATATCCTGAATTGCTTTTGCCAGCTCGTTGATCTGAGCCGCCTTCTGCGCTTTTACAATCGCCTCCTGCGATGTTTTCTGTATTTTATCGTACACCTTTAACGTCTCTTCCCGGGAAATGCCTGTCTTCTCATGGATAACCAGGCTTTTTTCACGCGCATCCGCAGTGAGCTGCGTACCGGCGCTGATATGCTCGGCAACCGCGGCGGCATTTCTATTCATATTCTTAACATGATCCGTTACGGATTCCATGGATGCAGAGGTTTCCTCCATGGCGGACGCCATCTCCTGATTGATGGCAGAATTATTCGTAGAGGCTTCATTCACCCCTTCCGAAATCTCATAGAGGGAATTCGAATCCTCCACCAATTTCTCGGAAATATGATTAAGCTCCGAGACAATCCCCGACAAGCGCCCTCTCATATGGACGACTGCATTTCCCATGGCGCCCACTTCGTCACGCGTGGCCGGAATGGCACAGCCATCCTGCATATTCAGTTCAGAAATATCATTGATAACCGCGGTCAATGCCGTGATGGGCCGCGTAATCATGCGCGTAACTGCCATCCCGACACACAGCGCAGCCAAAAGCAACACCAGACCGATCACCGCGCATATTGTAGCTATAGTATTAACCGGTTTCATGACATCCGATTTATCCGCCTGAACAAAAATAATCCAGTCGTTGACCGTACACATAAAAGCAATATACACTTCCCTGCCTTCTATCGTGCATTCCCTGACGTCCGCCGTCGTGATCATGCCTGTCTGCAAGGTATCGAGGACGCTTTGGATGACTGCATTTCCCTCAATCTGCTGACCCAGCATTTCAGAATTTTCATGATACAGGTACGTTCCCTGCGTATCTACCAGATAAGCCCTGCTCGACTGCATGGTATTAATTCCTACATTATTCAGGATATAATCAAGCCTCCCAAGCCCCACATCCATGTTGCTCCTCTCGGAATCGCTGTAAAAACATTCATATAAAGTATCCGAGGCATGGACACAGGTATCATATAAGTAGCTCTCACACAAATCTGTGATATTCTTTTTATTTACCATATAGGATACGGATAAAATTCCAACAATCAAAATTATGGAAGTAGCTGTAATCAGCAGCGCAATTTTACTACGTATGGATTTCATCGGCTCTCCTTTCCCTCTTCATGCAACAATGCCTTCTCAGACGCCCAGGTATTTTTTATGGATTCTACTGCTTTTTCCCAGGTTATCTCCCCTTTGCAGTACGCATGGAGTGAATTTCCAAGCTCCACCTTGAAACGCTGGCTCGGAAACGCTGTAAAGTCCCAGTTCACTGATTTCCTGGAGGAATCAGACATATCGGAAACAACCTGCCTCGCCAGCGGGTCATTGGGACTTTCCTCATAGGAAAAGGTATTGAACGGGGAAATAAACCCTAAGGAATCCGTAACGTATTTCTTGCCTTCCTCAGAGCCGTACAGCCATTCCAGAAAATCAATCGAGGCCTGCTGGTCTGCCTCGCTGGCAATGCTGTTCACACAGATATAGCTTTCCGTGCCGATGCACAGCCCCTGCTCCTCCTCGCCTTCTACGCCTGTATAAATCGGAAGGAACTTCACATCTTCCTCTTTTACCTGGTTGTCTTTGATCTGCGAAATCTGCCCCCAGGCCCAGTTGCCGTTCTGCACCATCGCCACTTTCCCCCGGGCAAATTCCTCCATGGAATCGTCCACGGTCTTAGATGCCAGATCTTCACGGGCGGTACATGAATTGTCTATGTACAGGTCAAAAATATTCTTAAAATTCTCCTGATAGCTGAAATCAAGCTGCTCCTCATCCGCAATCCCTTTTTCAGAGAACTCATAATAAACCGGAAGATTCGGCAGATGCGTATGCCAACGCCAGTCCTCCCCCTCGCTGAAGGAAGTGGAGGCAAATACGCCTTCAATGCCAAGCTCCCCGAGATGCTCAGACATATCTTCTACCAATGCTTTCAGCCTGCTGAAATTGTTGACTTCCTCCATGCTTCCAAAATCGGTCTTCCTTGAGGGCAGTGAAAAATATTTCTGCATGATATTTTCGTTATAAATAATGCCGTAGCCTTCCACCACATAGGGAATCCCATAAACGCCTTCCCCATCCTTTACCGCCATGTCCGGCTCAAGCAGCCACGAATAAAGCCGGGTATCGCTCAGATCCCGGCAATAATTCTTCCATTTCTGATAATCTACCGGACCATTAATCTGGAATAACGTGGGCGCGCCCTGCTTTGCAATCTCGGATTTCAGCGTCTGCTCATAACTTCCGCTCGCAGCCGTCAATATCCTTACCTTTATGCCCGTCTCAGCCTCATATTCCCTGGCAATTTCTTTCCAGGTATCCGTCGATTCCGGCTTGTAGTTCAAATAATATATCCTGGGCTCCTCCGCTTTCTGTCCACACCCGGCAAACATCCCCAGAACCAGACAGGCAGACAGCCCCACTACAGTTAAAAATTTTCGTCTCATCTGCAATCTCCTTTTGTGCGAAATTACTTTTATTATATATAATTCGCCAAAAACAGACAACAGCGCTGCGCCCATAATGAGTGCAAATCGTCCCGGATTAATAGCAAATTGTACCAAAAGCAATTCTCACTCAACTTCCCCATAAAGATAAGCGTTTAAAATATTCTGCGGATTATCATAATAAAAGCTGCTGTTGTAATCGTCAATCAAATCGCTGACAAAAGAACCATATCTTTGCCAAAATCTGATGTAAGTATAACACAACTTATCCATAGCCTCAATAAGCGCACAAAAAAGGATTGCCCAATGGCAACCCTTTCATTTCCCAATATTATAATATGGTGTTACAGACAAACCTGCCCGCCGTCCTACTCAAGATCCATCAATTCCTGCATCAGCCTCGTATAATCCGTCCGCTTATCCTTAATAAATTTAATCGCCGTGGACGGATGGCTGTTCAAAATTCCGGTCAGCAGGTATGGGATATCGTACCCCCATACGTTGCCCTCTTCCTTCAGTTTCAGCATATGTTTCTCCACAAAACGGATAATCGGAACCTCATCATATTTCGGATTTTTCAGGAAACTGAGCAGCGCCTCCAAAAAACAGTTGCCCGCGCCGCGGCCCATACCGTTTACCGTAGCATCCAAAAGGCAAACGCCCATACGACAGGCTTCAATCGTGTTTGCAAATGCAAGCTGCTGGTTATTATGCGCATGGATTCCTACAATTTTGCCACAGGAGTCTGCAACCTCAACATACTTCTTCGAAAGCCTGGTAATCTGCTCCGGATAGAACGAACCGAAACTGTCCACAAGGTAAATCGCATCCACGGAGCTCTGCGCAAGTATCTGCAGCGCCGCATCCAGATCTTCACTGTTGACCTTGGACACCGCCATAATATTTACCGTCACCTCATATCCCTTTTTCTTGATATGCTGGATCATCTCTACCGCAGCCGGAATCTGATGTATGTAAGTTGCCACGCGGACAAGGTCGATGACACTGTCCTTCTTCGGCAGAATATCCTTGCGGTAATCGCAGCGTCCCACATCCGCCATCACAGATATCTTCAGCGGAGATTTATTGTCACCCACAATGGCACGGATATCCTTTTCCTCACAAAATTTCCATTTGCCGAATTCCTTAGGGTCAAACAAATCCTTCGACGCCTTATAGCCAAACTCCATATAATCAACGCCCGCTTTTATATTTGCTTCATATAACTCCCGGACAAATTCTTCTGTAAATCCAAAATTATTTACCAGTCCCCCATCTCTCATCGTACAATCCAAAACTTTAATATCCGGACTGTAATCCATCAATGTTCTCTTATTGTAATTCTCTGACATCCCTGTTGCCTCCATTTCCATGTGTATTTCCGCATAACTTTCCGTTATCGGACCATGAATATCGTATATGTGCCTTCTGCACTCACACTTTAAATTGTTAAAGTTTAAATCATTAAAGTAAATGTATCATACATAAAAAAATTGATTTTGTCAATCCCTATTCCACACAAATTACCCAATTTTTGTAACAAACTGGCTGAACCGTTACCGATTATTTTTCCATTTATATAAAAATTTTCTTGACATATACAGTCGAACTGTATATACTCTAACTATACAGTTACACTATATAGTTTGGCTATACTTTAAAACATTTACAATACATGGAAAGGAGATTCCCCATGAACCTGAGCAGCTACCTCCCGCTCACAGAGACTACCTGGTATATTCTGGTAGCCTTGCTGGAACCGGGGCACGGCTATTACATTATGCAGAAAGTAGAAACTTTAAGCAACGGAAATGTGCGGATTGCAGCCGGAACCATGTACGGCGCGATCGAAAACCTGCTGAAACAAAAGCTCATCTGTTCTGTCAAAAGCGAAGACAAAAGGCGCAAGGTTTACCAGACCACTGAACTTGGCAGGGAAGTGTTAAGCCTGGAAACAAAGCGCCTCCGCTATCTGGTACAGGTAGCGGAAAACCATGGTCTGTAAGAAAGGAGCATCCCTATGAAAAAATACAGAATATTTATCAACATCGACAAAGAAGAAACATGGATCAATCATATCATCGCCCAGGGCTACCGCCTGAAAAGAGCCTCCTCTTTTGGAATGTACGAATTTGAGAGGTATCCTGCCATTAACAGGGATGCCTCCGCATCGGAAAGCAATACAGACTCCGAAAGCCCTGGAGATGAAAAATTTCTGCCCCTGGTAAGAATGGATTTCCGTACCTTTTCCAAAAAACAGGACTTCATTGATTACCTGACATTATTTGAGGATGCCGGCTGGCGTCACATCTCCGGTAGCAAATCAGAAGGAAACCAGTATTTTGAACGGATGCACCCGGACTGCCAGGATGAGATTTTCTCGGATTCTGCTTCCAGAGCTGGAAGATACCGCAGGCTCTGTGAAATGTGGATGGCGCTTTTTGCAGTCTACCTGCCGCTGCTCATCATATACCTGAATGCCCCGCCCCTTGCCATCAGCAGCTGGAAAGACCTGTTCTACACGCCGGGGCTGTGGGAAAGCAGCGGCGCCGAATTCTGGATGGCATTCCTGTTTGAGCTGCCTTTCGCGCTGGGGCGGGCATTTGGCGGGCTCTTCCCGCTCATGCTGCTGGTAATCGTCATCTGCTTTGCATACTTCAGTTTCCAGACCTTCTACTGGTACCGCAAAGAACAGAAACGCTAACCGACCGGCAGCTCATCCAGGGATTTGAAGGTATAACCCATCTCCTCCCATTTCGTCAGAAGTTCATCCAGAATCTCACCATTTGTTTTGGATGTATTATGTAACAGCACAATTGCGCCCGGATGCACCCTTTTCAGCAGTTTGTCAAAAGCCTCCTCATGCGTGGGCTGGCTGTCCTGATTCCAGTCCACGTAAGCCAGGCTCCAGAAACAGGTCTTATAGCCGGCGTCCTTGGCAATCTGCAGCATATTCTCACTGTATTTTCCCTGAGGCGGACGGAAGTATTTTGCCATAGGCGTTCCCACCGTCTGCTCATACAGCGTTTCCAGTTCCCCCAGCTCCGCCGTAAATTCTTCCTTGCCCATCTGCGACATATCCGGGTGGTGGTAACTGTGGTTGCCTACAATATGCCCTTCCTCCACCATGCGTTTCACAAGATCCGGGCTCGTTTCGATAAAATTGCCAACCACGAAAAATGCCGCCTTTGCGTTGTGCTTTTTTAAGGCATCCAGAATCAAGGGCGTATTCCCGTTCTCAAATCCGCAGTCAAACGTCAGATAGAGCACTTTTTCCTGTGTATCCTGCGCATAACAGGCATTGTATTTCGCCAGTTCCTCGAAAGTAGCATTCGCAACCGGGGGCTTTCCGTCCTCCTGAAAACTCAGGCCCCAGTTGCCATCTGCGCCCGGCTGGATGATCGTGGCGGCTGCCGGAACAATCTGGGCTGCCAATCGTCCCAGAAAAAAAGCCCCCACAAATATACCGCATACCAGGACGAAGGATTTCGCTTTTATTTTTTTCAGCATAATCATCTCTGCCCGCTCCACACGCACATCCCCGTATGTCAGCCCGTAGCCGAACGGATACAAAGCCTCCTGCGTCATATAGCGGTAAGTCCTTCCCTGCATCGAGTAGTCTTCG
>CAJUOE010000342.1 GCA_910587895.1 uncultured Lachnospiraceae bacterium
CTTCTCCTGCTTTTCTTGTATTCCATATCATATGCAGGCTGTAATATAATTTACGCGCATACGCATTCTTTTCAATATCTGTAGATGCCATAGAGAAATTTTTCTGATTATCGAGCGCCCATAAACTCAGGCTGTTTCCAACATAAGCAATGATCCTCATGTTATCCTTCAATTTCCCTGCATCATCGGTCTGGAAAATAAAGTTCAAAACCGTACCGTCCCAGTCAAATCCCTTCTTGATTATTTCTGCAAAGGGAAGCGCCGCTGCCGCCTGATCCACAATTGCATCAAACGCGCTGCCTGCGGCTGCATTTTTCAATGCTGCCACGACATTTCCTGACTGCTCTTCATATGCCCCATGGACGACATGATATAACGCGCCTGCCGCATCCCTTGCCACATCATAGCTGCAATTGTCCTGTAAATATAAAAGCATTTCCGAATACGCCTCATCTGCATCCATCAGGCTTTCCAACTGGTACAGATAGTCGAAGGTATCCCGCGTTATGGAAGAAACTGCCAGGCCTTCTCCCAGAAAATCAAGCCCCTTTGACAATATATCCGCCAGATTCTCCGAACTCATATAATCTTCCAAAGCCTTCACAGCCTCAGAATCCTGCGGATAGCCGCCCAGCTTTTGAAATTCTTCCGGCAGTCTTGCATATTCACCAGCGATAAGCATCTCTTTTATTTTCTGTTCCGTAACAATACCCAACATTTTTTCTATTTCCTGGCTGCCGACGGAACTTATAACCGCATCTATTTTCACATAATCTTTCAAGCCCTGCACAAAATATCTGGCATATTTCCCGGCATTCTCCGCTCTTGCAAGCTGTTCGGCGTCTGTCTGGCAGGCCTGCAATAACGCCGCCAGAATCTTCTCTGCCTCTTCCCTGGAAGTGTCTGCGGCAAACAGCTCTTTCCACCCATCCATATTACGGTAATATACCTTGGACAGTTCCATGGAAATATCGTCTGCAAATGCCTCGTCATTTTCATGCACATATACGGAATTCGTGAAATTAGCATCTGCACAAAGGTATTTGATGGAGTTTAAAGTTCCTTTATTCTCCATGAAGGAACTGACGTCGGTTTTGTAATCTGTCATGGTATCGACCACGTCGCCGCCCACTTCTCCGCTGCTCCCGTCATCTTCCGTGGACCAGAGATTGGAAGACAGGTCAATATGCAAAGCCGGCACTACGGCATTATGGTCAACACTGACATAATTACCCATATTATTGGCACCCCCATCAAATAAGACCCCTGCACCATCACTCGCTTCGTAACCTGGCGACCGCAGCCACCACCAGCAGTTATCCAAATGGGTAGTAGAGTTATTAATTACTCCCATATTCTTCGCATAATCACTTGATTTCAGCTGACGGCTTGCAGAATGTACTGACCATTCCTCACAAAAACCATAGGACGTATTTATTACTTCCCCGTAAGAAAGAAGATACACCTTATCATTGGTATCGTTTCCACCTATTGTGCCATACTGTTGATTATCTTCATTTGCTACCGTCTGTCCTACAATCGCTCCCTTCTCTTTACCACTGAACGCCGTATTATAAAAAGAATCGTTCAGCCAATTTCGGAGTGTGCAGTTCTCCCACGTAATAGCGGTATGTGTTTCATGATAAACCTTGCAGTCCAACCCCTGATCTGCCATAACAAACAAAGTGGTTCCATCATTCTGCAGTACGCGCCATTTGATGCGTTCCCACTTGAAATAACGATAGCTGGTTTCTCCAAAAAATTCATTATACTCACTGATTCTTCGGTATTTCAGACCATCCACCCAGGCATCTCCATTTTCATCATAAAACGCTCCCGTGATGGCAGGGGTAAGCGCATCCCCAGTGACTTCCGCCTGCGGATAGCTGCCGAAATAGACATAGCTCCAGTCTGTTGTGTCCGCATCACCATCTTCCTTATTACAGTGATGTACCGGATTGGACGGCATTTCTCTCTGTACCCTCGCCTGCGGCTCTGCCGTCCTGGCATGAACCGTCATCTCCTGCATTGTCAAAAGCATTGCTGCTGCAAGCATAAATGACAGGCATTTATGTATGACTCTCATGTTTTTCTGTTTCATAATAATCTCCTTCCTGGCCTGACTGTATTTCCCCATCTGCCTCTTCATATCTTGCACAAATTATAACTCATGACCCTAAAAAATACAACATATACAATACTTCCGTTACATTTTTTAACTTGTAATTTTCCTTGCAGTATGTTATATTAAGCCTACGAAAAAGCATTTGCTGGACATAGATGCCTCATGAATATACCGATAGACGGTTAAACTGGTTTCATCAAATGCTAAAATGACCGCATCCTTTGCCAAGGGCGGTTATTTTTGTATTATGTGAACCGTCTGTATAATCCAATCTAAAATAGCACCTGGGAGGGATATAATGATACTGCCATCTGAACTGTTGACATTAATCGAGCAGGGAGAAAGCCATACTATAGAATTCAAAAAATCTACGACAGACATTACAAAGGACATTTATGAAACCGTCTGTTCCTTTTCCAACCGTGATGGCGGACACATCTTCCTCGGTGTAAAGGACGGTGGCTCTATCCTCGGCGTCCGCCCAGACTGCATTGATCGAATGAAGAAGGATTTTGTAACCGCCATTAACAACGAAAATAAAATGTATCCCCCTTTATATCTGACTCCTCTGGAATATGAATGGGATGGGAAAATCATCCTATATATCCATGTGCCTGTAAGTCCCAGTGTATGCCGTTGCGGCGGACGAATTTATGATCGAAACCACGAATCTGATATTGACATTACAAACAATGAAGGATTGGTTTATCAGCTTTATGCCAGAAAACAGGACACATATTATGTGAATAAGGTTTTCCCCGTGTTTTCCGTGTCCGATCTTCGCCATGACTTAATTGACCGCGCCCGCAAAATGACAAAAGCACGGACAGAACACCATCCGTGGCGTGACATGATGGACGAGGAGATTCTGCGAAGCGCGGGACTTATCCTCACAGATATTACAAGCGGAAAGGAAGGAATCACGCTGGCAGCCATTCTCCTGTTTGGCACAGACAATATGATACTGTCAGTATTAGCGCACCATAAAACAGACGCCATTTTCCGCGTGTTCAATACCGACCGTTATGATGACCGTGATGTCATCATTACAAATCTTTTAGACAGTTATGACAGACTGATCACATTCGGGGAAAGGCATTTAAACGATTTATTCACCATGGACGGCATTATCAGCGTGAGCGCCAGGGATAAGATTCTCCGTGAAATCGTATCAAATCTGTTAGCACACAGAGATTTTTCAAACGCATATGTTGCAAAAATGGTTATTGAAAAAGACCGCATTTTTACCGAAAACAGCAATCGCTCCCACGGATTTGGATTGCTGAATCTTTCAACCTTTGAACCGTTTCCGAAAAATCCGCCAATATCAAAAGTATTTCGTGAAATTGGACTTGCGGATGAACTTGGTTCAGGAATGAGAAACACCTACAAATATACAAAATTGTACTCCGGTACAGAACCAGAATTTACAGAAGGTGATGTCTTCCGTACAATCATTCCCTTGAAGAAAGCTGCTACTGTAACAGTTGGTCCAACCGGTCGAATGAATACGCAAGTTAGTACGCAAGTCACTACGCAAGTTAGTACGCAAGTCAAATTATCTGCTGACAAACTGGCAGCTCTGACAAAGTTTTGCTCCGTTCCAAGAAGCCGCAAAGAAATGCAGGAATTCTGCAGTATAAAGACAACAGAATATTTTAGGAAACACATTATTAATCCAATGCTTCAAAGCGGAATCATCAAACAGACGATTCCAGATAAGCCAAACAGCAAAAACCAGAAATATGTGAAGGTATGAATTTGATACTACTAAACGATAAACCCTGGTTTAAGTCATTTTCCCTTACAAAAAAATTCCCACAGCCGGCAAATTGCCGCCTGTGGGAATTTCAAAAAGGGGAGGATAAGTATTTAACCTTATCTTTGGTTCAAAGCTTTCATTTTTCACCGAAAGAAACAAGTGGGGGCTTTGTTCTTTCGGATAATGGTAGTATTGACCGATTTTCCTGCTTTATACATTCTTTTAGAAATTTTTAATTTTTTTTCCAGAACTTCTATGATAAAATATTATTATTGGTTCAAATTGCATTTTTCAGAACCGCAAAACCGCTGCTCATGCAGCAGACTGAAAAGAAAGGCTACAAACTATGAATTCAAAAAACATTTTACAAAACAAATATTTCCTGTATGTCACGGAATTTTTCTCCGGCATGTCCGTAATGGCGGTGGAACTCGGAGCAAGCCGTCTGATGGCGCCCTATTTCAGTTCTTCCCAGATTGTCTGGACCGTGATTATCGGCGTGATTATGATCGCCATGGCGCTTGGCAACGTATGGGGCGGGCGGACTGCCGACAGGAAACCGTCGCCGGACAGGCTCTACGCGCGGCTTTTGCTTGCCGCCGTATGGATCGCATTGATTCCCTTCCTCGGAAGATACCTGATTGTGGGCATCTCGCTATTGCTCGCCGTGTTTGTCACTAAGAATTTCCTGGTATGGGCGGCGCTCTTTGTCTGCCTCGCCATATTTGCATTTCCATGCGTGCTGCTTGGCACGGTGACGCCCTCCCTCGTAAAATATTCCGTAAGCAGCCTCGACGACAACGGCAAGACGGTTGGAGAACTGGGCGCTTTAAATACCATCGGCAGCATTATCGGCACCTTCCTGCCTACCTTCGTGACGATCCCGGCTGTGGGAACCGCCATTACTTTCCTGATTTTCTCCGGCGTCCTCGCCGCCATCAGCATCGTATACTTTCTTTCCATGCGCAAAAAAATGGTCAAATGCGCGCTCACAGTGGTGCTAATCCTCGCGCTCGGACTGACTTCCGGCAGTTTCAGCTTTGCTTTCTGGGAAAAGAATATCACCGTGGAAGACGAATCCATTTACAATTACTTACAGGTAAAGGAAACCGACCATTCCGTGATCCTGTCCACAAATGTGCTCTTCGGTGTACAGTCCATTCTGATGAAACACGCAAAGCTGACCGGCATGTACTATGATTACGCGCTGGCCGCCCCTGTGATGGCAGGGCTGCCGCAGATGGATTCCAATGGAAATATACTGGTTCTGGGTCTTGGCACGGGAACTTTCGCCAAATACTGCAGCGAATATTTTCCCGGCGTCGAGATTGAAGGCGTAGAAATTGACCAGAAAATTGCAGACCTTGCAGGGAAATATTTTGATTTGCCGGACAGCGTCAAGGTGTCCGTCTACGACGGACGCTCCTATCTCACCGCCTCCGATAAGAAATATAATGTGATTATGGTAGACGCCTATCAGGATATCACGATCCCATTTCAGATGTCCTCCGTGGAATTTTTCACGGAAGTGGAAAAGCACCTGGCTCCCGGCGGCGTGATGGTGGTAAACATGAATATGAAATCACAGTCCGAAAATTCCATCAACGATTACCTCTGCGACACCATCGGCTCCGTCTTTGACAACGTATACACCGTCCCGGTGGAAGGCGGAACCAACTGTGAAGTCTTTGCCTTTCAGCATCCAGGCACCATGCAGACGTTCCGGGATGGCTGCGAAAGCCTGGGAGATCCAGACCTTAAAGCAATGATGGAAAAAATATCGGGCGGCCTTACGCTGCGCGAATCCGGTAACCTGATTCTGACAGACGATAAGGCGCCCGTGGAACTTCTTGGCATGAGGGTATTGGATGAAATCATCGCAGATGAGCTGGATTATTACCGCTCGCTCTATCTGGGTATCTGAACCTGAAACACCCCACAGCCGAAAATCTATTGGCCTTTACTAATGCAATATACTGTTCGTGTCTTCGATGACCTGCTGCACTTTGTCTGCGATTACAGTCACCTTGTCCATAGACGCTTTGATATGTTCGCTGTTCTCCGAAGTCCGTTTCGCCCCTGTAATGGCTTCCTCCACAGCCTCCAGCAGCTCCCCGATTGTGCTGTCAAACCGCTCAATCACCACATTGATATCCTCAATCGCCGTATGTATCTCTTCATCGTTCTCCTTGGCATTTCCAACGGATGCCTTGGAGCTGGCGGACAATTCACGGATATTGGTGGCAACCACCGCAAAGCCTCTTCCTGCCTCTCCGGCTCTTGCCGCCTCAATCGCCGCATTTAAGGACAGGAGGTTGATTTTGCCGGCAATCTTCTCTACATCCTGCGTCATGACATTGTATTTTGCAACGCTCTCGTTGATATTCTTCATGGAATCCGTGATCTTTCGATTGAGCTGCTTCAAATCGCTCATGTGGTCGGAAACATTCATCATATCATCCGAACTCTTCGTTCCCACATCACGTATGGAATCCGCCTGTTCCCTGACGCTGTCGATATTCTGTGCCAGTTCCCCGAATATCTCCATCAGCTCGCGGTTCATGTTTAAGACTTCCTCATTCACAGCCGCAACCTTCTGCCGCTCCTCCCCGACTGCCTTCATCACATACTGATGGCAGTTTTCCTTCGCATTGATGCCCTTGGCAATGGCAATCGCCATCTCACGGCAAGTCTTATAACCACAGGCACGGCAGTCGAAATTGCGCTCCGTCTCTGTCTCTTTGCACATCAGTCTGTATGCATTCTCAATGTCTCTCTCCGAGACTTCTATCTTCTGCACTTCCTTCGACTCATAGGTACGCACGAAATCTTCCAGGCGCAGTTTCTGGTCAAACTCCTGGAACTGCTGGTCTACGCCCTTCTTCGTGGTATGCGCCTTACGTTTCTTCCTGCTGTAACGCTCCACATGATGCATAATGTCCGACATCTGGAAACGCTTGCATTCCTTGCCGGTGGCCGGGCCTCCATTGCATCCGAACTCACAGTTTAAGACGTCAAATACCGTAGGGCGGCTCTCCGGATCCTGTTCGAGGTAACTGTCCAGCTCTTCATACAGCCGTTCCGTGCCCTCGGACGTGATTACCTGCAGCTCCGGCGAGTGTACTAACAGATTCTTCTTCAGCCCGCCCGGCGTGGGATAAATATTTCCTTCCCATCCCTGGTAACCATCAAACTCAAATTCACTGTAGGTACCTTCTCTGGGGAACTCAATCTTATTCTCCTCAAAATAATTCCGCAAATGTTCCATTGTAACGTTATAATCAATTACCTTGATTGCCCGGAATTCATCAATTTTGGCAATACACGGAGAAATCGCCGCAATTTTGCCCTTAAATCCCAAAACCTTACGCATATAAATTGCCACACATGCCATCGGGCTTTGTATGGGCGACAGATACGGCGTCAATTCCGGTTTGTGATAGAGCACGTAATTCACCACTGCCGCACAGGGCTGGGAAATAAGTTTCAAATTCGGATGTTTGTCGAGATAACGCAGATGTGCCCAGGTACAGATATCGGCGCCAAACCCGACGTCGTAAATTTTTACATTGCCCTGCCTGCGCATCCAGTAAAGGACATGGCGCCATTGGCCGTCAAAGGCAATTTTGATTGACGGAGCTACAATCAGGGCAATCTCCCTTCCATTATGTAAATCATCCAGAAAAGCCGGCATGTCATCCTGGAAACTCCGCGCCCCATGCATACACGCCTTGATACATGCCCCGCACTTGATGCACTTATCATCATTGATTAAGATACGAAGCTGGCCGTCCTCATCCAGCCGCGCCACATTTGCCTCTTCCGCCGGACATGCACGAACACAGGCATTGCATCCTACACACTTCTGTTCATCCACATTGATAATACTCATTTGTCATCTTCCCCTGCCTTCCGGTTTTTATCGTAAAAAGAAAGTTTTTTATACGAAATTAGAGTGTCAAAATACTGAACACTCTAATTTTTACCACTAATTAAATTATAAAATATTGCACATTTCCTGTCAACTGCCTTTTTCAGAGAGTTTTTTCGTGCAGGATGCACAACTCCCACTGCACCCGCTGCACCCGCCGCAATGTTTTCCATTCTTCCTATCCCGATAAATGCTGTAACACGCAAATGCTACAGCGGCAAATACCAGCCCGCCTACCACAACTGTTCCCATGATGAATCTTCCTTTCCCAGCGTATGGATTCCATATTCTAACGCTGCTTCCCTCATTAGTTAGTATAAACTAACTCCCGAAAGATGTCAAGAAAATTTCTCATCTATCGAAAAATATCGTTTCACATTGTAGTAACAGATATCTTCCACCAATTGGCTCAGCCATTTTTGGTCATCCGGATATTCCCCGTGTTCCACCCAGCCGCCGATCAAATCGCAGAGAATGCGCCGAAAATACTCGTGGCGGGCATACGAAAAGAAACTTCTGGAATCCGTCAACATGCCAATAAAGTTCCCCAGAAGCCCCAGGTTGGCAAGCGAGGTCATCTGCTCTTTCATCCCCGTCTTGTGGTCGTTGAACCACCAGGCGCTGCCCTGCTGAATTTTTCCTGCCACGCCCGCCTCCTGGAAACAGC
>CAJUOE010000343.1 GCA_910587895.1 uncultured Lachnospiraceae bacterium
CATACCGAAACCGACAATAATAGCCGAAAGACAACGAATATCTGAGAGACGTAAAGTGTTGTGCAACCTATACGGAAATCAAAGAATGGATAAAGTCGGAGTATGGTTTAAAGATGTCGTCACTGTATGTGGCGCAGATAAAAGACAAATGCGGTAGATTGAGCAGAACAACCTGAAAGAAGAAACAGGCAAACGCCCGAAACAGATGCAGGGACTTCCTGTTTATTCCGGGGCATGACTGCCGCCCGGTTCTGCTTCCGCTTTCGAATGCGGAAAACTTTATGGGCACAGCCGATGACCGGACGGATTGCTCCTGTATCATGGACAGCCGTTGTTTCATCCGGCTTTACAGCAAATGGATCGAGCTTTCCACCTCATCTTCAAAGGACTGTCCCATCCACCAAATCTTACACCTGATGAACAGGTCCCCTGTCCCGTAATGGGATTGGGGATCTTTCCCATGCAATTACTTGCAAATGACTTAAAAACCAACACCCAGACTATGGGAAAAATGCTGGTTTTTCTCTACAATATACTTAATCCATACATAAAGCCACGAAAGGAGGATGCAACCATAAAGCAGAAAAACACACCGGCTGTTCGATGCCATCTGGAAATACAGCTCCTCTCCCGGAAAGATGCCTACCGCTGGATGCAGGACATTTTCTGCCTTCCCAGTTCCCAGGCGCACATCGGGCAGTTTTCCGATTACCGCTGCGACCACCTGAAGGATGAGTGCCGCAGGGTACTACAGAACAACCATGTAAAAGTTACCTGCTAAACCAGCGTGAGAAGAACTTCTAACCACTCATACCAGAGGGCAGTTTCGCAAAGTCAGCATAGCTGACTTGGAAGTTCTAAGTCCGCTTTGTAGACTTTTCTCACGCAGGAGAATGCCCAAAGTGCGGGCATTTTCCGCACTAATTTGAGTCACAGCAGAGCTGTGATATGAAGGTTAGCGTATCATGCAGAAATAAAGGAAGGGGGGATTATTATGGCAGCAATGAACCTAAGGGAGCAGGAACTGGTGGAAAAACACCTCTACCTTGTACGGGGAGCCGTACTGGAAACGGTTTCCATCAATGAGACCATACTGGGACTTGGATATGATGACCTCTATCAGATTGGCTGTAAAGCGCTCTGCCATGCCGCCCAGAAATTTCGGAAAGACGGTGGTGCTGCTTTCTCCACCTTTATTTCGGAAAGACGGTGGTGCTGCTTTCCCCACCTTTGCAGGCATTTTCATTAGGAACCGCCTGCTCTCCCATTGCAGGAAAATCACAAAGACGCAGAAACTGTTGGAATACATGGATGCACCCCAGACCACCGGATCACAGCTGACCTTTACGGAAACCTTTCCCGACCAAAATTACCATGCGCTGTCAGATGCGGATATTTTTATTTTTCTTGATAAAGCGGAAAAACGCTGCTCCGGCACTACAAAGAAGGGCATCAAGGCTCTGGCGCTCAAGTGCAGGGGACATACCGGCGTGGAGATTGCCGCACGCTACGGCTCCCCGCCAAACCATGTGACCGCGTGGATCTCCAAAGCTGCAAAAATGCTGAGGGAAGAAAAACTGACAACCTGATGAAAAAGAAGGATACAATATGTTGACACTTTATACTGCCATAGGAAACTACCTACTGACCGAAAAGGGACTGCCCCTCGTTACCGCAGGCGGACGAGACTGTGCGCTGGATGCCCATGAGCTGCTTCTCTAGTCCAGCCTCGCCTTCCGGATACTGACTTATCAGGAGCTAAAGGCGGAATTTTACAAAAAGGAGCTAGAACTGCACATCCTCAGAGAACTGGATTTCGACCATTACCTAAACCGCCTTATCATGCGCAGGCTGGTGGTTTCTGGAAAAGACTGTACCAGCGTGGATGCCCTGTACGATTTACTCGGACATCTTTACCTTCAGCCCGCCCCTAACAGCATACGGTTAAGACTGTTTCCTTTTTCAAGCTCCAGTTGGAACGGAAATTCCTTTTCCGGAAAGCGCTGACAGTATTTCACTACGAAAAGCTTGATCCAATGGAAAAACAGGTCATGCCACTGCTACGGCACCAAAGCTGTCCACCGCCGAACTGATCGGCTGCACGGAAAACGGAAAGCGCCATCTGAAGAATAATGATGAGCTGATGGAATGCCTGTACCATGACGAAACCACCGACTGCGACAGCACTGTGACCGACCGCCGCGTTTCCGAGACAAGATTTCACATGCTTACCGCTGTTGCCAACCTGTACTTCAAGCAGCAGATCACATTTCAGATTTTGTAAAGGAGTCAATATTAAAATAAATTTTCACATGCAAATTTGTACTTACGCCCAAATTCGCGGGTTAAGCAAGAATGGAGGTTATTTATGCCAAAACCGTTACTCCGTCGGCTGATCCTGACTTTTCTTGTCGGGATCAGCTGTTTTTTTACCGGACTCGTTTTCTTTCTCCATGAAGGGGACACTTCTTTTTTCATTCTCAGTATCCTGCTATTCGCCGGTTTTGCCGTAAAAGCCATACTGCTTGGTCTTCAGATCAAAAGAAAGACCTACTTTGTGCTGGAGGGCTCCTGCTCAGATGTCAGACTGCGACTTTTCAGGAACAGCCATGATATTGTGCTTACTGATCAGGATGGCACTGAGCACCTGCTCCGGATCGGGAAGGATTATAATATCCACTCCGGTGTTTCCTACCGGCTTTATTTCAAGACTTCTTCAGACAGCATCCCCTCTTAACCAAAGCGGCGCTGACAGACATCCTGCTTGGCGTGGAGGAAATTTTATAAAAAATTTTCTATGTCCGCATAGATAAATGCGGCTTAATATGGTAAAATTAAAGAGAAAAGAGGTGCCAATATGATTAACGTCTTAATAGATGAATTTACTCCCTGTCTCAAAGATGCACGGACATGAGAACTTGTTCAGACAGAAGTAATCCGTATTAAGAGAAAGTCATTCCTGAAAAAATACAATAAAAAGAATGGATGGTACACAAACTGGGAATCCCTTGCAGATGAAAATGAAATCTATGCTTTAGTAGTCGAGGGTTCCGTTGATATTCAAGGTTTGATTGCTGTAACCCGCAATGACGACATGCAGGCACTGTATATTAGTTGGATGTGCGCCAGCCCTGACAATAATAAGCAAATTACCGATGATGTAAAATACCTTGGTGTCAGAGGTCATTTATTCGCAATCGCAGCCCAAAAATCTGTAAGCTTTGGATATGATGGCTATATGTATGGTTTCGCTGCCGATAAGGAATTACTGGAACATTATGTCAGGACATTTCACGGAGAAGTAATTGCCATCCTGCACCCATACCAGTTTGCAATCGGTGAACAGGCTTCAAGAGAGATTATGGAGGTGTATGATTATGAATGGACAGATGAGGAGATATAAGGAAAGCCTCGCAAAAACGCCCGATCCGATTCTGTTAAGCCAATGCCCAAAGATTAAGCTGGATCTGAGAGGGCTGATGCAATACGCAAAGGAAAAAGGCGTATAAGTAATAGAATTGACCGAAAAAGAGAAAGCAGCGTTTATCAAAGAATAAAATGCAATATCTTGTATTTAATTATTCGACATACGCTATATATTGTCCTAAAATGTTTCTATAATTGATTTTTGTGTTTCCTAAAAGGATATATGCACACGCTGTTTATGATTGAATTAAGTGTCAGAAGAATCATGCCGATAAGTGGCGGTCTTTTGGCACTTTTTTGATACAACCAAAAGATTTTTCGGAGAATCTCTGTCCTTTTAATATATATCTCTTATTCCAAATATGCACATATCTATACTGGTTGTAATTCTTTTTTCCAGTTCAAACACCTGCTCAATAGTAAGGCCGGAATACAACGCAATTTCCTCTAATGACAATTTCCCCGCCTCTATCATCCTTAATGCTGATTGTCTTTTCTCCTGCTCTACACCCTGCTCATATTTCTCCTGATAATTCATCTGCAAAGTCATATAATCCTTCTCCACTCCGTTCTGGTCGGCACTAAGCGGACATCCCCCGGATGTCCAGCATCCTCCATTTCTCATTCTTTCTGACAGACTGCACTGCCTCATCTAATTCTCTGGTAAAATCATCCTCCGGCTCTTTACCATCAATAAAGTCAAGCAACCTTTTCATTTCCGGTGTCACATCATCCATTGTACCTTTAGTATTTAAAATAATCTTCGTTGTATCATCCCCAAGACCTAATTCCAGATTTTGAATACAACGGTTTTCAAAAGTATAGATGTGTCGCCCTTCACCAAACAAATCAAAGATACATACAAAAATAACAAAACTGCGTTTCAAGTCTTTGTAATTATCCCCTTTTTCCAAGATATTCAGGCCAATCATTCCTTGATAATATCTTGTTCACTTGGGAAGGTTTCTTTTCTCCGTGGTCTGCATTTCAATATTATAAACGGTTTCTTTTCCATCCTCTACATAGATATCCAGCCGCACACTTTTCGCATCTGCAGCAATATCTATCGTTTCCTGTGACATAGGATATTCAATGTGGGATATCTTAACACCAAGTATCCGTTCTAAAAAAGGTTTGCAAAACTTCGGATTTCTCATAATAACGTAAACATGAAATCATCCTCGATTTGCAGTTCCTCAAAAGCTTTCTCCATAATAACAAATCCCCTTTTCTTTAGCTCTGTTTTATAAATTATGATATTTTCCTTGTTATCTTTCAGCATATCATATTCATACTGCTTTCCCAATGTTTTTCTTCATGAATGCACGAATTTTCATCAAACTATATAGAGCAGATTTTGTAAAAAGGAACATTCTTTCATCTGCCATTATTCCGTATAAGTGCGAAATATACTCTTTTCGTCCAAAACTCCTTTTCCCCGGCGTGGCTCTTTCCGATACTCCCGGCTTTCTTGCATGGATTGTCTTTCAAGTCATAGTACCGAACCGCATAATTGAAAATAGCCGACAACTGATTATTGACCGTTTTCAGATACGTTTCTGAATATCCTTTTTTCATCAGCGCATTTTGCCAAGCCCGAATGTCGGAAGCCTTAATCTCATTCATGTTCTTTTTCCTGAAATACGGAATGATTTTCAGGTCAATAATGAATTTCTTTGTATGCATGGTATTTTCACGCAGACGGTGTTCCATATCCTCATAATAGGTTTGTACGAAGTTTTCAAAATTAATGTCTAAATTCCTCTGCTGCTGTTGCAGAAAGTCACGCTCTCACTGTTCCGCTTCTTCTATTGGAACTCCCGATTTTTGTAATTCTGCAATTTTATCTGCATACGCTTTATCCCTTGCTGCTTGTTGTGCCACACTTCCTTCAGAAGCTCTACCGTGTTCACGATATTGTTGCCGATTTTCAAGATATTCTTCAACCGTCAGTTCATTCATTCCCTTTTGCTGATCAGACAATTGTCTGGCAAATTCTGATTTATCTTAGTTATCCTCCGAAAGCCCTGTGTTTTCAGGGCGCTTTTCCTGTTAAATGTGCAAATCTGATGAATAGTTTCCCTTGTTTCGGCTCATAAGGGCAAAAACAAGGGAATATATA
>CAJUOE010000344.1 GCA_910587895.1 uncultured Lachnospiraceae bacterium
ATTAAGATAAAGGCACGTGAAGATAAGGAAGAAATTCTTGCAGGGGTAGATGTTGGAGTAATGCCGATTTTTGATGGCAGTCTGGAGGAGGAACTGAAAAAGCAGAATTGTTTTGCATGGCCGAACGCTTTTTTTAAGGAATCGTCGGTTAAAGTAGAGACGATGGTGGAATTCAGTGAGGAACGGCTGAAGAAAAAAGTAGATGAACTGGAGATTATGGATGCAGACAGGATGGTAAAGCCGAAGAATGCCAGAATCTCTGAGTATTCCAAAAAGGATTTTTATACGATAGTTCCGGAAGAGCAGGGAACGAAAATAATCAGGAAAAAATTTATAAAATCCCTGGGTCGGGCAATTATTAATCTTGAGGATACATTTTCTCTGGAAGAGGAAGGATGTTATAAGAAACCGAAGGTTACAGCTAAGTCCAAAGAGCTCAGGAAACTTGTAAAAAATTTAAACCATTACGTAAAGGCCAGGATTACCTATCAGTTTGGCAAGGAAGAACAGGTTCTGGACGGAGAGGAGATCAGCGGATGGCTATCTGTGGATGAACAGAAGAACGTCAGTGTTTCTGTGGAAGAGATTGATGCCTATGTGGAACGCCTGGCGGATAAATGGGATACCGTTGGAAAGCCGAAGAAACTGAAGACCTCTTATGGAAGGAAGGTTGAGGTTGAAGGCGGGGATTACGGCTGGAAGATCGACAGGGAGAAAGAAAAAGAAATACTTACAAAACTTGTTCAGGAGGGGCAGACGGCCACAAGGGAGCCGGAGTATGAGAAGACGGCGAACAGCCATGGCAAGAAGGATTATGGCAATACATATGTGGAAGTAAACCTTACGGCACAGCATTTAATTTATTACAAAGACGGAAAGGTTGTCGTGGATTCTGATTTTGTCTCGGGAGATGTGGCGAAAAGAAGGGAGACTCCGACCGGGGCATATGGGCTCTACTATAAAGAAAGGAACCGAACGTTAAGAGGGCAGGGATATGCCAGTCCGGTATCTTTCTGGATGCCTTTTAACGGCGGCGTAGGATTTCATGACGCCAAATGGCGGGGAAGCTTTGGCGGGGATTATTATAAGTGGAAAGGTTCTCATGGATGCGTTAATCTGCCTTACAGCGCGGCAAAGACGTTGTATGAAAATATTGAATCGGGTTGTGCGGTTTTGGTATATACCTTGCCGGGAACGGAAGGCGAGATGCCTCAGATATAGGAAACGGGGTGTGGAGAATGGAACAGTCAAATGAGAAAAAACTGACAATTTCAGATGTGGCGGAGGCTCTGGGGGTATCCAAGACGACTGTGTCGAGGGCGATATCCGGCAAGGGGCGAATCGGAAAGGATACCCGGGAACGTGTGCTTACTTATATTGAGAAACATAACTACAAGCCGAATGTCCTTGCAAAAGGACTGGCGCAGTTAAAAACTTATAATATCGGCGTTATGCTGCCGGAGGATTATACGGTGGTAGACCTGCCCTTTTTTCAATCCTGTCTGGTTGGGATAGAGGAGACGGCAATCAGCATGGACTATGATATCCTGCTGACGATGAGTCGTGGAAGGGACTGCGCGCAGCTTATGCGCATGGTGGAAAATCATAAAGTGGACGGCGTGATTTTGATGCGGACGTTCACGCAGGATGCTCATGTGGAATACTTAAAGACCCAGAACATTCCTTTTGTCACAGTGGGCAGCAGCAATTACCAGGGCGTTGTTCAGGTGGATAACGACCATCGCAGCGCCTGCCGGGAGCTGGTCTCCATCCTTTTGATGAAAAATATGAAACGGATTGGCCTGATTGGCGGTATTGAGAGCCATGTGGTGACCCAGAGCAGGATTCAGGGATATATGGATGCCCACAAGCAGGCGGGCGTACCGGTGAATCAGGAGACCGTTTATGTGAATGTCGAGAAGGAAGTCATGATTGAGCGCGCGGTAGAAAAAATCCTTGCTGAAGGAGTGGATTGTATCGTTTGCATGGACGACGCCGTCTGTATCCATGTGCTGAACAAGCTGCGCAAAGAAAAAATTGCAATTCCGGATGAGATGAGAGTGGCTTCGTTTTATGACAGTTCCATTCTGAGGAATAACCTTCCGTCCATAACATCCCTTTCCTTCAATGCAAGGGAGCTTGGGGTGGTAACCTGTAAAGTGTTGATGGAGCTCATAGATGGGAATGACGTAAAGCCGCAGACCCTGCTTGGATATGAGGTGATTCTGAAAGATTCCACAAAATAAAATTATTTAGTAAAACAATGTGGTAAAATACGACATAATTCTAGGCAAATTTACTAATTAATTCAGTAAAAGACAAAAAAACATTGGAAAAGCTTGATTTTACTGGGAAATATGGGATTTCAAAAGACAAAAAACGTATCAAAAATGCAAAAATCATAGTGGAATATAACGGAATAAATGCTTGATAATATGGGAAACATAGTGATAATGACGAAATCTTCTTAGACAGAATATACAAAAAAGTAAGTAAAAAACTGGAAAGTGTTGACATTGACATCATATCCTTTATTTGGTAAACTAAACTCGTAGAGCAACCGGTTGCGCAAATAATGCGCATTGGTTAAAAAAATATTAAGTTTTCATGGGAGGGAAACCAATATGAAAAGAAAAATTTTAAGCGCATTGCTCTGTGTGGCAATGACAGCAACCATGCTGGTTGGATGTGGAAATAATTCCAATGAATCCACCGACGACACGAACCAGGAAGCAACTGATGACGCAGCAGACGATGCGGCTGGCGATGACGCAGCAGCAGATGACGCGGCTGGCGATGATGCAGCAGCAGATGACAGCGCAGCAGGCGGCAATAAGCTGACTGTATGGTGCTGGGACCCGGCATTCAACATTTTCTCAATGGAAGAGGCTGGCAAGGTTTATCAGGCTGACCATCCGGATTTCTCCGTAGAGGTTACAGAGACACCTTGGGAAGACGTACAGACGAAACTTACTACAGCAGCAACCAGTGGAGATTTATCCACATTACCGGACATTATCCTGATGCAGGATAACGCATTCCAGAAGAACGTTATTTCTTATCCGGATGCATTTGTTGATTTGACAGACAGCGCTATTGATTACAGCCAGTTTGGTGAGGCTAAGACAGCATATTCTGTAATTGATGGCAAGAACTATGGTGTTCCGTTTGACAACGGCGCTGTAATCGCAGCTTACAGAACAGATATCTTAGAGCAGGCTGGAATGAAGATTGAAGACTTTACAGACATCACATGGGATGAGTACCTTGAAAAAGGCAAGACCGTTCTTGAGAAGACTGGCAAACCGTTACTTTCCTGCCAGGCTGGTGAGTCTGACGTTATCATGATGATGATGCAGTCCTGTGGAGCATCCCTGTTTGATGACGAGGGAAATCCTGCACTCGTTGGAAACGCTGCATTGAAGAAAGTTATGGAAACTTATGCAGCATTAAAAGAGGCTGGAGTTCTGGTAGAGGTTAATGACTGGGATCAGTACATTTCTACAATGAATACCGAGGCTGTTGCTGGTACAATCAACGGCTGCTGGATCATGGCATCCATTAAGACAGCTGAAGACCAGAGCGGAAAATGGGCTGTTACCAATATGCCTAGCCTTGTAGGTGTAGAGAACGCAAGCAACTACTCTAACAACGGTGGTTCTTCCTGGGCTATCACAGCTAACTGCCAGAATGTTGACCTGGCAAAAGATTTCCTTGCAAGCACATTTGCAGGAAGTGTTGAATTATATGAGAACATTATCAGCTGTGGCGCTCTTGCTACCTATCTGCCGGCTGGTGAATCTGATGTATACGCAAAAGGCGATGACTTCTTCGGCGGAGATGCAGTATCTGCTAAGATTGTAGAGTTCGCAGGCAAGACACCGAGCAACAACACTGGTGTATATTACTATGAGGCTCGTGATGCCGTTGCTACAGCAATGCAGAATATCGTAGGCGGAGCAAGCGTTGATGATGAACTTCAGCTTGCACAGGAGACGATCGAATCACAGATGCAGTAATTCAGAAAATATTGAGACTTCATATAATGTGAATAGAAACAGTCTGGGGGGACAGCAGTCGCTGCCCCCCTAGCTGGTATAAAAGGGGGATACAGATGTGAGTCAAGCGAAAGAACCCAAAAAAAGAATGTCTCTCGAAAGAAGGCATAATTTAACTGGTTGGGCATTTTTGACGCCTGCAACGCTTATGATTGCGGTTATGAGCTTTTGGCCAATGATTCAGGCTTTCATTTTATCTCTGCAGACAGGTAAGGCGAACAAGTTAAGCTTTGGCGATCCTCTTGCCAACTATGTTCGTATGTTCAGAGATAACGTCTTTACGACATCTTTAGCAAATACATTCTTATATCTGATTATTCAGGTGCCGATCATGCTTATCCTGGCATTGATTCTGGCATCCATGCTGAATAACAAAGATTTACGGTGCAAAGGTTTGTTCCGTACAGCGATTTTCCTGCCATGTGCAACATCGCTGGTTTCTTATGCAATTATTTTCCGTTCCCTGTTCAGTGTGGACGGATTTGTGAACACTGTGTTAGTTAATCTTGGGATTTTGAATACAGGATATAACTTCCTGGGTCATGCGACGAGTGCAAAGATTATCATTATCATTGCCCTGGTTTGGAGATGGACCGGATACAATATGGTATTTTATCTGTCTGGATTACAAAACATTGAATATTCTGTGTATGAGGCAGCAAAGATTGACGGCGCGAGCCCGATGCAGACTTTCTTCCGCATAACGGTTCCACTTTTGAAACCGACGATTCTTTTGACGGCGATTATGTCTACAAACGGAACCTTGCAGTTATTTGATGAGTCTGTCAACCTGACAAAGGGTGGTCCTGCAAATGCAACCATTACAATGTCTCATTATATTTACAATATGTCCTTTAAATATGTGCCGACCTTTGGATATGCGGCAGCAATGTCCTTCCTGATCTTTATCCTGGTGGCAATTCTGGCATTTATACAGATGAAAGTAGGTGATAAGCGTGACTAAGACAAAAAGATCAAGGTTGTTAATGTATATATTTTTGACTATCGTATCATTGATTTCTGTATTTCCTCTTTACTGGATGTTAATCAGCGCTACCAACAAGAGTATAGATGTCAGCAGAGGAACGATGCTTCCGGGATTGGCTTTGATTGATAACTGGAAGTCGCTGCTTTCCCAACAGGATGTGGCGAGGGCAATGTTTAATTCATTTAAATATTCGATTATTTTGACAGCATGTGCATTGGTAATCTGCTCCCTTGCCGGATATGGATTTGAAATTTACCATGATAAAGGTAAGGATGCGGTAATGTCCATCTTGCTTTTGGGTATGATGGTTCCATTTGTGGCAACGCTGGTTCCATTGTTCCGTATGTTTTCAGCGGCAAAGTTGTTGAATACGACAGTAGCATTTATCTTGCCGACGATATCGACGCCATTTTTGATCATGATGTTCCGGCAGAGCGCGCGAAGTTTTCCGCATGATATTATTGAGGCGGCGAGGATTGACGGTCTCAACGAGATCCAGATTTTCTTCCGCATGTTTATTCCTACGATGCGTTCCACCTATGCGGCAGCAATGACGATTACATTCATGAATGCATGGAATAACTACTTATGGCCGAAGGTAATCATGACGACAGATGAGAGCATGACAATGCCGATGCTGGTTGCGAACCTGACAGAAGGTTATGTTACCGATTATGGTGTATTGATGTTAGCCGTTTTGTTGTGTAGTTTGCCGACCATTATTATATTCTTCTTATTACAGAAGAGTTTTGCAGAAGGTATTACCGGAGCAGTAAAATAATGTTTGAATGCATATATTTGTTCAACAGCACTTTATCTCTTGTGACGGTTCTAAGTGCCAGTGGCAATTAGCGACAGCCGAAGCGAGAGCGTAGACACATACCCCGTAGCTTGCTGCGGGGTATACTTATATACAGATATCCCCTGCCTGCAAAGGCAGGACAGAATAAAAATAATAATCTCCGGAGGTATGAAATGACAAAATTTAACTATGAGAAAGTAAAAGATCCGCTTGTATTTGCAGAAAATCGCCTGAAGGCCCATTCTGATCATGTATGCTATGCTTCGATGAAAGAATTGGCAGAACGCAGAAGCAGCTTTCGTTATTCTTTGGATGGACTTTGGAAATTTTCCTATGGTAAGAATTATCAGTCTGCCATCCAGGGATTTGAAAGTACAGCATATGACTGTAAATCCTGGGCGGATATCAGGGTTCCGGCGCATACTCAGATGGAAGGGTATGATGCGCCTCAATATGCGAATACACAATATCCGTGGGATGGAAGGGAAGATATTGCGCCGGGCGAAGTGCCGGAATTTTTCAATCCGGTGGCAAGCTACGTAAAATATTTTTCCGTTCCAGAGCATATGAAAGGAAAACCGCTGTTTATTTCTTTCCAGGGCGTGGAGAGCGCAATGGCGTTATGGCTGAATGGAGCTTATGTCGGATACAGTGAGGATAGTTTTACGCCTTCTGAATTTGAGCTGACGCCTTATCTTGTGGAAGGGGAAAATAAGCTTGCCGTTCAGGTTTTCAAATGGAGTTCCTCAAGCTGGTGTGAGGATCAGGACTTTTTCCGGTTCTCGGGAATTTACCGCAGCGTATACCTTTACACGGTGCCAAAGGTGCATGTGCAGGATATCTGTGTGCGGACATTGTTGGATGATGCGTATCAGAATGCCGATCTGAGCCTGAAGTTCCAGATGGTTGGAGAAGGACAGGTTTCCCTGACGCTGCGCGACGGTGAAGATGTCATGGCATGGAAACAGGCGGATGCAAAAGAGGAATTTTCGATAGTCATTCCGGTAAAGGAGCCGGCTCTGTGGAGCGCGGAGGAGCCGAACCTGTATGAGCTTCTGGTAGAAGTTTTTGATGAGAATGGAGAATCTCAGGAGGTTTTTGCGCAGATGGTTGGATTCCGCCGCTTTGAGATGATCGACAATCTTATGTGCCTGAATGGGAAACGAATTGTATTCAAGGGCGTGAACCGCCATGAATTCAGCTCTAAGAGAGGGCGTGTCCCAAATGAAGAGGAAATGATACAGGATATCCTGACAATGAAACGGAATAACATCAATGCAGTCCGCACCTGCCATTATCCGGACGATTCCAGAATTTATGAGCTCTGTGATAAATATGGATTGTATATGATTGACGAGAATAATATGGAGAGCCATGGAAGCTGGGAGCCGATACTCCGTGGGGAGACCACGGAGGAAGAAATTGTCCCCGGCGACCGCAAAGAATGGGAGCCGATGATGCTTGACCGCGTCAATTCCTGTTATCAGAGGGACAAGAACCATCCGGCAATCTTAATCTGGTCCTGTGGGAACGAATCTTACGGCGGCAGCGTCATTTATGAGATGTCCGAATTGTTCCGCAGGCTGGATGACACAAGGCTGGTGCATTATGAGGGATTATTCCAGGACAGGCGTTATAATGACAGCAGCGATATGGAGAGCCAGATGTATCCTCCGGTATCTAGAATCATAGAATTTCTGGAAAAAGACAGGAGCAAGCCTTTTATCTGCTGTGAATACACACATGCAATGGGGAATTCCTGCGGAGCCATGCACAAGTATACGGATTTGACGGATACGGAGCCTTTATATCAGGGCGGATTTATCTGGGATTATATTGACCAGTCTATTGAGAAGAAGGATCGCTATGGAAATAAGTTCCAGGCATACGGCGGGGATTTTGGCGAGCGTCCTACGGATTATAATTTCAGCGGCAATGGCATAGTTTATGGCGGGGAAAGGGATGAATCCCCGAAAATGCAGGAAGTGAAGTTCAATTATCAGAACCTTACGGCGGAAGTTTCCAGAGAAAAGGTCTTAATTAAAAATAAAAATTTATTTGTGAATTCCAATCAGTATGATTGTGTGGTATTATTAGAGAAGGATGGAAAATTTTTACAGCAGGCAGTTCTTGCCACGGATGTGGAGCCTTTATCGGAAAAGGAATATGAACTGCCCGTCCGGATACCGGATATGCCCGGTGAATATGCGGTGACCGTTTCCTTCCGCTTAAAAGAAGAGACGGATTGGGCGCCGAAAGGCTATGAAGTGGCATTCGGCCAGGGCGTGTTTGAAAATTGCAGGGAGCCGCAGCCCGTTACAGATGAGATTTCGGTCATCAAAGGAAAGTGGAACATTGGCATTCGGGGGATGGATTTTGAATGCATGTTCAGCAGCCTGAAATCCGGTCTGGTGTCCTATCGTTATGGCGGCAGGGAGCTGATTGAAAAGATTCCCATGCCTAATTTCTGGCGTGCGCCTGTTGACAATGACGAGGGGAATAAGATGCAGATGCGCATGGGACAGTGGAAACTTGCCAGCATGTATCTGGGAAAGGATGAAGAGGTGAAGGAGAATCCCAGGCTTGAGGTGAAGGAACACAGCGCAGTTGTCACGTTTTATTATGTGATGCCTACCGTTCCGGAGAGCAGATGCAGCCTTTCCTATGAAGTGTTCGGGGACGGAACAATCGCCGCTACCTTGCAGTACGACCCGGTGAAGGAATTGAAGGATATGCCTGAATTTGGCGTGATGTTCAAGTTTAATGCAGATTTTGAAAACCTGGAGTGGTATGGAGACGGGCCGGCGGAGACATATGCCGACCGGAAGCATGGCGCAAAGCTTGGCATCTACCGTAATAAAGTTGCGGACAATATGGCAAAATACCTCGTTCCGCAGGAATGTGGCAACAAGACCGGCGTTCGCTGGGCGAAGATTACAGATAATGCCGGGCGTGGAATTGCGTTTTATGGAGATAAGATGAGTTTTTCGGCGTTGCCCTATACGCCTCATGAGCTGGAAAATGCGATGCATCCCTATGAGCTGCCGCAGGTACACTATACCGTTGTGCGTGCCGCAATGCAGCAGATGGGTGTGGGCGGAGACGATAGCTGGTTGTCCGAAGTGCATCCGGAGTATCTGATTGATGTGAGTGAGCCTATGAGTTTTACGTTTCGTTTTAAAGGAATATAGGTGGCGCGTGGCGCTGCCGATGAAAAGGAGGAAGAGAAATGGATAAATTTGTGGTAAATATTATCCACCGTCCCGAAATGGTACCGGAGTATGCAGAGAAAGTAACCGGCCATGGCAAGGCGGAGGATATTGGAAGAAAAGCGCTTTTGACAGAATCGCTGGATATTTTCAAGACGCAGCAGCGCTTGGCGCATGAAAATGGGTTAAAGACCACCATTCAGATGACGTATGCCAGCCTGTTTAATGAGGAGGCAGTGGAGCTTGCAAAGGCAGATCACGAGAAGTATGGGGACGAGATTGCATTGTCTTTGCTGGGACTGCCCTGTAAGGAATTTCGTGAGAAGTACAACACCAAGGATTTTTGTATCTGGATGTTTTCTATGGAAGATAAGAAATCAATTGTCGATGACGTATTCGGGAAATTTTACGATACCTTCGGGTTTTATCCGGAATCTACAGGATCTTACTATATGGATGCAGATTTGACAAATTATATCAAAGAGAAGTACCCGTCCGTGAAATGTGCGGTGGCTACCTGTTGGGAGGAAGGCCCCAAGGCATACCATACCTGTAATAATTCTTGGTACACGCTGTTTGACGGAGGCCCCTGGAATCCATGGATTCCTTCGAAACAGAATACCCATGCCCCGGCAGCAAATGAGGCGGAAGACAGCGGAATCGTGGCAATTCCGCACCTGTCCAGGGATTTGCTGGCATGTTATGACGGTAATGGTTCCAATTTTGGGACGCATCCGCAGAATGTACTGCGCGGCATGATTTATGACAGCAAGACGTGGGAATACCCCTATCTGTATAATTTGATTGACCAGTATCGCGATTTGGAGAAATACAATAACGGCTACGCCTACAATATGATGTTTGTGGGACCAGGCTGGATGAACAAGATGGGACGCTGGGAGTCTCCGTATGAATTGTTGGAGAAATCCTATTCCGACGGATGCGCTTATTACGGCAAGCTCAAGAAAGAGGGCAAGCTGATTGATATGACGATGGCAGAATTTGCCGATTACTATCGTGAGAAAAAGAGCTATACGGAGCCGGAATGTGCGCTGTGGCGTGATATCCTCTATGGTTCAGACAAGCAGTTATTCTGGTATTGCGATCCCTATATGCGTGCCTGTGTCAATATGGATCAGGGCGGCGCGATTGTGGATTTACGTCCTTATGCGGCGAAACTGGAATGGCCGGTTGGAATCGGGACGAAACATGTGCAGGATGCGTCGTATCCATTCCTGATTCAGGAGAAATACCGTGCGGGCTATTTCACGCACTATGCAGGAGAGGGCACGGTAAGAAGCGCCAAGTTATCTTACAATGGCGAAGAGGTAGACCTCTGCCTGTGCCGTACCAAGGCGCATTTCTCCGAGGAAGGGAAGACGAGAATCTTAACGCTTGATCCGGTTGAGATTGAATTTTATGATTTGACCGTGAAGCTTCAGACGAAGATTTATTTTGAGGAAGGAAGTTCTAATATCAGGATTGAGCGGAATATTCTTGAGATGAGCAATCCTGAGGCGAAAGTAGAATTGAATGAGTACATGGTGGCATGTTACGGCACCACGGAGTACCCTGAGGATATGACGGGCATCACCCTGAAGTGTGAGGGCGCGCAGGCGAAAGAAATTTCTTATGAATATAAATGCAGGGAGGCCGAACTCGCAGGTGCAGACGCCGTCAGTGCGGTGATTCCTGCCATTGAGACGAAGGTGTCCATGACATCATCCGATAAGGAGGCTGTCGGATATGTGAGAGAAGGTTATGCATTCTCGCCGATGTTTACCTTAGGTTATACGAAGACAATCTCAGATAAGGAGGTATTTACGACATGGCTCAATCTGGAAAAGGCAAATTAAATTACAGATGTCCGTCCTGTTTTATGAGGGATTTGGATATTGATATGTTTTATGATAAGGATAAAGATGAATTTTATTGTATGCGGTGCCAGTATACCGGAAATGAAAAGGATGTGTTAGAGAAGAATGAAATGATTCGTTTCCGTTACCGCGCGATGGATAAACGTTTTACAAAATTTGATTTTGACTAAGAGCTCAGCCAGGCACAGCGAATTGAGGAAAATCATGTTTACATGAATTTTACGAAATTTGCTGGGGCTGAGGGAGCGCCAATTAATGAGCAAAGTTAGCTGCGTAGCAGCGAGAAAGCAGCGAAGCTGCCTTTGCGAATGGCGCGAGCTGAGCTGTGAGTAGGCTTTGCGAATGACGCGAGCCGAGCTGTAAGCAGGCGGAGCTGTTAGCGCGAAATGTAATGTCAAGAAGGAGGCAGTTTTATGGGAAGGATCTCAGAGAAAATGGAATTTATCAAAGGTATGGACATCTCGTCTTTGATGGAGCTGGAGAATTTGGGGGCAAAGTTCTATGATGCGGACGGTGATGAGAGGGATTTGTTGTCTGTTTTGCAGGAGTATGGCACCAATGCCATCAGGCTGCGGATGTGGAATAACCCTTACTCCCCGGAGGGAGAACCTTATGGTGGAGGAACGAACGACATGGCGACGACCATTGCCCTGGCAAGGCGTGCGCGTGATCGGGGGATGTACATCCTTCTTGATTTACATTACAGTGATTTCTGGGCTGACCCTGGCAAACAGATTAAACCCAAGGCGTGGGCAGATTTTACCGGAAAGCGGCTGGAGTATGCCGTGCAGGACTATACCGTTGCCATGCTGCGGAATCTGAGGGCAGAAGGCGTTGTGCCGGATATGGTTCAGGTGGGCAATGAATTGTCGAACGGCTTGCTGTGGCCGGATGGCAGACGCCCCAATTTTGAGAATATTACGCTGTTTGTCAATGCGGGTATCCGCGGCGTGCGTTCCATGGAAGGGGATATTCCCATTATGATTCATCTGGACAACGGCGGCAATAATAAGCTTTATCGGGAATGGTTTGATAATTATTTCGAGAATGACGGAATGGATTTTGACATTATCGGTTTATCCTATTATCCTTTCTGGCATGGTTCCCTTGCTGACCTGGAACATAACATGAAAGACCTTGCAAAGCGTTACCACAAGGAGATGATCATAGCGGAAGTGTCCATGGGCTATACGATGGAAGATTACGCGAAGTATGAGAAACTGGAACCAGGAAAACGCAAAGGCATGGCGACAAAACCGTCCCTTGTAAAGGGGATTGATTATCCGATGACGAAGAAGGGGCAGGCGGATTTCATGCAGGATTTGATGACACGCCTTGTCAAACTTCCGGATGGTCTTGGCAGAGGGTTCTTCTATTGGGAACCTGCCTGGATTCCGGTACCTGGCAGCGGATGGGCGACAGATGTTTCCCTGAAGTACATGAACGATCCGGGACCGTGCGGCAATGAGTGGGCAAATCAGGCGTTGTTCGACTACGAAGGAAAGCCCCTGCCGGCGCTGGATGTGATTAAGAAATTTAAGGCTCCGCAGAAATAGGGGCATGGGAAAAGGATGTTTCGCGTGAGAAACATCCTTTTTTGATGAATGAACTAATCAAAAACTAATAAACATCTGCTATAAATTAACGTGGAGGTTTGTATATGGATAAGAAAATATTGATAATTGAGGACGAGGCGGCAATACAGAAGATTCTCTCTGAGCCGTTAGCTTTTGCAGGATACAAGGTTACTACTGCTTCGGACGGATTGGAAGGCATCAATGCTTTTCATGAACAGGATTTTGACCTTATTGTATTGGATATCATGCTGCCTGAGATTGACGGATATACGGTATGTGAAATGATACGGCAGGAATCGCAGGTTCCGATTATCCTTTTAACTGCGCTTGATACGGAGGATGCCCAGATAAAAGGTTTTGATAAGTTGGCTGATGATTACATTACAAAGCCGTTTTCCATAAAGCTCATATTAAAGCGTGTGGAAGCCATTTTACGGCGGACATCATCAGATGCGGCATCAGATATTCTCCATTACAAGGAAATTTCTTTGAGCGAAACGGAACACAGGGTTACGGTCTCTGGAAATGAGGCAGCGCTTACCCACCTGGAGTTTGAGATATTATTGCTGTTCCTTAAAAATAAGGGTCGTGTTTTTACAAGGGATGATTTGCTCAATCTTGTCTGGGGTTATGACTTTGCAGGAGATGAAAAAGGCGTGAACTTCCATATTATGAATTTACGCAGGAAACTGGGGGTCAATTGCATTGAAACGGTCAGAGGGGTGGGATATAGAATTGCGAAAGAAAATTAAAAACAGTTTAAGTGCAAAAGTGTTTTTATGGGTGTTTTCTGCCCTTACAATTTGCAGTATGCTGATTTATGGAATTGTGCTGACGGTTCTTCCGAAACAGTATCAGCTTACATCAGATGAGCAGCTGAACAAAAATGTCGAAGTGCTTGTTATGAAACTACAGGATATGCGTTATGAGGATGCGGTCAATGAAATCTATAATTTCTGTATTCAAAATAATTCAGCGGTAATGCTTAGTGACGAAAACAGAGTTTTGAGATTTGGTGAAATAAAGGTAGAAGAATTGATGGTTGCAACATCAAGCATTGCAACGACAGTTACCTTTTTAGACAGTAAATCAGAATACGCACTTGTGGTATCTTCCCTGTCACAAACGGCGGATGTAATATTAAGCATTATGTTTCATTTGTTACCTGTTGTCTTTGCAATTATTTTGTTGCTATCGTCGTTAAGCGCTTATATTTGCAGCAAGGTTATTGCCAGACCCATTGCTAAGATCAGTGAGATTTCCAAGCGAATGACGTCAATGGATATGACCTGGAAATGCGATATTGAAACGGGCGATGAAATTGGCGTGCTTGCTTCCAGTCTGAATACAATGGCAAGCCGGTTGCAGGTCACTATGGAAGAATTAACAGATGCGAACAATCAACTAATGGAAGATGTAGAGATGTTCAAGGCGTTGGAAGAACAGCGCAGAAACTTTTTTGCAGCAGTATCCCATGAGCTGAAAACCCCGCTTACTATCTTAAAGGGGCAAATTGAAAATATGATATTAGGATATGGGGATTATCAGAATCACAAAAAATATCTGCCCGAGGCATTGAAAGCAACGGAAGATATCGAATATCTTGTCAGGGAAATTATAAGTATATCCAAAATGGAAAGCATGGACTTAGAGGATACCTTGCAGGAGGTTTCGCTAAAACAAACGGTAAATGATACAATACAGGCTATTTTGCCGCTTGCACAGGATAAGGATATTCAAATTCACCAAAATATTGCCACAGATATGGTTTTATCCGTCAATCCTAATCTCTGGGGCAAAACCCTGTCCAATATTATCGGAAACGCCGTACGGCATTCTCCATGCAGCGAAAATGTTTTTATATCGGTGCAGTCCTGCGAAAACGGAAAGGCTCTCGTTATCGAAAATACCGGAGCGTCTATTCCGGAAGCTGACCTCCCCCATATGTTCACGCCTTTTTACCGTGCGGATAAATCGAGGAATAAGTCAACCGGAGGAAACGGTCTTGGGCTGTACATTGTCAAAACAATTCTTAATCTGCATGGTATGGGATATTGCATAAAGAATACGGAACAGGGCGTAGCCTTTTTCCTCTGCCTGAAAATGAAAGCCTAACGAAAATCAAATCAAAATCAAATCAAAAACGAATCAAAATCTAACCGCCCTTTCTTAAGATAGGTGTATCTCAAAGAAAGGATGGTTATCTATGAATTTATTTCACCGTGCGTTTCTATATGTGACGCGAAAAATCACAAAATCATTAACCTTGTTTTTAATTCTCCTTGTCATTTCAACTTTGGCGCTATCCGGTGTCGCTATCAAGGACGCCACAGGAACCGCCGCCTTAAATGTGCGGCAGGCATTGGGTGGCATATTCACTTTGCAGCAAAACACCAATGACCCCGGCAAATGGGTATCGACTCCGGTTGGAAATACTGGTTCCCAGTCCTATTATAGCGGCGAACCGCTGACCGTGGATCTGGCAGAGCGTATTATGGCGGGAACGACGGGCATCAGCGGCTATAACGCAACCTATACAAATTATACGGTTCCCCTGAATGCGGACGGTAAGATTCTGGAGCTGTTAGAGTCGGAGGATATTGCAGGGAATTGGTAAATTTGCAGATTTAAAACCAAAGAAGCTGATTTCATGTGGATAGAAAGTGTGCTTTTTGAGCAGAG
>CAJUOE010000345.1 GCA_910587895.1 uncultured Lachnospiraceae bacterium
TACGTGAAATACGGCGAGGAAAACTGAAATAGGTAGAAAATATAGAAATGTCCACTGTAGGACGTGGAATATGGCAAGAAAACTGAAAATCTATATGCTCTATTTTTTTGCTATTAAGGAGGAACAATGGGCGACAACATTCAGACCAACACCACAGGGCGATTAACGCCCTGTTTACAACAGAAGATTGACAAGACAAGGTATTTAGTCGGGGTACATTTTTCTGATACGAGTACCCAAAGCGTAAAGGATAAGTTAATGCGTGTCATTCTCCATGATTTAGAGCATGGGAAACAGGGCAGACCAAGAAAAAGTGATGAATATATCCTTATGATGTCGTCAAATGATTGTATTTGAAATCGAAATTTGTTATGATGAAAATGTCTGAAATGGGAAGGTGAGATTATAAAGGAGCGTGGTGAGGATGAAAAATTCAAAGAATTATACGGCAGAATTTGTACAGCGACGTAGACATCCCATAGGAAGAAGGCTGCTTGCAGGTTTGCTCTGTATTTGTCTGTCGTTGGTTCCATTGCCTTTGGATGATTTTGGATATTCTGTACAGGCGGCACAGAAACAGGAAATCACATCTTTTGTGCAATTGCCGGAAGATGTTGGCAGCCGGACAGTGCCGATGGGAACCGATCTGGAAAGCCTGAATCTTCCGCAGACATTGGAGGCGGTATGTTCCATGCAGGAAATGCCGCAGACAACTGGTGAAGAGACTGCACCCTCAGGCGAAGAACCGTCCATTTCGGAAGGGCAACCAGTATTTCTTCAGGAGAAAACTGATGTGGAACAGACGGAAACATTCACCATTGAAGGCGTTACCTGGATCAGTGAACCGGAGTATAATAAGGAGGCGGAAGGCGCCTATGTTTTTACGCCTGTAATACCAGACGTTTATGTTTTGGCGGCAGGCGTGGAACTGCCCCAAATCACGATTATGGTCGTGCGGGAAGGGCTGGCAGAAGAGGAAGGAAATTTTGAACCAGACAGAGAACAGCGAGACATCAAAAATATAGAAAAAGATACTTTTTTGGAGGTACAGGAAGAAAAAATCATGCCCCTGACAGAACCGGGCTGCGGTACAATCAGTGAGGATACGGTCTGGAGTGGAAATGTGACGCTTTCAAATGGAGAGCTGATTGTGGAGCCGGGTGTGACGTTGACGATCCAGGGAGTCGTGACGATCCAGGGGAATGTTACAATAAAAGGCGGCGGAACGATTGTAAGGGGAAGTGGTAATGCATATATTAAAGCGTGGGATGGCGCTTATTTGACGGTGGGTGAGATTACGGTTGATGGGGCATCATTGTCAGCAAGCCATTCCATGATAGAAGTTGTAAAAAGCGATGCTGTGCTGGATGACGGATGCAGAATACAGAATTGTAAAAAGACATCCATAGGTCCCAACATACAGTTTTATGATGAGAATGGAAAATGGGTAATGGGTGGCACCGGTTGGGGAGCAGCGTATTACCAGGCTGGTGGAACAGGGGTTTTTAATGATATTGTATTGGAAAATAATGGATCTGCTATTAATGACGTTGGCGGAGGAGGGGCAGTATGGATTTTTAACTGTGTCTTGAGGATAAATGATGGTGTTTATCGGAATAACTGGGCTACGAATACTTATGGTGTATATGGTGGAGGGTTTATATATAATTTGAGAGCTAAATTATATATTTATGGCGGAAAATTTATTGGAAATACATCTACAGTTAAAGGTGGATGTATCTCTAATATGCTTTCTGCGGGAACTGAGACATATCTGTATGGTGGTTATTTTGAAGGAAATAAAAGCAGTGGTTCTGGAATGGAGGGGAGCGGGGCTGTCTATTATTGTGCGATCGGAGATAAGGATGTGGGGGGATTAAATGGACTGGGAACGATTCTTGAAATTTCAGGGGGTGTGCAATTTGCAGGTGATGGCGTTTCGGGTTCTGGTACAGATGGCATCTTTTTGGAAGTAAGTAATGACAAGACGATTGCCCGCAAGATCCGTATCAGCGATACCCTGCGTTATCCGGTAACCCTCTACCTCAAGGCATCCGAGGGATATGTGCTTGCCGAGGGAACAAACGAGTACCGCCTGCTCCACGAGCGTGATATGAAGAAGATTAATTTTGTGGACGTGGGGAATTCCGGTAAGACGTGGTATGCGGTATTGGACAAAGAGAAAAATGAAGTGTATCTGTCCGAGACCAATCCAAATTACGGCTATTATGTCTATTATATCAGCAACGGCGCACAGGGAACAGTGGCGGATGACAATACATATCAGATAAATGATACTGCTAAGGTGCAGTCGGCGGACGACTTGCAGCGCGAAGGATATACTTTTAAAGAGTGGAATACAAAGGCGGATGGCACTGGAATTTCATATCAGCCGGGTGAGGAGTTTACGATTGAAGGCGATACGGACTTATACGCTATCTTTGCAAAAGGGAAAGTCCTTAAGGCAGACTTCTATTCCGGCGGTGCGGGGCAGAAACAGACGAAGACCCTGGAGCTGGCAGAAGGAACGGACAGCGGAAACGTTACGGCTCCGGATCTGGAGGAGATGGAGGGCTGGCATCCGCTTGGCTGGAGTGAGACGTTAACAGGATACGATGCAGTTATTGAGCCGGGTGAGGAGATTCCCCTGACAGAGGATAAGGAATATTACGGCATCTATGAGAAGGACGTGACATTGACATATCAGGCGGAACATGCAGATATTGCTCCGGAAGACGCTACGGCGAAGCGTTTTGCAAACGTGCATGAGGAAGTCTCCACCACCCCGGCACAGTTCGTTGTTGCTCCGGCAGCGGTGCGGTATGGTTATGCCTTTGCAGGCTGGAACACCGAGACGGATAGCACAGGCAGGACATATAAGGAAGGGGACGCCATAGAGACGGAAACGGACATGACATTGTACGCCATCTTCAAGAGACCTCTTCATGCGTATTTCCATTCCGGAAGTGCCGGACAGGTGGAAGAACGTGTTGTGGAAATCCCGGAGGACGCGACCACTGGAACGACACGGACGCAGGAGCTGAAACCATTCGGTACGGCAGGAAGTGTGGAAAGTGTACAGGATGCAGCAGGAAAGGGCTGGCAGCCGGTAGGCTGGGATTTGCAGGCGGACAGTTACGATGGGGAGATACAGGCAGGGGTGGAAGTGACCCTGACGGACGACACGGACTTCTATGGCGTGTACCAAAAGGACGTCACGCTGTCCTACGACGAGAACGGTGGGGAAACCTGCCCGCAGGCGGAGACAAAGGAATGCCGCGCCAACGTACATGAGGAAGTGTCTTATGAGATTCCGCAGTTCACCGCGGCGGCAGCAATTACACAGTCCGGGTACGTTTTTGCAGGATGGAATACGAAGAAAGACGGTACGGGAAAACCTTTCGAGGCTGGAAAGATGTATGCGCTGGATGAGGACACCACGCTCTATGCGCAGTGGGAAACAGATACCGTTGCTTATCGTGTGGAACATTACAAGCAGGATGTTAAAGGCGACGGTTATACCAGAGAAGATGCTGATACGGAACGTATAACGGGAAGAGCAGGAGCAGAGGTTGAGGCAGAGGCAAAGCCCTATACCGGGTTTACGGAAAACAAAAAACATGTTTTAAGATGTGCGTCTGGAATCGTTAAGGCGGACGGCAGCCTTGTTTTAAAACTTTATTATGACAGAAATATTTATCATGTAGATTTTGATTTAAACGGAGGAAACGGAAATCTGCCGGATTCTCAGAATATCCGTTATGGCGGGCTTTTACAGACTATGGCAGCCCCCAAACGTGCCGGTTACAATTTTAAAGGGTGGTATCTCGACCGCAAGGGCAGTCAGGGAAAACAATGGGATTTTGCCCGCACGGCAGAGACGAATACCTCCTCCCCAAATGTGACATTGTATGCGAAATGGGCGGATGAGACTGCTCCGGTACTGGGAAAGACAACGTATGGCAAAGGTCATAAGGATTTATTTGGCTGGATTTTACATAGGAACAGACTTAAGATTACTGTTCCCATCACAGAAGAGGGCAGTGGTGTCAAACAGGCAGAGTATGTCCTGATTCCTGAAGGGGGAGAAGAGAAAGAAACGGAGGATGCGGCTTACATAAGAAGCACCGATATGGTTTATGGTGCGATAGGGTTACCCCTTGGTGCAGTGAATGCTGGCGGAAAGAAGAGCAGGAGTACAAAAGGAAGGGCACGGGTCACAACCAGAAATGGAAATGCGGTGGCGGAATTTACCATATCTGAGGATTTCAAGGGAACAGTAGCGATGACAGCCAGCGACTGGGCAGGGAATGTATCTGCCCAGAAAATGTTGACGGCAGATGGAAACGGCATTATTGTGGAGGATAATGCGCCGGATATCCGTTTTATTCCGGATGACAGAGGTCAGTACGACAATATCTCTGTGATCGGCGTGGAAGTCAGAGATAATGAAGATGAGAATATCTCAGGTGGAATTGCCGAGGTGAGTTGTCGGGTGGATAAAGGCAAAGAGGTATCTGTGCCCGATAAGAGATTCCACAGTGATATTGTAGAATACAGCAAATTTACAGTAAAAGTGTCCGGTAGTGGAACGCACATCCTGTATGTGGACGCGACGGACAATGCAGGAAATAAGACCAGCCGGCAGTTTAGCGTGGACATTCGTGGGAAGGAAACCGTACAACTGCCAAAGCCGGGAACCGGGACGGAGCCTAAGACCGGGGACGGATCCCATGTGGAAATATATGCCACTGTTTCCATGATTGCAGGGTTTTCTTACTTGTTATTGTATTTCAGGGAGCGTGGAATGACGGAAGAGAAGAAGGAAGAGCTGGTGTTGCGGCTGGTTCGCTGGGCGAAAGAAAAAGGCGGCATTCGTAAGCTGGCTGCCCTGGCATTGATTTTCCTGCTGCTGGCATATTACCATAGTGTTGGAAAGTCCGTTGAGGGGAAATGGGAGGAAGCCTGCCAGCAATAACTTACAAAACCTTTACAAAACATTAATCTAATCTCCCTTCCTATCCATTATAATAAAAGAAAGCATCATAGCCTTCTTGCCGGAATTGCAGCAATGGTAAATCCGGCAAGAAGGCGGAATCAGGTGGAGAAATCAGATGGAAAAAATATTGGTGATTGAAGACGAGACAGCCATCAACGACTTAATCTGCATGAATCTGGAGATTGCAGGATATGAGCCGACGCCGTTTTTTGACGGCGCAAAATTCAGCCAACATCTGGCAAAACAAGATAATTACGATTTAGCGCTTCTGGATATCATGCTGCCCGGGAAAGATGGGTTTGAACTGCTTGAGGAGCTGAAGGCGCATGGGATTCCGGTCATTTATCTCACCGCAAAGGGCGATCTTTCCAGCAAGGTAAAGGGGCTTCGGAGCGGCGCGGAAGACTACATTGTCAAGCCGTTTGAAATGCTGGAACTTCTGGTGCGCATAGATAAGGTGCTTGACCGTGTACGTAAAGATATGCCGGAAGAAATACACATCAGGGACGTCGTCATCAATGAACAGAGCCGGACAGTGACAAAAAACGGTGTGGAAATATCCTTGCAGCCGATGGAATATAACTGCCTGCTCACATTCTGGAAATATCGTAACCGGGTAATTACCAGAGACCAGATATTGAACATCCTCTGGGGCGTGGATTTTGAGGGTGAGAGCCGTACGGTCGATGTCCATGTGGGGAACCTGCGGAAGAAACTGGATTTTGGCGATGTGATTAAGACGGTGCCCAGAGTTGGCTATCGCATGGAGGTTTCGTAATGGATATGATTAAGAAGATTGCACTTACTGCGTCAACGATGTTATTTTTGTTGGCGCAGATTTTTTCATTTTATGTAATTCATGTAAGCAGGCACGAAAAGATTGACTTGCTGGAGGTGCAGGAGGAGAGCGTTTTTAACAGAGCGCTTTCGGATATCTCTTCGGATCTGAATATGGTCGGTTATGAGGGGGTCATAGATTATGCGATGCAGGATTATGTGATGACGTACTGTTTTCGTAAAAATATGCCGGAGGGTTCCGCTTTGTATAAGGAAGGAGGGGAGGAACTGTATAATAGTTCGTTGTATGAATTTGACACTGATAAAGTAAAAATAGAAACTGGCACCCCACTTATGTATAGCTTGGAACGAATAAGCGGTTCATATCTTATGATTTTTTGTTGGAAAGACAAAAAATTTGCTTATGAGGGGAAGAAACCGTCTTATTTGTATTTTTATGTGGTAGATATCACTGACATTTACAGGGAGAGTTTTGACCTCGCCATACGGGAAGTTATCGTTTCGGTTTTAATTTCACTTGCCATGGCGTTTCTGCTGGTATTTTTGATTAAGAAAATTACAAAACCCCTTGAGGCGACAAACGAGGCGCAACGGCAGCTTATTGGTAGCATGTCCCATGAATTGAAGACGCCCCTGACCGCCATCAAGGGCTATTCAGAGACGCTCCTCGATGTGAAGCTGACGCCGGAGCAGGAAGAGAAGGCGCTGCATTACATTAATCGGGAGAGCGGGCGGCTGTCGCGGCTTTCCGAAAAAATGATGGAGCTTACAAAACTGTATGAGCCGGAATGCCGGATCATGTTGCAGGAAACCGCCATAGAGGACTTGTTTGAGTGCGTGAAGGAGAATGTCAGTCACCGCCTGCAGGAAACTGAAATTACCCTGGTCATGGAGGGAGAGTATGAGGGAAGGCATATGTACCTTGACATGGACCTGATGACAAGTTTCCTGATTAATTTAATCAATAACAGCATTATGGCGTCGCAGCCGGGCGCTCGAATCTATCTGGGAGGTGGGGAGCATTCCCTGTGGGTACGGGACGAGGGCTGCGGGATTCCACCAGGGGAAGTGGATAAGGTGCGCAAGGCATTTTACCGCGTGGATAAGTCGCGTTCCAGGAAGAGCGGCAATATGGGGCTTGGCTTGGCATTGTGTGAGCAGATTGCCGCCGTTCACCATGGGAAAATGGAGATTGAGAGCATAGTAGGGAAAGGGACGAAGATTTCCTGGGTGGAGACAGGGAAGAAACAGTGATGTTGGTGGCTGGGATGCGAAAACTTATATAAATGCAGAAGTTTTGGAAATGTAAGTCGGAAAGTATTGTTTTTTTCGAAGTTTTGAAGATATGAGTCGGAAAGTATTTTTTTCGAAGTTTTGGAGATATAAGTCGGAAAAAGTTGTATTTCCTGATGATTGGTGTATAATGGGGATGAGTTAAAAATCAAGGGGGGATAGTAGCATGATTTTGGAGCATGGATTGAATGAGGCTATATTAGATGCGGATAATATATTTGATTTGATTGGAAATTGTTTTGGTGTACTCTGTGAAAATGTAGATAATCATCAGGCGTTTATTAGTAGATATTTAGATAGAGAATTAAATCCCAATTTTGATATTTTAGACAGGTTTTCTGAGGATGTTATGGATGCTGTGGATGATTATAATTTTATCAATTATACCCAGGTTAGGCATAGAATATTTCAGTTAATGGACAAGCTGGAATTGCAGGATTATCTTGAGCCAAAAGAAAATCAGCTTGTTGTTATTTATTGCATTCTTGCAGCAATTGATTCCGTGGCGGGTGATTGGGAAGGAGAATGGGCGTTAGATTCCCTTGGACCTTTAGATAAGCACCATAAAATGGGATATAGGGTATATTATGCTATTAAGAAGAGATACATGCAGACTATATGAATGAGGCAGGACGAGGCAGGACGGTTTCCAGTAATTTTTATGAACAATTTGAGAACTTTCGTTTTATCAAAGAAAATAGATGGAAGGAGCATCTTGATGTTCCGAGAATAAAATATTTGCAATTAAAGAAATCGTGGAGAAATAAGGGGGAAGAGGTTCATAGATTGAAGATTGCTGTGATGCCGGTTTCTTGTAAGAAGAATTTTGCATTTAAATTTATTGGAGAGAGCAGATTTGTTGTAGATTATTTAAAATGTGATCAGATACAACTGGCGGAAAGAATTGGTCGGGCGGTGGAAACGGCAATTTATGAGGGCAGCAATATTATTGTGTTGCCTGAATATGTAGTCAGTCAGGAAGTGTATCATTCTGTACAGAAACAGATACGGAAATGCCATCGTGAATTAAGAGGAGAGATGGGGCTAATGCTTGTGTTTGCAGGCAGTACGTGGACAAAGGATGGAAATAATGTAATGCGGATCTTGGATGCCTGGGGCGAAGAAGTTGGAGAATATTACAAATATTCTCCGTACGTGAAACCGAAAAAAGAAAAACATGGGTTTGAATGTTGCGAGGTCTTGAGCTCACCGGGAAAATGTTGTGATATCATGGCGATAGAGAATATAGGGCTTTTTCTGCCCGCTATCTGCCGCGACGTGATAGATGGAGAATATACAGAAGAATTAGCGCATTACCTTTTGCCAGTATTTATTATAATAGCAGCATGGAGTCCTTCGTTAGCTCAATTTGCAGAACGGCAAAGAGAGATGGCGAATAAATATTTTATTAGTTCCGTGCTTGCAAATGCGTGTGGTTCCATAAGGAAAAGAGCGCTAAAAATTGGAAATGGAGCTATTGTATGTAAAAGAGGTACAATTACTCAGGTATGTAAGAAGGATATTAAACGGGATAATTGTATGGCAAATTGTAGCAAAGAGGGTTGCCTTTATCTATTGGATTACGATTTTTCTTATAAAGAAAAGGAAAAAAATACGGATATAGCGATAACGCGATACAATATGGAATAGTTTTTTGTTGAGCGTAGAATAATAATGTGATAAACTATTGATAAACAATTTAGAATATGTGGTGGTATTTATGAAAGAAATGGTAAATTCTATTTTAGAATGTATACTTGATGCAAGAAAGATTCCAGAAGAAATGTTGTATGAATTTTCAAAGATGGCGACAAAGATTGTGCAGAATGGATGTACAGAAGTGATACCGGAAGAGTTCTGGGAGCTTGAGAGTTATGTGCAAACTTATTGGCGTGGAGAAAAGTACCTGAAATCAGATGATGCAGTCCAGATATATCAGATGGGACGGCTCCTTTCGTTTACAAATATGCTTGCCATGTTAGCTGAACATAAGGAAAAAGAAGTTTCAATTGAAGACTACGTGGTACAGTTAAAGGATAAATATATTATATTTAAAGAAATACAGAACAGGCCAGGGATTACCCACAAAGAGTTGGCAGATGTAGCCGGGATGAGTGTCTCATCTTTATCACAGTTTGTCAATAAATATAAGCTGCATGGATTTTTCCGTGGTAGAACCATGGGACGGGAGAAACATTATTATTTGACTGATTATGGACAGCAGCTATATTCTGCTATGAAAGACCGATATGAAAAAATAACTTTATCGGATTATAGAAAAGCATTAATGGAATGGACCTTTTTAGATATAATAAATAATATTCAATATGAGAGTCTTGCCAATAAAAGGCAGATTATAATTAAAAATAATGTTCATTTACCGATATTGAAAAGAGATATTGGAAATATGGTAGTGTTTTCAGAGCGAAATAAAGGAAGAAATTATCTAACGCTTGATGGTGTGTTAGGAGGAAAGGAATTATCTGGAGAAAATTCTAATAAAATGAATGATTGGCATGGGAAAAATGACAAGGAGGGGCTTTCATGGAGAACAAACAAAAGTTTGAAGATGCAAGAGCTGGCATATTAAAGATTTTTGAAACGGCAGGAGGGGATTTGCTGGATGTTGCATATTATATTTATCAGAAAATTGTTTCTGTGCCGGGAAGTGAGCCGGAGCTGATAAAATTTGTGTTTGAGGAATTGGAGCAAAGGGACATAGATGGGAAGGAGTCTGTAGAGCGCGTATTTTCCAAGGAAGAAAAAGATTTTTATATAGACACGTATGGGAAAGTTGTGGATGGCATATTAGAGGCTTTGTTGAAAAAAGAAGTCAATAAAGAGGGGTTTTATCGTGATTTATGGAAAGGAATACAAGAAAATCCTATATTGGAGGGAGAAAAGGAAAAGGCCTTTGCATTTTATTTTATATGGATTGACATGAGGGTTCCTTATTTTGAATTGGAGCCTGGCATAGAGATGGATAATAAGGAATATGTTGATATTCTGGAAGGGATGGATCGGGAGATAAAACGTGCCAGATTTATTTTATATGCACCTGTGAAACAGAAAACAGAGCAGGCATCCCGGTTGGTTCATATGTTGGATGCGTTAGGGGATGAAAGGAAAAAAGCCGTTTTCTTTACGCAGATTCTTAGTGCTTTTGGTCAGATGATGATAAGTGATCTGATGTCTATTCTGGAAGAAAAAGAGGATCTGGCAGAAGAGGGAGAACCGGATTAGGGTCAATTTCCGTTTCGGCGATTCTTAAGCTGTCCGCGGCGTTTTTGTCGCGGACAGTTGTTTTGCCCATCCAGCGTCCCAGCCAGGCATAACGGAAGGGGAGGGGGATTCCTTTTTGGACTGATACTAAAAGTGGAAAAACAAAATAGCTCCTTTCTGGGAATCAAATCTAAATATACTAAATCATGTTTTAGTATTATCATATCTAATCAGAGAGAAAAATCGTTTACGAATCCTTTACAACCGATTGAATATTTACCAAAAACTATCTGTTATGATAATCTCATACAATGATACATGAAATGTTCCGACAGATAGATGCAGGAGGTTGTTATGAAGAAAAAATATATTCCAATGGTTGCAGCAGGGCTTTGTATCGCACTTTTTACCGGCTGCCAGGAGACGCCGAAGGATGCGATTGTAAGGCAGAAAGGCGCAGACAGCGTCAAATCTTATGAAAGCACGGAGGAGGGTGTACAGGCGGGCACGTCCTTACGGGAACTGTTGGGTGTGCCGGAGCATTATGCGAACAATGCCTCTTATGAGGGAGGCGGGCTTGTCATCGACACGGATGCGGATGTGGTTTTGCCGGAGGCAGGCGCCATCAATACCTATGCCGTAACGGCAAAGGAGGTCAGTCAGGACATGATTGATACCGTGACAAATGCTTTCTTTGATGATGCAAAGTTTTACAGTTCTTATACTTATGATCAGTGGACCAAACAGGATTACCAGGATGAAATCAATCGTCTGAAAAAATATAAATCAGAAGGAAATCTCGACCCATATGAATATGGAACGGATGAAAATGGGCAGCCACAGTTTAATATTGATGATGTCATTGCCCGGGACGAGGAGGATATGAAGACGGCTCCGGATGAGATTGCCAAAGAGGAAGTGAAACCTTCCTTCGGCCTGGAATATTGGGACGGAAAAGGTGAGGAGCGCACAAAGGAAGTAGATGAAGACAGCTTTTACGGCGTGGCGGAGACGGCGCAGGGAAATTATGATTACCAGATCAGCTATGGGCTGGCGCCGGATATTACGTTTAAGATTTCCAAAGATAAGAAAGATCTTGTTGCAGATCCAAGGGAGTTTGCAGATTGGATAGAGTGCTCCTATTTGTTGGGCGGGGAAGATAACGGTCAAGTGCGGCTTACGGAAGATGATGTAAAAGGGATGCTGGATATATCCATGGAAGATGCGCAGAAGATGGCGGAGGAAAAGGTGAAGAAACTGGGCTGGGGACTGGAAGTCTGCGACTGGGGATATGCCGTGTTCCATCATGGCGAGGATGGAGCGAGAAAGGAAAGCATTCTGCAGGCAGGATATATATTCCACTTTACAAGGAAAATAGA
>CAJUOE010000346.1 GCA_910587895.1 uncultured Lachnospiraceae bacterium
AGATATTAGCCGTGATCAACTCAACTTTTGTCTTGATCCCCGCCAACAGATCATTAGCCCCCACTGTGATCGCATCTTGCATACCACACAAACGGCATCACGGCAACCAGCAGAAAAGGAATGATGTCGATGCACACATCCGCAAGCTGGCTTCTGCTCTTTAAAATCCCTGCCAAAAAAGCCGCCATACACAGCGCGGTCAGTATCATAAACGGTTTTTCAAAATAAAATTCCACATTGCGAAATAAACATTTGGCATTAACAACCATGCGAATGTATAATAAGAACGTGGGCATTAACATTTTTGCGAACGATGAATAAGGAGGTGAAAGCGTGAGCAAGGAACTGTTTGTACGGGCGGAGGAAGTGGCCGGGGTGCTGGGTATCTCCAAACCCTACGCCTACAAGCTGGTACGGGAGATGAACGAGGAACTGAAACAGAAAGGTTTCCTCACCATCCCCGGACGGGTGAGCAGGCACTACTTCGAGGAAAAGTTCTATGGACTGCGGGAAAATCAGTAAGGAGGGAAGAAAATGCCAGCATACAAAGACAAGGCCAAGGGAACATGGTATGCGTCCTTTTACTTTGAGAACTGGACAGGGAAAAAGGAAAAGAAGATGAAGCGGGGCTTCAAGACCAAGCGGGAGGCGCTGGAATGGGAACGGACGTTCCTGCAACAGCAGACCGCCGATCTGGATATGACCTTTGAGAACTTCGTGGCGCTCTACGCTGCGGACATGAAAGGCCGTATCAAGGAGAACACCTGGGGGACGAAAGAGCATATCCTCTACAAAAAGCTGGTGCCGTACTTCGGCAAGCGGAAAATGAGCGAAATCAGCTCGAAAGAGGTTATGGCGTGGCAAAGCGAAATGCTCAACTACCGGGACAAGAACGGCAAGCCCTACTCCCCCGTTTACTTGAAAACGCTTCACAATCAGTTGAGCGTAACAGTTCCACATATTACAAAAATTATCAAATCATGAAGTTTTACGCTCTGTTCCAACCGCTTATCTCTTTTCAGCCAGTTCCGTACATATGGGAGCTGATAGCAATATATTAGGCTGGGCAAAAAACCGAAAGGGGCAAAGATTGAAATAACTATAGTTATCACACAGGGGATTAGGGCTGACATAGACTGAACTACAGTGATTTTTCTTACTTCCACTGGCTCCTTAATGCGACCGCTCTTGTTTGCTTTTTGTACTAGAAGAGCCGTTGCAATCATTGATACACAACTTGAAATTACATACACCGCATACAGTATAGCAAAGGCAGAAACTGCTATCCCCCCATATGAGTAATAGCCACTCACCACGACTGCACAAAAGAGCAAAAACGGCGTACCTACATAAAGCGCTATAATGGCAAAAGTGAGTTGTTTAACATAGCTTTTAGCCGTCTCATTTGCTATCTGCTTATCTAACTTTTCCTGCTCGGCCTCTGCGGCTTTTTCTTTCACTCGCTGTTCAAGTTCTCGAATATCGGTGGCTCTTTGTGCCTGTGAAAGTGTCCTCTGACAGCTTGTACAGGATTCTCCATCAGCAACTAAACAGCCACAAGAACACCGCCATAGCCCATTACCCAAAATCTCCGGTTTACAAATGGTGTCCTCACCAACTGCGCTTTGAAGTTCTGGTGGTAACGTATTTTTTAGAAAAGTTATCTTTGCAAACCTTGGAGCCTCCGCAATTTGTCCCGCTCTCCAAACCGTACCATCAGCAAAGACAACCTTGTTAAACTCAACCCTGATATGGATTGCTCCAATATCTCCTAATTCCAACAACTGCTTTTGTCCAAATGTTCCTTTGCCCTCACAATTTACATCAAGATATTCCGCTTTGATCGTGGAGCCATCCGCCACTATATCCCCTGCGTCATCAATGAAGTTGACAGCGGCGTAAACTGATTTAATTTCTTTTGTGCCTGTATTGATAAACTTTAATTGTAAGAGGTTTTTGCCTGTTTTCTTGTCTCTTAACACCGCTCCCCGTTGGAACATAACGGGTATTGGCTCAACAGGTAGCTGTTCATTAAAAATCCACCTGATACGCTCGAACCGCTTACCCTTATGTACATTTAATTCTATATCCTGTATTCTTAGTTTTCTTGAGCCTGCAAAGGCGATTACCAAAGCCGCAACCAAAGGGCCTATTATAATCATAATCGCCAGTAAACTCATTATTACAGCAGTCACTTACTTTCCTTCTCTCTGCTTATAAGTCGGGTAGGTCGCTGTCGCTAAAACCTGTGCCACCTCCACCATTCGCCGCATTGTTAAGCAGGGTTTCAGCAGACACTGCATTGATGGAATTGCCTTGTGCCAACAGTTTATAAATTGCTTCAAGGTATAGATTCGTTTTTTGCTGTTCCTCCAGACGAGCGCTTATCTTCCAATACCAGCACCAGAAAGCACGAGTAATGAGGAACACCACGACCATGACCAGAATAAACACAATCAACACTAAAATAAAGTTACTCATAAATTCATTCATAGGTCAATCGTCCTCCCTGTGTGAATAGGTTATTTTAACGCCAGTAGTTTCGATTTTGTTCATGTCCTTTTTGCCTGTAATGGCGAGAACCATCAACACAAGCCATATAACCAGTGGCAGAATGAGGTTAAAAAACAACACCACGATAAACACCACATTCAAAATAAAGATTATCCATCGTAGCTTTGTTTTCCTCAGCCCTGATATGATGGTTGGCAGAAAGTAAACGAACCCAAGCAAAAGGACAAATGCGATTGTCATAATGCCAGCGACTTGAAACAATTCCTGTATTGCTTCGGGGACGGATTCGCCAGAGGTTAACAGCCTGATAAAGTAAAATAAGTTCATCCTTTCTCTCCTTTTGTGCAAGGCTTATCCTGTTTAACATGGTGGCCCTGCCTGTAATCTCAACAGTTCCACCATGAGGGTGCATACCTGGCTTGATATGTACCCCTCATGGCTTCTCTGCCGAGATAACAAAGTAAAATGCGTGTACAGGCATAATAAACCCATACACGCACAATGAATCTTTGCTGTGTGCTTACACAACCAGCACAAGAACATCTTGAAAAAGTCGCAACGATGCCTTATACTGTTAGTCGTGGTACTGCGAAGCAGTTGTGTATGGATGGCGGAATCATCCTGCATAGTGCATAGAGGGCGGCAACCCTCTATGCACACCGCACTACTCGTTACCTCGTATATCCATTTTACCGCAAGAGACACACCTCGTCAATAGGGGATTTTCCGTGGATTCCACGTATTCACATACCATTCGCCTACTGTATAGCCTTTTTCCCCTACTGCTCCATATAGAATTTTGCATATGCCTCCTTAACGCCTACATATACGATAGCGTACCCACCAAAAAACAACAGCTTTTCTTACTTTTCTACTGTCCTTCAGAAATGCCCCATATCCGTATTTTCTTGTTCCATATAGTCACCATATACACACCCTTTGTTTTATATCCTCCTTTGGGGCCTCCATTAAGAACTGCTTGGGTAGTATATAGTGAGTTTTATGTAAATTTTCAGGCTTTAGCAAACTATTCCGCATGAGGTAGCCCCAATATTTACGCATTGAAAAATTTAACTCTGCTACCCTCCTTTTCATATGTCCTCGCTACATCAAAATTTTTTCAACCTTAGAAACCTATGCCTTTTTTGACCCAATGCTCCCCCGAAAAATCACCCATGCACCCACTCAAAAATGAACCATGCACCAGCAAAATTTTTGACTGTCGGTGCCGAAAATCCCCCTCTTGCTTTTTCATAACGGAAGATTCCCAAAGGCAAAAAACGCCAGTAGCGACAATGCTACCAGCGTTTTTCCCTTATGCTCCCCCATAAATCAATAAACGGGTCACTCTCATACTCACGTACTTTTCGATACCATGTCGAACGTGAAATCCCCAACTGCCTGGCCCCCTCACTGGCAGACAGCTTCCCTTCCTTCACGTCAAAGTAGACACCTTCAAAAGTATCAACCGCTTTCTTAGGCCTCCCTGTCATGCGTCCCTCTGCCTTTGCGATGGCTATCCCCTCTGCCTGACGCTCCAATATATTTTCCCGTTCGAGCTCAGCAAGAGCGCCAAAGACCGCCAGCATGAATTTTCCGTTTGGAGTACTGGTATTCAAGTCCTCTTTCTTGCTGATAAACTGCACACCTTTTGCATCCAGAGTAGCAGTCAGGTCAAGCAAGTCCCTTGTATTTCTCGCAAAGCGTGAAATACTCTCCACTGTCAAACTGTCACCCTCACGCACAAAGTCCATCATCTTTTGCAACTCCGGGCGTTCCTTATTCTTCCCACTGGTGCGGTCGGTGAATACACGCTCCACCCCTAATTGCTCCATAAGTAGGGCGCACTCCGCAAGTCCATCAAATAAGGGGAGACAAGCAGGAGGCAGAACAACAAGACGAGAGCCGGGGCCATTGACTTGGTGAGGTTCATCAAGAGCAGGG
>CAJUOE010000347.1 GCA_910587895.1 uncultured Lachnospiraceae bacterium
TCCTGCTCTTCCCGTTATACGTTCCGTATCAGCATCTTCTCTGGTATAACCGTCGCCTTTAACATCCTGCTGTAATGTCCCCTCCTCAGCCTGCCGCTTCATCTGGTCCAAGAAAACAAGGAACGCAGAAAGTGTCTTTCCCGTTCCTGTAGGCGCTGATACCAGCACATGTCTTCCTGCTTTGATGCCAGGCCATGCCTCCTTTTGTACTAAAGTAGGTTCGCCAAGCGTGTCTTGAAACCATTTTTGTGTCTCTTTCTCAAACAGTGTTAATACATTTTCTACTGTATCCAATCTCTGACTCTCCACCTTCTATTCTCAAAAACTGTAAACAAACAACCCGCGCAGTCTCCATAAAATTCTGATATCTATGGCTGAAATACGTTGCAGAATGCCTCGTAATTGCGCGCATCGCGCGATCTGCAATAAACTGCAAACTCAATCACACAAAAATCATACAAAAACTCTTGTATTATTTCATGAAATGCTTCTGACACAAGCCATGCTGGATTGTGAAAAGCTCCGCAGCCAAATGCGCCAAGTATCAAAACCTCTTCTTTTTCTTTCTTTGCGATGGACAAAATCCTTCTTAGCCGTTTTTTATGCAGCTCTTTCAACTGCGCAACAGAAAGCTCTGACACTTTCGTGCCGCTGCCCGGATTCATCGCATTTGAAGGATTTTCCCGCAAATTGGGTGCCGCACACGTAATCACATCCACACTGTACCATTCTGCTTCACTCATCAGCCTGTATTGGTCATCGTCTGTCTTAAAAACTACAACGCCCGGCGTAAAAATACAGTCATCATTGTATGTAGCATTCATTTTTCGCTGCTTTATGAGTGTCTTGTGCTGCTGGTAAAAATCCCTGCGCATTGCTTCTGAGTTCAGATTCGGATAGAGCGTGCTGCACCTGCAAATACATTCCTCCTGCGCAGACGCACCCCTCGCGACTCCGCCGCCCGGATTTGTCGCGGACGCAAAGTTATGGACACAGATCTTCCTCCCTCTGTACGCCTCATTTCCTGCCGCTTCGAGACTGCGCTTCTTGGAAACAATAATTTTTGCAGGGTTCTCATACCGCTTGGTCTGATCCGCTGTATCGTTCATCTCGTCCCGCATTAAATACTGTTTTTGATCTGATGCTGCAACCGCATTTTTCAATGTGTCATTTGTCTGGCAAAGCTGCATTGTGTCTTGAAAAATTTCTTTATATGTTTCCCTTTTATCATAGGACATTGCTTTTTCACACTCCTTTTATCTTATTGTTTATTTGATAATATCATTTTTTAAAAGCAATGTCAAGAATAATTATCTTATTTTCTGAATCTTGGGAATCCCTGTTTTTTCAGTCAATGCAGCCTTTGCCAGTTTGTCTGCCTCCTCATTATATTTGTCACCGGTGTGCGCAGCGATTTTCTGAAAGGTAATCTGTATCCGGCTGGCGCATCCGCGCATGAACTCCGCATACTTCTGTGTCAGCTTATTGTTTGTTTTCCAGCCTCCAGTCGCCCACATCTCGATGCCCATATAGTCATAGCAGATTTTTACTGCCGTATAGCCGTTGACCTCACACCACTTCACCGCATACATCGCCCCCAGCATTTCCCCAGTGACATTGCGCAGTGCCAGCGATTCCGGATTGTCTCCATTTCCAGATTCGCGGATAATCTCCCCGTCTGGCATCAGAAGAACACAGCCAAAAGAGTATCTGCCAAGCTCTTTGTGAAAACTGCCGTCAACATAGGCGACTACCATGTCTTTGCTTGCTTCACTGTTTTCACTGCCTTCATTGATCTTTGTCGTTTCCTTCACTGTTTTTTGCAATGGATTTGAGGCTCCGCTTAGATATGCCTGCGCCTCCTCCTTTGTTAAAAAGCTCTTGTACTGCGCACCTGAATATCCGTCCACGGCAGTCTTGCATTCCTCCCATGTGTGAAAAATTCCCGTTTTAATTCCTTTTTTGACAGCGTATATTTTTTTCTTTGCCATGTTACCTCTTTTCCCAGATTATTGTGTCTATATCTCGACTGAAAATTTTTTTGTTTTGAATACCTTAACATCACAACTATATTTTGCAGTTTTTTTCAGTTATCGTTTGTGTGTTGTATTATTTCGTAATTTTCGAGATATTTTTTCCATAATTTTTGTTTTATTTTATCAATCATAAACTGTATCGTAAGAAAATATAGCCAAACTACAAAAGAGGAGTTTCCTGTTCATGGCAGAAACATTCCTCTTTTGAATCTCTCTTTGATATGCGCGGGCAGCAGTTATATCTGCATTAGCCCTATAGTTTGTTCAAAGTCTTCTATGGATTTTGCTCTTGCGGCGGCTTTCAACCATTTTCGTAACAGTTCTAAATCGGTCTGCTCTATAATACTGGTTTTGAGTGAATCTGAAAGTTCTCCAAGATCTTCAAGAAGCTCAATTACTGCTTCTGCTCTGTCCTTCAATTTGCCCTGTGTCCAACCCTCCGCTTTTTCTTTATTTAACAGCCTTTCAAATGAACTGCACATACCCTTCTCATCTCCTTTTTTTAACTGCTCGATCAATTCTCCCCGCTCTTTTGCATTTAGTTCCCGTATAACATTTGAAAACCATGTAATCCATTCATTCAGATCGTTCGTATCCATTGCCCTGATTCGGTGCATCAGCTCTGTGATGCCATCTGTCCATTCCTGTCTTGTCCTTTTCTTGTCTGCTAAAAATATATTGTCAATTCATGTATTTGAATCAATGTCCTCTTATTATTTTCTTTTGATAGATGCTAAAAACTACTATATCTGCAACAATCCTACAGTCCGTTCAAACTCCTCTATAGATTCTGCTCTTGCGGCGGCTTTATGCCATTTTCTCAGTAATTCTAAATCATTTTGTTCCATAATATAGCTTTTGACTGTATCTGAGAGTTCTCCAAGATCTTCAAGAAGCTCAATCACTGCTTCTGCTCTGTCCTCCAATTTGCCCTCTGCTTTTTCTTTATTTAACAGCCTTTCAAATGAACTGCACATACCCTTCTCATCTCCTTTTTTCAACTGCTCGATCAATTCTCCCCGCTCTTTTGCATTCAGTTCCCGTATAACATTTGAAAACCATGTAATCCATTCATTCAAATCATTTGTATCCATTACCCTAATACGACGCATCAGCTCTGTGATGCCATCTGTCCATTCCTGTCTTGTCCTTTTCTTGTCTGCTAAAAATATATTGTCAATTAATGTATTTGAATCAATGATTTCAGATTCCGTCAGTTTATTGACGGACACAAGCGCATATTCGAAATCTACAACGTATTTTCCAAACAGCTCTGCATGGTCTATCATCTGGCTAAA
>CAJUOE010000348.1 GCA_910587895.1 uncultured Lachnospiraceae bacterium
GAATATTTCCACAAACGAACCGACACCGCGTCAACTGCTCAAGATCTTGGTTTATGGTTACATGAATCATCTCTATTCCAGTCGGGAGATTGCCGCGGCCTGTCTCCGGGATATTAATTTCATGTGGCTTCTGGAAGGGGCAAAAGCGCCCCATTATTCCACCATTGCCAGGTTTCGTACCCTGCATTTCGGTTCCTGCGCAGAGCCGATCATGGCAGAAGTGTCCCAGTTTCTGTATCAACTGGGAGAATTGTCCGGAGAAACCATTTTCATAGACGGTACAAAGATCGAAGCATGCGCCAACAAGTATACCTTTGTATGGAAGAAAGCGGTCAGTAAGAACCTGGGAAAATTATTGGAGAAACTGGCTGTTTTTGTAGAACTCTGCGAGGAGACTTACGGGATCAAGGTGGTGTATCAGAATCAAGTGAAAATGAAGCATATAAAAAAGCTACGGAAAAAATTATATGCATTGAAAGCAGTGGAAGGAATTGAATTCGTCCATGGCACTGGGAAACGAAAACATATCCTGCAGAAAAGCATTGAGACTTTGGAAGGACATCTGAAAAAACTGAAAGAATATACGAAAAAGCTGCATATTTGCGGAACACGCAACAGTTATTCCAAAACCGACCATGACGCGACTTTTATGAGGATGAAAGAAGACGCTATGGGGAACGGACAGCTCAAGGCCGGATATAATCTCCAGCATGGCGTAGACAGTGAATATATTTCATGGCTGACCCTGGGACCACAGCCAGCGGATACCACAACATTGATTCCATTTTTGAAATCTATGGAAAGGAATCTTGGCTTTTCTTATTCAAAAGTAGTGACGGATTCCGGATATGAAAGCGAAGAAAATTATGGGTATCTGGACGGCAGTGGGATATTGCCATACATCAAACCAGCAAATTATGAGATTTCAAAAACAAGGAAATATAAAAAAGACATCGGCCGGGTAGAAAACATGGAGTATGACGAAGCAACGGATACCTACACGTGCCATAATGGGAAAAAATTACATAAGGAAAGCATCAAAAAAGAGAAAACCCGGACTGGATATGAACGGGAGACAACAGTTTATACCTGCCAGGAATGCGGTGGATGTCCATATAAGAAGGAATGCATCAAGGGGAACCACTGTAAGACCCCCTTGGAGGATCGGAACAAGAACCTGTATGTATCAAAAAAGTTGCTCGAATACCGGGAAGCAGACCTGGAGCGGATCGAAAGCGAAGAAGGGATAAAACTCCGGATGAATCGAAGTATCCAGGTGGAAGGATCCTTCGGGGAACTAAAACAGAACAGTGGATTCCGTAGATTTTTGTGCCGTGGGAGCCAGAATGTGAAAGCAGAAGCGATACTTTTGGCATTTGCACATAACATCAATAAGCTGCACCATAAGATTCAGGGAGACAGAACCGGGAATCACCTGTTTCCTTTAAAGAAAAGCGCATAAAAATAGACCAGTCAAAAGACTCAGGCCCTGTCTGGTGACAGGGCCTGGGAAAGTGCGTCCATCTAAAAAAACAACGGGGAATACCTCTCTAATTTCAATAAAAAAACTACTCTTTTTAGAAGAAGGGGCTGTTACATCCGAGATTTTTTGAACTCTGGTGCAACAGCCCCATGATTTTAAAATTTTCCATACCAGCAGCTATCTCACTATTGATAACAGCTATTTATAATATCGTGGA
>CAJUOE010000349.1 GCA_910587895.1 uncultured Lachnospiraceae bacterium
GCGGCTTAAGAGCTCCCCGTCGATGAAGATCTCCCCGGAGGTGGGGAGAAGCAGTGTGGACAGCATGCTGATGGTGGTGGTCTTCCCGGCGCCGTTTGGGCCCAGGAGGCCGAAAAATTCCCCGGTTTCGATCTTCAGGCTCAGGGAATCCACAGCGGTAAAGTTCTCAAAGGTTTTCGTAAGGTTTCTGAGCTCGATCATGCCTGCGTCCCGGGTTCCTTCGCGATGATAAGGGAATAATAACCGGCGTCGTCCGGGATCTCCTCCGTACTCCTGTAGATATGTTCATTTTCCATGCCGCAGTTTTCCACCATCACCACATCGTGTTCCGGCTGAATGGTACACGCACACTGCGAACCATATTCCAAATCGATGAGCACAGGCATGCGTCCGGCTTCCTGATATGTATAACGCTGTATTCCGCACCGGCGCGAAGCGGTCAATTCCACTGACACATCACCACCATACAAGTCCACCTGATAATGCCCCGGAACCGCTTCTTCATGCTCATGGCTGAAGGAGGATCGGAAATGCTGTGAAGGAAGCTCATGCACCTCGTCCACGGCCGTCCTCTGAGGCAAAGGCATGAAAAGAATATCCAAGAAATCGGCACACCCTCCGCCACTTTTATGTAAATGGCTGAACCCTAATATCGTTGTATCATTATAATGATATCCGGAACCGAAAGATCGCGTATCAGCCCCCAACTGCATCATACCAAAAGGAACAGACGCGACCGGAGCCACTCTCCCGTCTCCACCTGTCCCGACAAATTTGTTAACCAAACCACTATAATTGTCCAATGCCGGTGCCTTTTCACAGGCAACCAACATTGAACTTAAACATATATAAACACTTAAAAAAACGACATTCTTCATACGTTCTTCTCTTTAATATCCGGCGGCACGACTCAACGGATAGGCCTTAACCTTCTTACCGTCCACCAACTGATACAACACCCAATTATCGCCATCGGCTCCGGCTTCCAAAGTCCAGTCATAAACCGGATTCATCAACAATTTCTTGATACTACGCGGAAAAGCATTCGCCCTGCGCGCCTCTTCCCAAGTACGGATAGCCCGGAAAATCTGTTCTTTTTGCGGACACTTTTCCACATCCTCTTGATTAATTGTCAAAAAATACGTTGCACCATATCCTATCGAAATTGCCTGGATGTGTTCATATTGGGCAACAAAAGAAGTATCCTTGATAGCAAAGTTCCCTCCAAACGACACCGGATAATAGTTGGCATACGTCACATCGCGCAAATCCTTTCCCTGACTGGTTGTACTTCCCCATTCACGAGTATCCACATCATATAGATTGCGTCCGCCTCCCACATTCCATACACTTTGGTAATGCCAAGAACCTTCCGACAAAGTAGCGCCCGAGAATCGGATATAAGGCACTTCCAATTCTTTTGCATGATCAAACATCTTATGGAAAAAACGCTTGGCAGAATAATATCCGTGCCCATTGTTAAACAAAAACTCCTGCCCGTCAAAATCATACAAAGTCACCCCACTTTTTTTTGCTACTTCTGCATAATATTCGGCTATTTCATCCTGAAGCGCCATATTAGGAATAATACCTTCGTAACCGTAATTAATTGTCACCTGCAATTTATACACTTCGTCATTAGCTTGATGTGATGCCGCTTCGGTTCCCCAATAACCTCTTTTCACATTTTTCAATGTATAAGGAGCTGTTTCGGAAACTCCCAGATAATGAATCAGTTCCTTTCCTATTTTGATCATATTCAGATTCTCGCAATGCCCTTCCCAGCTGGCAATCTCTTCCATATAAGTAGGATCGTCAATCACAATTACCGTATCTTCAGGAGTAATGTCTTTCATCAAAATCCGTTTCTGCTGATAGCATAAGCTGTCACTGGGCAAAGGAGCTGCATCTTTTGTTCCCGGCGCCAGCGAATTGGTGATGCACACACGCCCCAACATCAGTCCTTTTGGCTCTCAATCTGCGCCCTTTTCTTCGCTTTGGTGCGTTCCTCATATTCTTTCTGTTTGCCGTTGGCTTTCCGTTTCAGATAATTTTGGTGCAGTCTGTCTTTTCTCGCCTCTTTCTTCCGCATTTCCTCCATTTCTTCGTTGTCATGGTCTGCGGGTTCTGCGGGGTAGCCCGGCGCGGCTTCCATGCCCGGAATACCGCC
>CAJUOE010000350.1 GCA_910587895.1 uncultured Lachnospiraceae bacterium
CGCCAGCGGATTTACCGCATCCCATTGGCCGTTCTTTTTGGCATCCTCTATTTTCTTTCTGCCATGATCAGTCATACGCCCCTGCTCTTCAAGCCTTTTGGCTAATTCCTTATTTTTGTCCGACCACTTGCTATTCTCCCTGCGCATCGAAAAATACTTTTTATAAGTTTTCTCGTCAATCTTTTCCATCTGGCCGTCAATCCATCCAAAGCAGAGCGCTTCTTCCAGCGCTTCTCCCGCCTTTATTGTTTTCGGTCCGCCAGCCTTGCCAAACAAAACCCAAATACCGGCACTTGAAAGGCAGTTATCACAGAGCCATTTTCTAAACTCATCTCTGCTCCCAAATTCCATTAGATCGCTCATTACGCGCCACCCCTTTCCTATGTCTGTCTCATCCGCCAAAAGCCCCCGACTGATACCCGCAACGATACCGAAACGCAAAAGCCTGCCTGCGCTCCGGTCGGCAGGGAAACCAAGGTCTCCCAGACCTTGTGCACCCTGCCGGCTCTGGCACATCCAAAAGATGCACGTTGCGTTTTTATCTTTGCTGTTTATATTTCCAGCAGGATAAACATCCCTATCCCGTCTCGCATTATAGGCAATCAGCGTAAGCCCCCTGGTACGGATATAGGAATTGTCATTTTCAAGCATATCACTCAGTCTGTCCATATAGGCATAAACACAATCCGTTTCTTCACTCTCCCTCTGCAAATCCTGTAATGCCCTGTACGCAACAGTATTCTTTTTATCAAACAGAAGCTCAAATGTTTCTTCTACATTCACCGACATAAATACCTCCGTAAATCCCAATCTATTTAAAGATACCGCCTTACCTCTCCCATATACCGCTTATACTCTGCCAAAAATTCTCCAGGCACCATCTGTACCAATATAAATTTTTCCGCCCTGTGCATCAGCAAATCCGCATATCCATTTCAGATATTCGTCCCGCCATGATTCTTTCCATTCAATATTCTGGCTTTCTATCATATATGCACTTCCAAGTCGAATTGGGCAGACAATGTCTACCCAATTCATATCATAACAAAATATGTTGTAAAATACTATATCCTGCAAACTTTTATTTTAATTTTTGCCTGTCATTTCAAAGCTCTTTCAAAAATGGTGTAGCAAGCGCCTCTCCCTGCCAGGAAATCATTGATTCTACAGACTTTTTCAGGATTTTTCAAGATACTGCCGTGACAGCCGGTATTCATATCCGAATCTTTCCTACGCCATCTCGTCCCGCAGCGCATCAATGATATTTTCCTTCCGAATCCTGCCTGTGGCATAGACCATGGTGAGAAAAACAATACCGAACACTTCCATTACGCTGACGGCAAGGGCTCCCCATGGAAGCGAAAAGCGCATCCCTTCCATCCTTTCCACCGATACCAGCGCCTGATAGATGAGAAAGGACATCAGCACGGAAAGCGGCACCCCGTACAGCAGCGTGCGCATCCCGTAGAACATGCATTCAAAACGCATCATCCGGTTAAAACTGCCGTCGGACATTCCCACTGGCCGAAGCATGGCAAGCTCCCGCCGCCGAAGCCGGACGTTCGCGGAAAGGATATTGAACACGTTGACCACGGCGATCAGAGAGATCATAAACACAAATACGTACAGAAACACATTGATCACGAAATCCGTGTTTCGGAACAGATCGAAAGCGGAAGCCAGATTGTAGAAGACGTAATCTGCCATGATTCCCTGTTCCATGACCGTGTCCTGTAAGCCGGCCAGTGTCTGGGACGGCGTGTCCGTCCAGAACAGCATTCCTTTCCTTACTTCCCCGCCCAGGGGCTCCACTTCTTCAAACTGTGCCCTTCTCCCCATGGGAACCGTCATGACGAAAATCCAGTCCGGAA
>CAJUOE010000351.1 GCA_910587895.1 uncultured Lachnospiraceae bacterium
CAAGAGGGCAGAGTACCCCCTACGATACTCATTTTGCTCTCCTCAATAATACTTGCTACATCCGCTTGTCAGTCAAACTATATAAATATTCTATTCTTCTGTGAAATCACAGGAGCTCACATGTCTCCTATTGTAACAGGCTGATATGCCATTGTCAATACGGAATTTTAGATTTGTCCGGAATTTATCCGGAATACTTTGGGATTGAACTGTTAGATCTACTCACCCTTCCACCCACAGCCCCAGATATTCCGCCCGTTTCCGAAAACTCTTGTACTGTCTCTCTGTAATAAAATCCTCCCTGCCCACAGGTGCCGTAAAGTGAAAGTCCACCTGCTCCATGGCCTTCCTGGCGGCCTGCCGGATGGTCATCTCCCCAAACTGGTAGGGAGCGTCCATATCCCGCATAAAGTCGATATCGAAAGCGTTGTTATGGTCAAACAACGGATGACAGCCCAGAATCTCCATGGTCTCCGTGTCATAATAGAATCCCCAGTTCTGCCCGTGCCTGTCACGGTTGCTGATCAGGAAATCTACGATCCACATTTTGTAAATACTCTCCCCGTCAATCTCCATCATCCGGGCATCCGCATGATTGCGCCGGGACGCGTATTCCGTTCGGATGAAGTGGACGCCACGCATTCTCCATCCTTCCATCAGATCGAAGGACTGGTCATTGACAAGAATATTACTTTTGCAGACTTGAAAGGCACGCTTGCGGAATTTGCCAAAGAGCTGTTTGGAGAGGAGACGAAAGTAAAATTCCGCCCGCATCACTTCCCATTTACGGAGCCCAGCGCCGAGGTGGATGTGACCTGTTTTAAATGCGGCGGCAAGGGATGCCGTTTCTGCAAGGGTTCCGGATGGATTGAGATATTGGGCTGCGGCATGGTGCATCCAAGGGTTTTGAAAATGAGCGGCATTGATCCGGAGGAATATACCGGATTTGCCTTCGGCGTAGGATTGGAGCGCATCGCATTGCTCAAATATGAGATTGACGATATGCGTCTGTTGTATGAAAATGACGACAGATTCCTCAAACAGTTTTAGGCATGGGCTGCACAGCGGGCAGGTGTGCGGGCTGTAATTTCAGACAGTGAATAGAAGAAAGGAACAGAGAGAATATGAATACATCATTATCATGGATGAAAGCCTACGTTCCGGATTTGGATGTGACGGCGCAGGAATATATGGATGCTATGACGCTTTCCGGATCAAAGGTGGAAGGATTTGAAAAATTAGATGCGGATTTGGAGAAGATTGTAGTCGGGCAGATTGATAAAATCGAGAAACATCCGGATGCAGATAAGCTTGTCGTATGCCAGGTGAATGTGGGAACCGGAGAAGATATCCAGATTGTGACCGGCGCACCCAACGTCAGGGAAGGGCAGAAGGTACCTGTCGTATTGGACGGCGGGCGCGTGGCAGGCGGACACGACGGAAAGAAGACGCCGGGCGGCATTAAGATTAAGAAAGGCAAATTGAGGGGCGTGCCGTCAAACGGCATGATGTGTTCCATTGAAGAGCTTGGCTCTAATACAGACATGTACCCGGAGGCGCCCGAAGAAGGCATCTATATTTTTGGAGATGACGTTACGGTCGGAGAGAGCGCGATTTCGGCATTGGGACTGGATGATGTGGTTTTTGAGTATGAGATTACGTCAAACCGTGTAGACTGTTTTGGCGTGCTGGGCCTTGCAAGAGAGGCTGCGGCTACTTTTGGCAAAGAATTTAAGCCCCCGGTGGTAACGGCTACCGGCAATGACGAAGATGTAAACGATTATGTGAAAGTGACGGTACAGGATACAGAGCTCTGTCCAAGATACTGTGCGAGAGTGGTAAAGAACATTAAGATTGCGCCTTCGCCCAAATGGATGCAGCGCAGGCTTGCCGCGCAGGGCATCCGTCCCATCAATAATATTGTAGATATCACCAACTATGTGATGGAGGAATACGGACAGCCGATGCATGCCTATGACCTGGATCTGATTGCGGGCAGAGAGATTGTCGTGCGCCGCGCAGAGAAAGGAGAGAAGTTCATTACCTTAGACGGACAGGAGCGCACGATGGACGATTCCGTACTGATGATCTGTGACGGTAAGAAGGCAGTCGGCGTTGCCGGAATCATGGGCGGTGAGAATTCCATGATTACGGATAACGTTCAGACCATGCTCTTTGAGGCGGCATGTTTTGACGGCACGAATATCCGTCTTTCCAGCAAGAAAATCGGACTGCGTACGGATGCTTCTTCTAAATTTGAAAAAGGCCTGGATCCCAACAATGCGATAGAGGCGATTAACCGTGCCTGCCAGTTGATTGAGGAACTCGGAGCCGGAGAAGTCGTTGGCGGTGTTGTGGACGTCTATGGCAAGGTCAAAGAGGGAAGGAGGATTCCCTTTGACGCTCAGAAAGTAAATGCGCTTCTGGGAACAGACATTGCAAAAGAAACGATGATAGGTTATTTTAAGAAGATAGAGCTTGATTACGATGATGAGAAGGACGAAGTGGTTGTTCCTTCCTGGAGGCAGGATTTGGAATGCCTTGCGGATATGGCGGAGGAAGTGGCAAGGTTTTATGGATATGACAATATCCCGACCTCCCTGCCGAGCGGTGAGGCGACAACCGGAAAATTGTCATTTAAGCTCAAAGTCGAGGCGCTGGCAAGGGATACGGCAGAATTCTGCGGGTTCAGCCAGAGCATGAATTATTCCTTTGAGAGTCCCAAAGTCTTTGATAAGCTGCTGATTCCCCAGGATGACGAAATGCGAAAGACCGTTGTGATTTCCAACCCTCTGGGAGAAGATTTCAGCATTATGCGCACCATTTCCCTGAACGGAATGCTGACCTCGCTTGCCACTAACTATAACCGGAGAAATAAGAACGTGCGCCTCTATGAGCTGGGAAATATTTATCTGCCCAAACAGGTTCCGGTGACGGAGCTTCCCGAAGAACGGATGCAGTTCACGCTTGGCATGTATGGAGACGGTGATTTCTATACGATGAAGGGCGTGATCGAGGAGTTCTTCGACAAGGCGGGACTTCATGGCAAAGAGACGTATGATCCCGCGGCAGGAAAACCGTTCCTCCATCCGGGAAGACAGGCGAATGTCATCTATGACGGACAGATTGTCGGATATTTGGGCGAAATCCATCCGCAGGTTGCGGATAATTACGAGCTCAAGGAGCGCGTCTATGTGGCTGTGGTTGATATGCCAGTCATTGTATCGCTGGCAAGCTTCGAGCGCAAATATGAAGGAATTGCAAGATTCCCGGCAGTGAGCAGGGATATCAGCATGGTAATGCCGAAGGAGATTCTCGTTGGAGAGGTGGAAAAAGTATTTGATGCCAAAGGCGGGCAATATCTGGAAGGCTATGAATTATTTGATATCTATGAGGGGACACAAATTAAATCCGGATTTAAGTCTGTGGCTTATTCCCTGACTTTCCGTGCAAAAGATAAGACGTTGGAGGAGGCGGATTATGCGCCGGCCATGAACAAGATCTTAAAGGCGCTGGAAGAAATGGGCATTGAACTTAGAAAGTAAGGGTTATGTATGGATGTAAAAGATTTTTATTATGATCTTCCAGGAGAGCTGATTGCCCAGGATCCGCTTAAAGACCGTTCCGGTTCCCGCCTGCTGGTCTTAGACCGGCGGACGGGGGGACTGGAGCATAAGCATTTTTCACAGATTCTGGATTATCTGACGCCGCAGGACTGTCTTGTCATCAACAACACGAGGGTCATTCCGGCAAGGCTGTTCGGAGAAAAGGAAGGTACACAGGCAAAGATTGAGCTTTTGCTGCTCAGGCGCAGGGAAAATGACGTCTGGGAGACGCTCGTAAAGCCGGGGAAGAAAGCAAAGCCTGGCACAAAGATTATGTTTGGCGGCGGGCTGCTGGCCGGGGAAATTCTGGATGTGGTTGAGGACGGCAACCGGCTGATTCGTTTTTACTATGAGGGAATTTTTGAGGAAATCCTTGACCAGCTTGGCCAGATGCCCCTTCCGCCTTATATCACCCATCAGCTGGAGGATAAAGAACGTTACCAGACTGTCTATGCCAAATACGATGGCTCTGCGGCGGCGCCTACGGCGGGTCTTCATTTTACGCGGGAGCTTTTAGACGATATCCGCGCCAGGGGAATTGCAATTGCAGAAGTGACGCTTCACGTAGGGCTGGGAACCTTTCGCCCGGTAAAAGTGGAACAGGTGCAGGAACACCATATGCATTCGGAGTATTTTGAACTGGATGAAAGGGCTGCAAATATTATCAATGAGACCAAAAGGAAGGGCGGCAGGGTATTTTGCGTGGGAACGACAAGCTGTCGTACGCTGGAGTCCGCGGCAGTGAAGATGCATACAAAAGCAGATGCGATGTCTGGCAAGGACAGCCCGGGGGAAACATCCGGCAAAGAATGGGTAAGGCCGTGCAGCGGATGGACCGATATTTTCATCTATCCGGGATATCAGTTCCAGGTACTGGATGCACTGATCACCAATTTCCACCTGCCGGAGTCTACGCTGGTCATGCTGGTATCGGCGCTTGCAGGCAGGGAAAACATACTCCATGCCTATAAAAAGGCAGTGGAAGAGAAATACCGCTTTTTCAGTTTTGGGGATGCGATGCTGATTTTATAAGGCGGTTGAAAAACATCATTTCTATTATTTACACGTTACTTAAGAGAAGATTTCAGTTTCAGGGACAAGATTGGATTTGGCCAGAAGGAAGAGAGACAACATGGTTCGACAATATCAGGAAGAGAATGTGTATGAGGCACTTCAGGAACGTTTTCATTTTCTGTTTCGGGAATTTGAGAATATCTATGTTTCTTTTAGCGGGGGAAAAGACAGCGGCGTGCTGTTGAACCTTCTGCTGGATTTTAAGCGGAAACATTATCCGGAACGGTTAATCGGCTTATTTCATCAGGATTTTGAGGCACAGTATACGGTGACGACAGAATATGTGGAGCAGACATTTCAGAAGCTGGAGAAGGAAGTGGATCCCTATTGGGTATGCCTGCCCATGGCAACGCGGACGGCACTCAGCAGCTATGAAATGTACTGGTATCCGTGGGATGACATGAAGAGGGACATCTGGGTGCGCCCGATGCCCGACCATCCCTATGTAATCAAGCTGCCGGATCCGTTTCACCATTACCGTTACCGGATGCCGCAGGAAGACCTCGCCAAACAGTTCGGCAGATATTACAAAGAACTGCATGGTAACGGCAAGACGGTATGTTTGCTTGGAATGCGGGCGGAAGAATCCATGCAGCGCTATAGCGGATTTTTGAACCGCAAATACGGATACGAAGGGCAGTGCTGGATTTCCAAACAATTTAAGGATGTCTGGACGGCGTCGCCGCTCTATGACTGGACAAACAGCGACGTCTGGGTGGCAAACTACAAATTTGGCTATGAGTATAACCGGCTGTACGACTTATATTACAAAGCAGGGCTCAAACCGAGCCAGATGCGGGTGGCGTCGCCGTTTAATGATTATGCCAAGGACAGCCTGAACCTCTACCGGGTGATTGACAAAGAGATCTGGGCAAAATTGCTTGGAAGGGTGCAGGGCGCCAATTTCAATTCTGTCTATGCCCGGACGAAAGCGGTGGGATACCGCAATATCACACTTCCGGAGGGGCATACGTGGGAGTCATATACCAGGTTCCTCTTAGATACGCTTCCGGTGAGGATTCGCAACAATTACGTGCGAAAATTCCAGACTTCCATCAAGTTCTGGCATGAGACGGGAGGCGGGCTGCCGGAGGACACAATTCAGGAGCTGATTGACAGGGGATATCATATCCGCAGGAATGGCGTGTCCAATTATACGCTCAATAAAAATTCCCGGGTTGTTTTTGTAGGGAAGATACCTGACCATACGGACGACATCAAGTCAACGAAAGACATTCCAAGCTGGAAAAGGATGTGTTTTTGTATCCTCAAAAATGACCACATCTGCCGTTTTATGGGATTTGGAATATCCAGGAAAGAACAGGAACGAATTGACATCATACGAAGAAAGTACGGAGGATTCATAGATGAGCGATAACAGTTTTAAGAGCCCGGCTTACAAGGTCATTGCAGTACCAATTGAGAAGATTGTCCCCAATACATATAACCCGAATTCCGTTGCACCGCCGGAAATGCGCCTGTTGTATGACAGCATCAAGGAGGATGGCTATACGATGCCGATTGTCTGCTATTACTCCCAGACGCAGGATAACTATGTGATTGTAGATGGTTTCCACCGTTACCAGATTATGATGGACCACAAGGATATCTATAAGAGGGAAAATGGGATGCTGCCGGTAACGGTCATTGAAAAGCCGCTTTCCAACCGGATGGCAAGCACCATACGGCATAACCGGGCGCGTGGGACGCATGATGTGGATCTGATGAGCAATATCGTCAAGGAGCTTCACGATATTGGACGTTCGGACGCATGGATTTCCAAGCATCTGGGGATGAGCCGTGATGAAATCCTGCGTTTGAAACAGATTACCGGGCTGACGGAACTGTTCCGTGATGTGAAGTTCGGACAGGCATGGAAGCCTGTGGAAGAGGAATAGATGTATTGAAAGAAGGGAAATCCTGTAAGGATTTCCCTGTTTATGTTGTAAGCTGTTTATGTTGTAAGCGCAAGTATGTCCTCATAAAAAGAGGGATAGGAGATGGCAACGCAGGATTCGTCATCCAGCGTCGTCTCACCGGAGGCGTTGAGCCCCGCAACCGTAAATGCCATGGCAATCCGGTGGTCTGCGTGTGTCTGGATCCGTGTTCCGTGAAGCTGCGCGCCGCCTTCGATGGTCATGCCGTCTTCTGCCGGCGTGACGGAGCCGCCCATGGCTTTTAAGTTTTCTGTGATGAACTGATTAAGCAGGAATTAGACAATGATACGGCATATATTGATATTCCGGAGGAAATACGGAATTTCTACAAAATGTATCGTCCGGCGCCTCTTGTCAGA
>CAJUOE010000352.1 GCA_910587895.1 uncultured Lachnospiraceae bacterium
GGGGGAATAGATGGGAATCAGGAAGGGGTAAGGCATGAAGCATAGAATTGGAAAAAAATATAGCAAAAGTATGGGAAAACTGGAGAAGTATTGATGGAAAAAGCAATCATGCTGCGGTCTAAAGCGTCCTGCAATTCTTTCCTTCGCTTATCCACGTCGATACCCGGCAGCATGCCGACTGTGGCGTTGTCGTCGTATTGCAGGTTGTTTTTTTCTTTTCCGGAAAATAAAAGATAACAGATTAGCACGGTCAGCGCTATCAGCAGGATTATGCCTGCGGAAAGTAAGAGTTGTTTTTTTCGTTTGCTCATAAAAAGATGCCCCCTTTTTCGTTTTTTGACGTTATAGTCATTATATGTCGAAAAAGAGGGAAAAATCAAGATTAATTATGCGACAAATTATGATAATATTCGACAGTTTCAGACAATTTAAACAGATTTAATCAATTGAATCTAAATCAGAATCTGTTTTATGTATCCGTTCCTGAAGTGTACGTGCCAGATAGACAAAGGGCGTATCGGCAAGACTGGTCACAATAAAGATAAGATAGCTTGCACAGGCGATGGAAATCAGCGTCTGCGTATCGTGTGTACCGAGGAATGCCCCCCAGGTAAACAGTATGGTGTTCAATAGCTGGGAAATTAAGGTAGAGCCATTGTTTCTAAGCCAAAGGAATTTATGGGAATCCTGAAACCTGCGGCTGGTAAATGCCCACCATTTATGGTATGCCCAGACGTCAAACAACTGAACAATCGCATAAACGGCAATACCTACAGCCATCAGCCGCGGCGTATTGGAAAATACCGTGCGGATACTTGGCATTGCAAAGTCATTTTCATTCGGGATATAAAGCATCCAGGACTGGCTGAGTAAGATAAAGCACACGGAGGTGGCAATGCCAAGCCACACAGCAGTCTGCGCGGCTTTTTTGTCGTACAGCTCACTGAGGATATCGGTTACAAGGAAGGTGGAGGCGAAAAGGATATTTCCCAGCGTCATTTCCATACCGAATGCATTGACGACAATCAGTACCTCGATGTTTGCTGCAATTGTGGCGATAACGCTCCACAGATAAAGTCCCCGTCTGCGGAATAGTGCAAATAATATCAGCACGACAGAGTAAGTAATAATAAGGGATACGATTAAAAGTATTTCATTCTGCATGTTCTACGACGCCTCCTACGCCAAAAGCCGTGTTTTCCATTAAAATATCTACCCGGCTGTCTTCTATGTATTTTGGATAAAGTTTTTCTGTAAACAGGGCAATGACCCGGGGATCAGGTTTGATGGGTCTTAAATTTTCCTGCATGATATTGACGCAGACGCGCTCGAAATTGGAAAGTCCAATCCGGATATCCTGTTCCATGCTCTCGACAGTCTGTCCGGGGATGCCAAACAGCAGACAGACTTCGTCAAAGTATTCGGCTATCTCCTGCGGCTTGTCGGTGTCAATGCCTTTATCGAGGTAACTTTCCCGAAACAGGGCGTCAAAGGTTTCCACGCCTGTCTTGATTTTTAATTCGATTCCGCAGGCGCGAAAGCGTTTGCGAAAATCAGCGATTGCATCACGGTGTTTCCAGTGGCACTCGAAATGTACCTGATTTATGCGGTACATTTCGCATACTTTTTCGATGAGCGAGAGTGTGGGTTCGTCCAGGTCCACAAAACTGCCGGAGTTAATAACCTCCAGCTTATGGTAAATTCCGGTGACTTTTAGGAGTTGTTCTCGATTGAGGTTGAAATTTGCTGTTTTGTCTGCCGAAGAGTCCAGATGGTAGTCGCAGAAACGGCAGCGCCGCCAACTGCATCCCTGCCCACGGAGCATGACGATTTCTCTGGGATTTTTCTCATGAATGACGGCGTAACGATTGGGGTTAAAATTTTCCATTGCGTTCCTTTCCGACAGCCCATAAACAAAAAGAACGGCATACTCCGGCACGTAGGCACGGAAAATAACCGTTTCTCAAATCCCTAGTTTTGTTTAGAGACAGGATGGTCACGAACTGTCTTATATAGTTTAAATGTATGCGGACGTATCCGCGCTGCATTATTATACAATGAATGACAAAGGATTGCAAGGAGAAATTTGCTGTGCTATAATTTGGAGTAATAGTTGTGTAGCAACGCAGAGCACGTAAGTGCGGTTTTGCGAATGGCGCGGGCTGAACTGTTATATTTGGGACATGGGGAGAGTAGCCGATGTCGCGAAGGCGGCGTGGGAGAATGCAGGGAGAACTTATATGATAGATAAAGTGAATGGACAAACGTATTACGATCATGAAAAAGTCAATCAGATAAAGAGAAAAAATGTAGATGCTTCGGAATTTTACCTGAACCTGGATAAACAGGGCGTCATCTATGAGCGGAGCGAAGAGAAAAAGAAGAGCTCCAAAGCAGAGCCCAAACAGGAGACCTCCAAAACATCCACAGAGAAAATGTCTTCCGGCGTGAAGGTGGAGCTTTCCCATCAGGGAAAGGAACGAGCGCAGCGCGAAAAGGCGCGCACGGACTTTTCCGTGCAGCTGCGCAAATTTGCAGAGCAGGCCGTTACATTTCTGAAATCCCTGTGGGATAAGATCTGGAATGAACCTGAAAAAGAGGAAGCACAGTTTCCGGAAATTCTCGAAGAACAGATCGAGCAGGCAGAAGAAGGAAACGGGCAATACCTGCTGCCTGTGGTGGAGGAGAGCATTGCGCCGCCTGTCTATACAAAGGATGAAATTCGTGCTATTTTCCGCAGGGGGAACCGCAAGGAGATTGAGGATTTCCTGTCGGAAAACGGGCGGCGGCATCTTGTGAAAAACTCAGATTTGCTGACGCAGTATGATAAGACGGGGGCGATTGTGGGAATCAACCGCGCCGATAAGGAGATTATTCTGCACGGGGATAAAAATCAAATAAAACTTTAGTATAAATATTATTCCACATTTGAAAAGGTAATCAGGAAAGAAAGGAATTGTAGATGATGAAGATTGAGCAGTATTGTGTAGGGGCGGTACAGACAAATTGTTATTTTGCAGTCAATGACAAGACGCAGGAAATGTTAATCATAGATCCGGGAGATTCGGCGTCGTTTCTGGCGGATAAAATCAGGCAGGAAGGGCTGAAACCGCAGGCGGTACTTCTGACGCACGGGCATTTCGACCATGCGATGGCAGCAGAAGAGCTGGCTGGCATGTTTGGCATTAAGATTTACGCGCATGAGAAGGAAAAAGATACGCTGGCGCAGCCCAAATTAAATGTATCCGGCATGATTGGACATGGGGATGTTTATCACGCAGATGTTTTTGTGAAGGACGGCGAAGTTCTCTCTCTTGCCGGGATGGAAATAAAGGTGCTGTACACCCCAGGACATACGGAGGGCGGCTGCTGTTACTATATTGAGAAAGAAAAGGCTCTGTTCAGCGGGGATACGCTGTTTAGCCAGTCTGTGGGAAGGACGGATTTCCCACGGGGAAGCATGTCTGATCTTGTACGTTCCATCAAGGAAAAATTATTGCCGCTGCCGGATGAGGTCAAAGTCTATCCGGGGCATATGGGAACCACGACAATTGGCATGGAGCGCATGGGCAATCCGTTTATTTAGGGGAGCAGGCATGATAACCGTTTGTTTGAATGAGGCAAATTTTGAATACGACATCCACTCGCTGGTAAAAGCGTTCTATCCTGCGGAGGATGTGAAAGTTTCCGCAGATCCGGCGAAAATCCGTGAATTGGAAGAGGAGCAGGCGCCCCTGTTTCGCCTGGAGGTATCTTATGTTAAGCGGGAGGATGATGGCAGGAACGATGCAGGCATCTGGCAAGAGACGGATGATGGCTGGGAAGAGGCAGGCATCCGGGAAGAGAAGAGTGGTGGCTGCACAGATAAAATTGCCTTTCATTTATCGGGCAGCTTCGTGGAGGATACGGCGGAAACCCTGGCGGATTTTTCGAACCGCGCGGATACGAAAAACCGTCTCAAACAGTGTTTGTACCGGATGCTGTCGAGACATACGGACAAGACACTGCCTTGGGGAACGCTTACCGGAATCCGCCCCACGAAAATCCCTATGTCCATGTTGGAGCAGGGGAAGGCACAAGCGGAAATCCAGGCTTATATGCGGGAGAATTATCTCACATCGGAGCAGAAAATTGATCTAAGTATCGAGATTGCGAAACGTGAACTGGCTTTGCTTGGACAGATTGACTATAGCGACGGCTACAGCCTCTATATCGGCATTCCGTTCTGTCCGAGCATTTGTTCCTACTGTTCCTTTTCTTCTTCGCCAATTGGCATCTGGGAAAGTCAGGTGGACGCTTATCTGGACGCGCTGGAGCGGGAGATTGCGTTTACTGCCAAAACGTGCGGCCATAAGAAATTGAATACAATTTATATTGGCGGCGGAACGCCTACGACCTTGATGCCAAAACAACTGGACAGGCTGCTCTCGAAGATAGAGGACAGCTTTGATTTCTCACATCTGCTGGAATATACAGTGGAAGCCGGACGGCCGGACAGCATCACGCGGGAGAAACTCGTTGTGTTGCGAAAGCACGGAATTTCCCGCATTTCCATCAACCCACAGACAATGAAACAGGAGACGTTGGATCTTATTGGGCGCCGCCATACCGTAGCGCAGACGATAGAAAGTTTTCATCTTGCCAGGGAGCTGGGATTTGACAACATCAATATGGACTTGATTGTGGGGCTGCCCGGAGAAGAACTTGATGACGTCCGGCATACGATGGAAGAGATCTGTAAATTGTCGCCGGACAACCTGACGGTGCATTCCCTTGCCATCAAGCGTGCGGCGAAATTTCGCATGTTTCCGGAGGATTATGCGGGAATGAGGATGGAGAATAACTGGGAAATCATAGAGCTGACCGCAAAATATGCAAGGGAGCAGGGGCTTTTGCCGTATTATCTGTACCGGCAGAAAAACATGGCGGGCAATTTTGAAAACGTGGGCTATGCCGCAGAGGGCAAAGCCGGACTCTACAACATCCTGATCATGGAGGAGAAACAGACTATTTTGGCTCTCGGAGCTGGGAGCATTTCAAAGCGGGTGGAGCCGGGCAGGAAGATTGTGCGCTGCGAGAATGTGAAGGATGTTGCGCAGTATATTGCAAGAATCGGGGAAATGATTGAGCGCAAAAAGCATCTTTTATGTAATTGCTGATTGGATTTCTAAAAGGAAAATCATTGAGTAGTTGGCATGATTGGTTACTAAAAAAATCCCAAAGTGCAACAAATATAGCATTATTCGACATAACGTGCTATAATTTTCTTAGTCAGATTAGAACGAGTAGGGATAGTCTGCGGTTGTCCTTTCTGGAAACGGAAAGGAGGTCGGTATGAATACGTTAGAAGTGCTTACGTTGGTGCTGGTGATTTTTGCAGCCTTGACATACATAGACAATAAACAC